>DASUCK010000078.1:0-4409 GCA_036276095.1 Nonomuraea sp. | reverse complement strand
CTGGCCAACGTGACGAAGCTGGTCACGGCCTCGCAGGACGTCGCGTCGGTCGGCAACGAGAGCGTCAACGGCGAGGACACCACCCACTACAGCGGCTCCTTCCCGGTCGACGCGGCCGTGGCGCTGCTGCCGGCCGATGAGCGGGAGCAGGCCAGGACGGGCCTGGCGGAGCTGAAGGACGTCAAGTTCGACGTGTGGGTGGCGGCTGACGGGCTGCCGCGGAAGCTGGCGCTGAACGGTCAGAAGGAGGGCAACAAGCTCGACGCGACGCTGTTCTTCAAGGACTTCAACAAGCCCGTGAGCATCGAGGCCCCGCCCGCCGACCAGGTGGGCGAGCTTCCCAAGGGCACGACCAACTGAGAGCGATTTGGAAACTCGGCGGCCAGGACGTAGTCTGGTCGATGCCAAAGACCGCCGGTCGTCGTCAGGTGCTCACTATCTGACGGCCGAAGGTTCCACATCCTGTGGACGACCCGCGCAGGTGTGATGCGAGTTTTCACATGGTGTTGATCCGTGTGCGAGCCCCGTGCGCCCCTGCGCCGGGGCTGTTCTCATGTCAGGGCCCTTCGCCGGCGGCACATCTGGAAGGAGGCCCATGGCGAGGGCGGATAAGGCGACAGCGGTTGCCGAGCTCAAGAGCGAGTTCGAGGGCAGCTCTGCCGCCGTTCTGACCGAGTACCGCGGTCTCACCGTCGCTCAGCTCAAGGAGCTGCGCAAGTCTCTCGGTGAGAATGCGAAGTTCGCCGTGGCGAAGAACACCCTGACCAAGATCGCGGCCAACGAGGCCGGCGTGACGGGTCTTGACGACCTGCTGATCGGCCCGACCGCTGTCGCCTTCGTCAAGGGCGACGTCGTCGAGGCCGCCAAGGGTCTGCGTGACTTCGCCAAGGCCAATCCCCTTCTGGTGATCAAGGGTGGCGTGATGGAGGGCAAGACCCTCGACGCCGCCGAGGTCACCAAGCTCGCCGATCTCGAGTCCCGCGAGGTTCTTCTCGCGAAGCTTGCCGGTGCGCTCAAGGCGAAGCAGAGCGCCGCTGCCGCGATGTTCGCCGCGCTGCCCACGCAGCTGGCTCAGCTGGCCGACGCGCTGCGCGCCAAGCGCGAAGAGGCGGGCGAGTAAGGCCGGGGATTGCCGCATTCACCGCGGTCCCGTTCCGAGTTTTCAGCAAGTCCTCAACGTAAGGAAAACATCATGGCGAAGCTCAGCACCGACGAGCTGCTCGACGCTTTCAAGGAGATGACCCTCCTTGAGCTCTCCGCGTTCGTGAAGCAGTTCGAAGAGGTCTTCGACGTCAAGGCCGCCGCCCCCGTCGCAGTGGCCGCCGCCCCCTCCGCCGGTCCCGGCGCCGAGGCCGCCGCGGTTGAGGAGCAGGACGAGTTCGACGTCATCCTCGAGGCCGCCGGCGACAAGAAGATCCAGGTCATCAAGGAGATCCGCGCCCTCACCTCCCTGGGTCTCAAGGAGGCCAAGGACCTGGTCGACGGCGCTCCGAAGCCCGTCTTCGACGGCAAGGTCAACAAGGAGCAGGCGGAGAAGGCCAAGGCTGCCCTCGAGGGCGCCGGCGCCACCGTCACCGTGAAGTAGTTTCACGTTTCAGCTCTTTCGAAAGAGGCGGACGCATCCTGGTGCCGGGTGCGCCGCCTCTTTTCCTTGTGCGGTCAACCGCGGATCCGGGCGATCGCGGTGGCGTCCATGTAGTCGCGCGTGTGGACGATCCGGCCGCCCCTGATCCGGAGCACCAGCAGGCCGGGAACGGGGATCGCCCGGTCTCCGACCGCGACGTGCGCGATCTGCTCCACCACCACGACCTCCGGGTCCTCCGTACGGTGCAGCGCGACCCTGCGCACCTCCCGGACCTGGGCCGGTGTGGCGCTCCACGAGGCGCGGTAGCCCGCGCGGACCTCCTCCCTCCCCTTGTACGGCGCCAGCCCCCCGAACGGGAACTCGTGCAACCCGTCCTCGGCGTACAGGTCGGCCAGTTCGTCGGCTGACTTGTGGAGCATCGCGGCGTGGTAGCGGCTGACGATCTCGTCGACGGTCATGGATGGCCTCATTTCGCTCAACACTCGTTGATTCAACGAGCGTAGAGCTGAAGGGAACGATGGGTCAACGCGTGTAGAGTCAGGTGTCGTGAGCGAAAGACCGCTGCCCCGGGCTGAGCGGCGCCGCAAGACCGAGGGCAGGATCCTCGACGCGGCCAGGGAGCTGTTCGCCGAGGTCGGTTTCGAACGCACCACCATCAGGGCCGTCGCCCGGGCCGCCGAGGTCGATCCCGCCCTGGTCATGCAGTATTTCGGCAGCAAGCAGGAGCTCTTCCGCCGGGCCGTACGGGTGACACCGGCGCCGGACGCGGGCCTCGACGCCGACGGGCTGGTCGACCACCTCCTCGCCACCCTCACCGTGAAGATCGGCGAGCTGCCGCAGGGCTCCCTGGCGATGATGCGCTCGATGCTCACCCACCCCGAGGCCGCCGCGTCGGCGCGGGAGGCGCTGGCCCGGCAGATCGACCGCGTCGCGGAGTCCATCCCCGGCGAGGACGCCCGGCTGCGGGCCGCCCTGATGACCGTGATCATGCTCGGCGTGACGGTCGGCCACCAGCTCCTTGAGCTCGACGAGCTGCGTGAGGCCCCGCAGGAGGAGCTCGCCCGGCTGCTCCGCCCGAGCCTGCGCGCCCTCACTGCACCACCTGCCCCATAGCGTCCGGCATGGCATGGCATCGCATGGGATGGCATGGGATGGACATGGCATGACCGGCGGCGCTCAGCGGCCTCCTCGACGCCTTTCAGCCCCGGATGCGGATTTCCCTACCGCCTCGGTTGGTTCGCGGGCTCCAGGGGGATCCGGCGGGTTATGATCCGGCGACCGGCGCGGTGGGGAAGAGGTGAGCGGACGTGCCCGAACTCGCCGCCCGACCGGCCCGCATCCTCGTCGCGGTGCTCAGCGGGGTGCTCGCGGTGCTGGTCGGCACGGGCGTGTGGATCACCGCGCAGGCCCGCGCCGAGGAGGGCAGGGCGGCCGACAAGACGGCGGCCCTCGACGCTGCCGCCGCCCACGCCAGGAACCTGATCTCGCTGGACTACCGCACCGTCGACGCCGACCTGCAGCGCATTCTCGACACCTCGACGGGCGCGGCCAGGGCCGAGTACGCCGCCACCGCCGGCAAGCTCAAGTCGACCACCATCGACAGCAAGGTCGTCCAGGACGGCGTGCTGCGCGCCACCGGCCTGGTCTCGCTGACCGGCACGAAGGCCAAGGTGCTGGTCGTGGCCGACGTGGAGATCCGCTGGGACGGGTCGTCGAACGCGCCCCAGGCCCGCTACTACCGCTGGTCGATGGACCTGGACAAGGTGGGCGGCGGCTGGCTGGTGTCCAAGGCGGTGCAGGTGTTGTGAGGAATGTCACGATCGTGCTGCTCGGCCTGCTGGTGGCCGCGGGCGCCTGGCTGGTGCCCACGATGTGGTTCAACCTGCGCGAGCTGCGCGCCGCCGACGCGGCCGCCGCCGAGGCCGTCGCCGCGGCCCGCAAGATCGCCCCCGACCTGCTCTCGTACGACTACCGCACGGTCGAGGACGACCTGGCCAGGGCCGGCTCCCACACCACCGGCGAGCTGGCCGAGCAGTACAGGCGGCTGAGCGGCGGCCTGGTCGCCCGGGCCAAGGCCCAGAAGGCCGTCCAGACGGTCACCGTGGCGGGCGCCGGCGTCGAGCGGGCCGAGCCCGACCGCGTCGAGGTTCTGCTCTTCGTGAACACTGGTACGGTCAAGGAGATCCCCGGCGAGGCCGAGCCGCAGCAGCAGTACACGCACAACCGGGCCAGGTTCGTGATGGTGCGGAAGGGTGCGCGATGGCTGGTCGCCGGCCTGTCCACCCTGTTGGGGACCGCCTGACGCCCCGGACCCGACCTGCGGGCGCGCCGCTTCTTTCAATTGTTACCAAAAATCTGGTTTAGCGCAGCCTTGGGTGGGGGTACCCCAGTCACAGCTACACCGGTTGTCGGCATGGGTTCGACCCCCGGCGTGACAGAGCGTTAACCGCCCCCGTTCGCGGGTATCGTCTTGGGCCTGGCGGTAAGCGACTTGTCACACAGGGGAGAAAACCCAGCGTCGGGGCTCCGAGTCGGCTAAAAGTCGCGCTCATGGGCTTGACGTTTCCGCCTGAACGGGCGATGCTGCGACCAACGTGGAGCGTTCAGCGAGAGCGAAGTGGACAGGCGTGTGCCGTTCGGCTACACTGCCCCTTTGCGCTGCCCTTTGACGACCCGCGATGCTTGCTCACGTTGCGAGGTTGTCTGGCGTGCGTGTAGTCAGTCCGCCGCGAGCCCTCGGAAGGACATCTGTTGGCAGCCTCGCGCAACGCCTCCGCCGTACCCGCTGGTCCCCGTCGCGTGTCTTTCGCGCGCATCCAGGAGC
>DASUCK010000077.1:0-3794 GCA_036276095.1 Nonomuraea sp. | reverse complement strand
CGCCCGGGATGCGGTGGGCCGGGCCGTCGGGACCGCGGGAAGCGCGGTCTTCTTCGCCGGCCTGACCGTGATCGTCGCGCTGACCGCGTTGAGCGTGATCCGGATCAGCATGCTCACCACCATGGCGCTGGTGGCGGCCTCCACCGTGGCGCTGGCGGTGCTGATCGCGCTGACCCTGCTGCCGGCCCTACTCGGGTTGGTGGGGGAGCGGATCTGCTCGACCAGGGCTCGCGACAAGCGCCGCGCCAAGATCGAGGTGGAGCAGCACACCGTCGCCGACCACTGGGTGAAGGCCGTGATCAGGTTCCGTTGGCCGGTCATCATCGCCGTCATCGGCACCCTGGGCGTCCTGGCGATGCCCACGACGGACATGAACCTGGGCATCCCGACCGGTGCCACCGCCAACCAGGACACCGCGGCCCGGCAGAGCTACGAGGCGATCAGCCGCGGCTTCGGCGAGGGATTCAACGGCCCCCTCCTGGTGACCGCGGAACCGGCCGGACAGCAGGCCCTCACCCCCGAGCTCACCGGAAGGCTCACCGCCCAGCTCCAAGCGCGCGAGGACATCGTGATGGCCGTCCCGGTCGGAGTCACCGAGACCGGAGACTTGGCCGTCTTCAGCGCGATCCCCACCTCCGGCCCGGACGACGAGGCCACCAGCCGGCTGGTCAACGAGCTGCGGGCAGCCGACAACCCGGTGGCCGTCGCGAACGACGTCACGCTCGGCGTCACCGGCTTCACCGCGATCAGCATCGACATGTCCGACAAGCTCGCCGAGGTTCTTCCGCTCTACCTCGCGATCATCGTGGCCCTCTCGCTGCTGATCCTGATGCTGGTGTTCCGTTCCGTCGTCGTACCCGTGAAGGCGACGCTGGGGTTCCTGCTCAGCATCCTGGCCACCTTCGGCGCCACCACCGCGGTGTTCCAGTGGGGATGGCTCAGCAGCCTGTTCGGGTTCGACACCGGTGGGCCGCTGATGAGCTTCATGCCCATCATCGTCACCGGCATCCTCTACGGCCTTGCGATGGACTACGAGGTGTTCCTGGTGTCCTCGATGCGCGAAGCCTACGTGCACGGCTACCACGGCCACGCCAGCGTGGTGCACGGCTTCGACCAGGCGAGCCGGGTGGTGGTGGCCGCAGCCATCATCATGATCTCCGTGTTCTCCGGGTTCATCTTCAGCCACGACATCATGATCAAGCAGATCGGTTTCGCCCTCGCCGTGGGCATCCTGCTCGACGCGTTCCTCGTCCGGATGACGCTGGTGCCGGCCCTGATGGCACTCTTCGACGACAAGGCATGGTGGCTGCCGCGGTGGCTGGACCGGCTGCTGCCCGACCTCGACGTCGAGGGCGACAAGCTCCTGGCCCTGCTGAACACCCGCGACGACGCCCGCACCGACACCCCGGTCGGAACCCGCACCTGACCCAGGAGGGGACCGCTGACGCCGGAGCCAGCCCGTTCTGGTGAGCCCAGGTCGGCAGCGAGCAGTCCTGGCGAATGGAGACACACGGGTCTACCCTTGTAAAGGCAAACCATGGTCGGCGCGGCGCCGACGTGCCCGCGCTCGTGCGACGCGGGAGGTGCCAGATGGGATCCCTCGAGACCCGCGGGTGGGACCTGGCGTCCTATCTGCTGCTCGACGTGCTGCGCTACCTGACCTGGGCCCTGGTCGGCGGGCTCATCGCGATTGGGGCCTGCTGCTACGGCGGGCACGCCGCCTATCTGGCCTGGCACGAGAAGGGGCCCCCGGCGCCTCGGCGCCACCAGCGCGCACAGGAACGACGCGAGGCCGCCCGCGGCATTGCCGCGATCGAAGCCTTCCTCGCCGAGCACGCCGCGAGCCCGGAGCCGCCGCCGGGACCCGGCCACCCCCGCGCCTCCGGACCGGACAGGGCGCCCGGAGAGCCCGACCCGGACCCCTGACCCAACCGGAGCGGACTTGGCAACCAGCGGTGCCACATATACTTGGCACATGCAACGAGACGAGTACTCGGATGTAGCGGGCGCGATCGAGCGGATCGAGCAGGAGCTGACGCTGTTGGTGCGTCGCGCTCAGAAGGTCACCCTGCGTGGCGCCGGACATGAGGGGCCGGTGGAGCGGGCGACCTACGCCATCTTGTGCCGGTTGCACGATGCTGGGGCGCAGCGTCCCGGGGCGCTTGCCGACCACTTCCGGCTCGACGCCTCCACGATCAGTCGACAGGTGGCCGCCTTGGAGCAGGCCGGGCTGGTCGAGCGGGCTCCGGACGCAGCCGACCGGCGCGCCTTCCTGCTGCGGCTGACCAGCCACGGCGAGGAGGTGCTCGCCACAACCCGGGCGGAACGCCGAAGCGTTGTCCGCGCGTTGTTGACCTCCTGGCCGCCCGCGACCGTGGAGACCTTCGCCGCACTGCTCGCCGACTTCAACGCCGGACTGGTGCGCCACCTCGGCGCAACGGCACCGTCTTCCCAACCCCAGGAGACCCGCCCGTGAGCCCGAAGACCCTCAGCCTCGCGACCGCGCCAGTACCCCGGCGACAGTCGCGGCAGCCCCGGCGACACCGCAGCTCAGGCACCGGCAGATCCTCGTGTGCTGGCCGGGTCGATGCTCGGGATGCTGGTCGCGGCGCTCTCGCAGACCATCGTGGCCACCACCCTGCCCACCCTCGTCGGCGAACTCGGCGGCCAGGACCAGCTCGCCTGGGTGCTGTCGACGACACTGCTCACCTCGACGGCCTCCACGCCGATCTGGGGCAAGCTCTCGGGCCTGTACGGACGCAAGGCGATGTTCGGGGGCGCGATCACGATCTTCCTGCTCTCCTCGCTGGCCGCGGGGTTCGCCCAGAACATGGCGCAACTGGCGCGCGGCCACGGTCGAGCACGCTGGTGAGGCAAAGGGGGTCGAGAAGTGCGCACGAGCTGTCGTGGATGTCGGATGAGCGTGCACATTGATCTGGACAGCGGGCGCGTCGAAACGTCCGGCGGACAATGCGGTGCTGTCACGTTCGTCGATACCGACTTGGTGGTCTGGCAATGTCCCCACTGTGAGTACCCCCACGCGGAGGCCCGCTAGCCTCGACTGGGCCGCCCCTGTCGACCATCTTGGTCGGCAGCCTGGACGCGGGCTGGATCAGCAGCCGGTGTTTGTCGGGGACGGCGACGAGGATGGCGTCGTACTCGGCGGGGGTGAGGGTGAGGGTGGTCTTTTTGACCCGTTTGGGGAACTGGGGGTGGGCACACGGGTTGAAGGTGACGACTCGGTCGACCAGGGCGTGTTCGAAGACCGAGCGCAGCATGGTGTGGTACTTGTCCACCGACGCCGCGGACAGGTCGTTCTCCGAAGCGATTGTCACCCAGCGTTATACCTCCGAGGGGAGAATCTTGCCCATCGGCCTACGGCCGAAGGCGGGCATGAAGTGGCAACCAGACGGTGTGCACGTATTCGGCGAACATGACCTGGCCACGGGAGTGGTATGCCAGGCGCGGTCCCTGACTTTGGCTTCCTCGCGGTGGGCGGCGCGTTCGGCGGCCCGGCGGGTGGAGTAGGTGCCGGCGGAGCGTCGCCGGCCTTCAGGGTCGCGGTAGCAGGCCATGAACCGTTTGTCGCCGGTATCGGGGGTCCGCCGGTTCTGGCACGTGTCAGCAGCATGTCTGCTGACATCTGATATGTAGTCCACTCCTGTCAATGGGCAGGGTGAGGCGCCGCCGGTCGTGATGATCGGCGGCGCCTCTCTTGGTTCCGGATCGGTGGCCGTTGCAGCGTGTCTTTCGACGCGCGGTCAGGCTGATATGCGCGGGTTGGATACCGCAGG
>DASUCK010000076.1:0-14211 GCA_036276095.1 Nonomuraea sp. | reverse complement strand
AGCAAGGCGGTGGCGAAATCAGCGACGTCGTCAGCCTCGTGGTGACTCGCCCGCGCTCCATGAACCAGACCATGGTCTGCCTTCGGGGATCAAACCGTCCGCCTTCATCCACACAGGTCAGGACCTGGCTCCCACGACCATCCCACACCCCCAAGCCCGACAAGTTACGGAGGCTGTCGAAAATGACCCAAGGTACCGTGCCCCACGGCGATCTGGCTCGCACCGGGCGATGCTCCGGCCGGGGCATTGTCAACGAACCGCAGGTGGTGCGGCGGTTCACCATGCCTGCGAGCCCTGCGCTTCCGACCGTGGCCGATGGCGTGATGTACGTGAGCGACGCTGAAGGCAATGCCTGCGCCTTCGACGTCGACACCGGCCAGAGGCTGTGGCATCAGCAGCATTGCGACAATCCGCAGGATCGCGACGACTGGGATCTCATGCGCCTGGAGTGGCCACCCGCCCTCACCCCCGACCTGGTCATCCTCGACACCGGCGAGGAAACCTTCGGGTGCCGCCGAACGGATGGACAGCTGAGCTGGAAGCTCGAAGGAGCGGGGAGACCGACCGTGGTCGATGACCTGCTCTTACGTATCGGCCACGGCGGGGTAGAGGCTCTCGACGCCGCCACCGGTCAGCCCCGCTGGCAGGCCAGCGAGCGTTCTGACAACCTCACATACGGTCTGCTCCGCGTCCATCCCACCATCGCCGATGGGATGGCGCTGGTCGCTGAAGGCTATGAGCCGCATCGCCACGAAGGTGGCGGGGTGCATGCCTTTGACTTGCGTACCGGCGCTCTACGCTGGGAGATCTATGGAGACGATCAATCGGCGTGCACCTGGGAAACTCCATGCGCAAGCCCGGACATCGTGCTCGTCGACTCCTGCCATCCCGTGTGGGCACACGGCTTTGTCTGGGTTTACCAACACCGGCTCCATGCCGATCACGCGGAGGAACCAACGCTGACCGGCCTTGATCCAGGAACGGGGCGGCCAGAGCAGACGCTCGTCCTGCGAGAGATTTTTGACCCGTACGATCCTCCTGCCGGAGCACCGATCTTCGGGCCCGACCTCGTTTACTGCCGCACCGACAAGCGGCTCGATGCCCTGGATCTCACCACGGGGGCCCTCCGATGGACCCGGCGCCTGACCGCCTCCGTCGTCGGAGCGCCGTTGCTCGCCGGAAGCACCCTGCACCTGGCGACCGAAAACGGCGGCCTACAGGCGCTCGACGCCAGCACCGGCGACTTGAGATGGAGCGTCGCCTTGGACGAGGCAACCACATGGTCGTCAGACTTTTCCGCAGATTTAGGGGAGGAGATCGGGTATGAGGAGATCGCGGCCCCCTTTGTTCTTACCAACGGGAGTCTCTTCGCCCGTACCGACAACGCCGTGCTCCTGCTTCGCTGACTGACAACCAGCCCCACATGTGGAGGGTGTCGAAGCAGCAACGGCGAGGCACCCAATGAAACGATCTCCGGGTGGGGCATGAAGCCTCCGTGCGGTGCAGATTCGATCCCTTCACCACATCGGAGGCTTCTCTATTGATCAAGTCTCTCCGTAACAACGCCGGTGGGTCATACAGCTGGCGGGCCACGCCGCCACAGCGGCCGCTGCGGCCGGACCACAGCGGGCCGCGCTGCTCGTAGTTGCGCAGGGCCCGGGTGGACACCCCGGCGACCCGCGCCAGCTCACCGATCCGCACGACGGCGTCACCTCCCGCTTTCCGCGGCGGCCGAGTCACCGCCGACCCTATCCTCGTCCGCCGGGTGACGGCGCGCCGACACCGCCACCACCAGCAGGCTCACCAGGCCGATGACGGCGGCGGCGCGCACCACGGTCGCGCCGCCGGCGCTGAACACGCCGCCGCCGATCGTCCGGGGATCGGCGAGTCTGGCCGCGGCTCTGGAGTCGATGCTGATGCCGTGATGGGTGACCGTTCTTGGCCGTAGCCGAACCTGTCAGAGGGATTTCAGGTAGGCCAGGACGGCCAGAATCCGGCGATGACGCTCCGCCGAGTCCGGAATGTGGAGTTTCTGGAAGATTGAGCGCATGTGCGCCTCCACGGTGCGCTCGGCGATGACCAGGCGGGTGGCGATGGCGGTGTTGGAATGCCCCTCGGCGACCAGGGCGAGGACGTCGCGCTCGCGCTCGGACAGGCGCGCGATCAGTGTGTTCTGCGCCTGGATCAGCGCCGCCACCACCTCCGGGTCGAGGGCCGAACCGCCGTCCGCGACTCTGATGAGGGCGGCGAGGAAATCGTCGACGCGCAGCACCCGATCCTTGAGCAGATAGCCGAACGCCCCGGTGCTGACCAGTGGCACCGAGTGGGCCGTCTCGATGTGCTGGGACAACAGCAGTATGGGGAAGCCGGGCAGTTCCCGTCGCAGGAGCTGCGCTGCCTGTACGCCGTCGTCGGTCATCGTCGGCGGCATCCGGACGTCGATGACCGCGATGTCCGGCCGATGGGCGCGAACCGCGTCGACCAGGGCACGGGCGTCGCCGACGGCGGCGACCACGTGGTGGCCGGCGTCCTCCAGGAGTCGGACGATGCCCTCGCGAAACAGCGCCGAGTCTTCTGCCACTACGACGCGCACGGCATGACCGCCTCGATGGTGGTGCCCTCATGCGCCGCGCTGGTCACTGAGAGGGTCCCGCCGACCGCGCCGACACGATCGCGCAGGGTGGTCAAGGACAGCTGGGACGGGGCAGAGCCGATGCCGTCGTCGGTGACGGCGATGTGCAACTGCTCCTCGGCCTGGCGCACGCGTACGCGGATGCCGGTCGCCCGGGCGTGCTTCAGCACGTTGGTCATCGCCTCGGCGACCAGGAAGTACGCGGTGGCGGCCACGACGTCGCTGGTCTCCACCGTGTCGGCGCGCAGGTCGACCGGCAGGGCGCTTTGTGCGGCGAGCCGGCGCAGCGCGGCGACGAGCCCGTCGTCGAGACTGGCGGGGCGCAGGCCGTGCGCGAGCCTGCGCAGCTCGCCGACGGTGTCCTCCAGCCGGTCCACGGCCCGGTCCAGTTCGATGAACAGGGGGTCGGCAGGGCCGAGGTTGCGCTGGGCGGAACGGAGCTGCATGCCGACCGCCAGCAGGTGCTGCTGCGCACCGTCGTGCAGGTCGCGTTCCAGCCGTTTGCGTTCGGCGACCGCGGCTGACACCAGCCGCCGCCGGCTCTCCGACACCTCGGTGAGAGCCCTGCGCAGGCCGAGGCGTAACCGGCTCACCTCGATCGGCAGCGCGGCCGCGGAGACCGCGAGGCGGACCCGTCTGAGCTGGCGAGCGGAATCTCTGCCGAGGACGACCAACCCGATGTCGGCGCCGGCGGTGCGCAGAGGCAGCGTGGTCCGGCCCGCGGGCACGGTCGCCTCCACACCCTGGACGTCCACGTACCCGTCGTGGTCGGCCTCGGTGAGCAGGACGAGCAGGTGGGCATCGTTGAGGAGGGCCCGCAGCGTCTCCTGGACCGATTCCGGCTCTGCCGCGCCGTCTCGCACCCGGTCGACGAAGCTCAGGATCCCGGCCAGGATGACCGTGCGCTCGCGGTCGAAGACCCGCCCGGTGGCGTCGTGTACCCGCCGGAACACCGGCATGAGGATCATCGCGGACACGAACACCGCACCATATCGGCCCAGAGGGGAGTCGCGGCCGAGGAGGGAGCCGAGCCCGACCGCGGAGGCTGCGAACACCCCTGCGGCGATGATCGTGGTCAGCGCCCATGCCGCCGAGTCGCTCAGGATCTTGTCGATTTCGAACAGGTCGTGGCGCAGGATGGCCACGGCCACCGCGGACGGCACGAGCACCACGATGCCGAGGAGAAAGCCGTTGTAGGCGGTGGGCCCCGCCCAGCCGAGCGTGGTGATCGCCCAGCTTCCCGCCATGAGGACCACGACCAGCCCGGCGGCCAGGACGAGCCATCGAGTCTGCAGGCGGACTCGCTCGTCACCACGGCGATAGCGCACCACCACGGCGCTCACACTGACGACCGCCACCAGGAGCAGTACGGCCAGCGCGATCGCCATCAGCGGCATCCATATCCCGGGCGGCACCGCGATCGGCGAGCGCACCACCGGCGGCGGATCGTAGTGGTTCATGGTCACTGTCATCGCCGCCGTCACGCCGAGCGCGGACAGGGGCACCGCGGCCGCCGCCAGCCGCCACCGCCTCCCGGGCAGGAGACCGTCAGGGAAGACCAGCAGCAGGATCAGGAACCCCACCACCTGCCACGACCAGATCGCACCGCCCCACCAGGAGTCGCGTCCCCACGCCTCCAGCGCGGGCACGCCCAGCATCGACACGGCGATCCCCGCGAGCGCGCCCGACGCCGGAGTGGCGGGCGCCCGGATCGCGATCAGCCAACCCAGCGCCAAAGGCACCAGCCCCAGCAGGTAGACGGCGAACGCCCAGCCGCCGATCCCCGCAGCGGCCAGTCCAGTCCATGCGCCGACGCACGCGGCCGTTGCCGCCACCATCCACCAGCGCATGCGAGTCACCGCGACATTGTCCACCGCGGGAGGCCGTTTCGGCATCAGTGCCAGCACCTACCGGCCAGCACCGAGCGGAATCCAGCGCTGGCGTCGATGTGAAGCCCCGACCACTCCGGAGACAGTGGACGCGTTCCGATCCGCCGATTCACAAGGGAGACACACCTTGATCGCCATCGTCGTCGTTCTGCTGGCCCTGCCAATCGGGCTGCTGATCCGCAATCGGCTCGGTGCCTACCTCGCATTCTCCGTTGTCTTCGCCCAGGTCTACACGTTCCAGACCGGACTGTTGGTCATGGAGTGGACCAACGGCGCCAACGCCGCCTTCCCGCGCAGTGACGCACAAGAGCTGCTCGACGGCAGCCTCGGCTATCTGGCCTTCACCTCGACGGTCTACCTCGCCGGCTTCGGACTGGTGACGCTCGGCCATTGGCTGCGCGACCGCCGACGCCAGTCCGCCGCCGAGGTACGACTTGATCGCTGATCACTCAGCACGACGTGTCACGCATGACGTGTGGGTCGAGGAGATCAGACGAACGCTGAGGGGGAACGACGGGCTCCGCTGCCGCCCGCGGGCGGCCGTTGGACCGACCACCGAACTGTGATCAACGCGGTGCTCTACCGCACGCACCGGCGTGCCCTGGCGCGCCTGTCCGAACGCTTCGGCTACGCCCACCACGCGCACGGTTCTGACAACCCCTTCACATCTGGGAGAAGGCACATGAACAACCGCTCACCCGCCTTGATCGGCTTCATCGCGGCGGCGCTCCTTGCCTCGCCCACCGTGTCCGCCACCGCCACCACGCACTCCTCGCCAACGACTCAAGCCACCGCCTCGGCGTCGACGTGGGGCCCGTACTCCTCCCCCGGCGGCAAACGAGCCAAGGCCTCCGGCACGATCACCCCGATCGGCGAGAACCACGAGACGCTCCCCTCCGCCGCCACGCTGACGGTCTCCGGCACGGTCTCCGACCTGACCAGGAGCTCCGCCTGCGGGTGGGCGGTGTTCGGCATCGCCACGATCAACGCCGCCGGCACCCGGGTGGCCTGGACGCATCACTCCGTCCGCACCTGCGCCTTCCGCGCCGCCAAGACGTTCTCCTTCACCTACCACCGCGTCTACCAGGTGGATCTGAAGGTCTGCTCCGAACGCCGGGCAAGCAAGCCCTCGATTCAGTGCACCGCCGGCAACCCCGCATGGCGGACCCTCTACACCTCCCCGCACTGACCACGCGACCCCTGTGAACCTTCCCGTGCCGCCCAACGCCTCCCACGACATCAACCACACCGTCCCAATCGCTTTCCACCCAGAGAGGACCGTTCCATGAACACGATGATCCGCAGAACCGCCGCCGTAGGCGTGACCACGGCCGCGCTCGCCCTGGCCGCCGCCGTCCCGATGGCGGCCCCCGCCCTGGCGGCGGGAGCCTCCCCGGCGCATTCCGCGACCGCGCGGACGGCGCCACCGTTCGTCTCCTACCACGCGATCAGCTCCGCCCAGCAGACCGCCCGGTTCGCCACCTTGCGCGCGAGGGGCTATCGGCCGATCACGGTCAGCGTCACCTTCGACGCCGCTGGCCGCAGCCGCTACTCGGCGACGTGGTCGACCTCCGGCCGCGCCCTGGGCGGCGACCTGCCCTGGGCCTTCTACCAGGACATGTCCCCCAGCGGCTACCAGACGCGCTTCGAGCAACTCACCGCCCAGGGCTTCCAGCCCGCCGTGGTCAGCGCCACCGGCGCCGGCACGGGCGCCCGCTTCGCCGCCATCTTCGTGAAGAAGCCCGGTTCCCGGTTCATCGCCAAGCACGGCATCAGCGCGGCCGAACTGCTCAGCACCTCCAGCACCGCCCGCGCGCAGGGCCTGATGCTCACCTCGGTCGACGTGTACGGCACCGCCGCCGCCAGGCGCTACGCCGCGGTCTGGTCGGCCAACCCAGGCGGGGTGAGATGGCTGGTCAAGGTCGGCCTGTCGCAGGCACGGCACGAGGTCGAGTTCAGGCGCCAGGTGGCGAAGGGCTACCGCGCGGCGGCCATCACGATGAGCACGACCGGCCACTACACCACCGTCTGGCGCGACGACAAGTCCGGCCCTTGGTACTCCTACGTCAACATGACCGCCCCGGTCTACCAGAGCCGGTTCGACGAGCTCCGCGCCAAGGGCTTCTACCCTGTCCACATCAGCACCGAGCTGGGCCGATACGCCGCCATCTGGACCCAGTGAGGTTCATCGCCCCGCAGCTCAAAAGTCCGCCACGTTGTCAAAGCCCGCATGAAAGTGGCACCCCTACACAAGGGGTGCCACACCGGTATCTCGTGAAGGACACCCCCATGGGCCGCGCAGCTTCCCGTGCACGCACCGGTCCTCGCTGGCCTCCTTCGCCAGCTCGACGGCGGCCTCGATCTGGCCGTAGTAGGGCAGCATCGCCGCTTGGGCTCACTCGGGAACGCAGCAGACGGTTGCCGCTGTCGTTGGCGGCGGCGCGGGCGGTGCCATGCCAGGCATGAGCCTCGGTGACCTGGTACGGCTCGTCGGAGAGGCTGACGCGGATGACAAGGCCGAGCTCTACACCCAGCTTGGCCTGAAGCTCACGTACTACCCAGAAAAGCAATATGTGGAGGCCCGGGTTGAACCGGAACCCCCACATGTGCGTGCGGTGTGTGTCCGAGGGGGGACTTGAACCCCCATGCCCATCACTGGGCACTAGCACCTCAAGCTAGCGCGTCTGCCTATTCCGCCACCCGGACTTGGTGCCTGCACGCGGGACCGTCATCTCGCGTCGGCTCAGTAAGGTTAGCAAACTCTTCGGAGTGCGTCATACCGAGATTGCGGTCGGGTTCAGAAGCGGGATGCGTGCGGTCGGACAGGGGAGCGGGGGCTCCGGATGGGGGTCTCGTGGAGTGGGGGCGGGTGTGGTGGGTGGGTTGGGCGGGTTTGGGCGGTGGGGGCTTGGTGAATTCGTGGAGGTGCCGTGAAAAGGGCTTGCGGCGACCTTGAGTACTGCTACGGTTACGGACCGTTGAGGGGAGATTCCACGCACCGGCCCCTGTGTGGCTTGGCCGGTTCGGGAAATTCGGGAGGGTCACGTGGCAGGCGCGGAGATACGGCTGGTGAGGGCGGAGTCCCTTGCCCCGTGCCCGCCCGTGCCCTCCCGGGGGCAGCACCCGACCGTCGAGCGGGTCGACCGGATGGCGCGGTTCGCGGCCGGTGCCCGTCGGCTCGTCGTGCGGGCGGTCGCGATCGGCGCTCTGATGGCCGCCGGGTGGCTGCTGGCTGTCCTGTTCGGCATGCTCACCGCCGGTCCGGCGGCCGCTGACGCCGGCTCCCCTCAAATGCTCACACCGCAGGCACTCGCGGGCTCCGGTCCCGCCATGGCCTCCGACAACGCTCAGGCCATGGCCGGGCGTACGGTCGACGGGCTCAACAGCCAGCGGGATCCCGGCCTGCCGGCGCCGTCCGGCACCGGGAAGAAGATCCTGGACACCGGCGGTCTGGTGCCCACCGGCGGTGGCAGCGGCCCGTTCGGGGCCGCCGCGGGGGATGTCGCGAGGTCCGTTCTCGACCCGCGGCTGCAGGCACGGCGCGCTCCTCTGGCGTACGTGCTGCCCCCTGTCGTCCGCACAGCGGCGGACGACCCTTCTTTCTCACCTGACTGATCCCCGCCCATCCGGCGGCCGGCTCCTCTGACGACCGGCCACATCAGCGGCGGAGCGTGGACCGATCCCCTCCGCCGGCGGGTGACATGTCAGCTCATCCGGTTCGCGAACCCCGAGGTCTCCGCTGTGCGCTGAGCCCTGGCCTCGGCCTGCCCGCGATCCGTGTCAGGTATCCCCCAGAACCACTTGGAGCATTCATCATGCGTACGTGGGCCAGAACATCGACCCCTGCCGCCCTTCTCGCGGTCGCGGTCATGTCGTTCACCGGCAGCGGCGCCGCATTCGCCGACACCTCCGGCGACGGGGCGGTCGGCGGCGGCAACCAGGTCGACCTGCCGATCTCCCTGCCCATCGACATCAGCGGCAACGCCGTCGGCGTGGTCGGCTCGGCGGAGGCGTCCTCGCAGGGCGGCGCCGAGGTCGTGAACGACCGTCCGGGCGGCATCCCCAACAGGACCTCAGGCAACGGCTCCGTCGCCGGGGGCAACCAGGTCAACGCGCCGATCAGCATCCCGGTCAACGCCTGTGGCAACGCGATCGCGGTCGTCGGCAGGTCCGACGCGGGCTGCCGGGGCGGCGCCACCGTCCGGAACCAGGGCAGGGGCGGCGCGGGTGGCAACCGCACGTCCGGTGACGGCGGCGTGCTCGCCGGCAACCAGGTCACGGCGCCGATCTCGGCGCCGCTCAACGCGTGCGGCAACGCGGTGGCGATCTTCGGCAACGCCACGGCCGGCTGCCGGGGCGGCACGCACGTCCTCAACGGCGGCACCGGCGCGGGAGGCAACGACACCTCGGGCAACGGGAGCGTGCTGGGCGGCAACCAGGCGGTCGCGCCGGTCGCGGCGCCGGTCAACATCTGCGGTAACGCGATCGCGGTGTTCGGGCGGGCGTTCGCGGGCTGCCGGGGCGGCTCCTCCGTCACCAACGACGGCGGCCCCGGCGCGGCCTACCAGACTCGCCACATGGCGGCCGGCTCGTCGGGCAACGACACCGACGGCCGGTTCGGGGCGGGCAGCGGCAACCAGGTCGTGGCCCCGGTGAGCCTGCCGGTCGACGTCTGCGGCAACGCGGCGGGCAACGCCTCCGCCAACTGCACCGGCGGCGCCACCGTGCACGGACCGCACGGCGCCGGCGGCAACCGGACGTCCGGGGAGGGCGGCGTGCTGAGCGGCAACCAGGCGGTCGCGCCGGTCACGGCGCCGGTCAACGTGTGCGGCAACGCGGCGGCGCTGGTCGGGCACGCGTTCGCGGGCTGCAAGGGCGGCGCCACGGTCAAGAAGGCCGGCCGGGGCGCGGGCGGCAACCACACCTCCGGGCGTGGCGGCGTGCTGAGCGGCAACCAGGTGGTGGCGCCGATCACCGCGCCGGTCAACGTCTGCGGCAACGCGGCGGCCGTCCTGGGTGACGCGGCCGCCGGGTGCCTCGGCGGGGCCCACGCCGGGCGTCCCGGCCACGCGCCGGCCGGCAGGTTCGCCGCCCGTACCAACGAGAAGCTCGCGGCCGCCAAGGGCGGGCCGGGCTCGATCCCGGCGCTGGGCGGCCTCCAGGGCGCGCCGGCTCTGGGGGCGCTGCAGGGGGCTCCCGCCGTGGGGGCGTTGCAGGGCGCGCCGGCGCTGGGCGCGTTGCAAGGGGTCACCGGCGCGACGCAGGGGGCTCCGGCCGTCGGGACGCAGCTCCAGGACCTCACCCAGGCCACGCCGCTCGCCGGCCTCTCGGGCGTCACCGGGCAGGTTCAGGACGTGACGGGGCAGACGCAGTTCGGCGGTGTCGCCGGCCCGGTGCGGGACGTCACGGCCGGCACCCCGCTCGACGGTCTGACCGAGCAGGCGCAGGGCGCCGGCTCGGCGCTGCCGCTGGTCCAGGACGCCGCCAGGACGGTCGGCCTGCCGGTGCTGCCCGACCTGCCCGGCCTGCCGTCGCAGGCGCAGACCCCGGCCAAGCCGGCCCAACAGCCCGCCAAGCCCGCCAAGCCCGCCAAGTCCGGCAAGCACGCCAAGCCCGCGAAGACCGACCGGAGGGCGATGTCCGGCCGTCCGGACCGGACCGGCCGGGGCGCCAGGGGCGCGGCCTCCCCGCTCAACGCCGCGACCGAACTGGTCGCCTCCACCCCCGTCGGCGGCACGGTGAACTCGGTCACCCGCGGCCTGCCGGTCGGCGACATCGGGCTGATGAGCGCCGCGCAGCCCGCGGGCGTGACCGGGATGAACTCGGGCTCGCTGCTCGCGCTCATGCTCGGCGCCATGTTCGCCGCGTCGGCGACGCTGTTCGCCTCGGCCCGCCGGTTCCGCTTCGGCCGTAAGTAGCCGTAAGTAGGGGAATCGCCCTGTACGTATCCACCTCACGACCGCAGGACGCGTGCCCGCTCACAGCCGGTGAGTAGGCGACGCTAGATGCTTTGCCCGTTCCGGGGGCGCGGCCCGGGGCGGGCAAAGCCATGCCCACGGTCAGAGGGTGCTGCGCACTCGGATGATCTTACGGCGGAGTCGTACGTGGCGGCTGCCGTCGGGGTGCACGCGGACCCGGGCGAGCTCCCACTGACCGTACTCTGCGTGTTCGGTCAGCAGCTGACGTGCTGCTTCGCGAGTGAGGTCGCGCGGAATGAAGATATCCATGTAGGAGTAGTCGAGCACAACGATTAGTCTCCAGGGTGAGTCAGGGCGCCATGCCGCTCGATGGGCCTTATTCTGCGTGCTTGTGGGTGGACCCGGAAGCTAGTGGGTAGCCCGGGGGAAGGAAATTTCCGCGAGCCGGGTTGCCTTTCAGTCCATGCCGGCTCCCGGCAGGGGGATTTGCGAGCGAACAGTGAGGTAGGAAGCAGCGTGCCAGCCAAGAACGGCCGCACCGGCGGAACGCGCCTGGTGATCGTCGAGTCGCCGGCCAAGGCGAAGACGATCGGGCAATACCTCGGTGCCGGCTACACGGTCGAGTCCAGCATCGGACACATCCGCGACCTGCCGGAGAAGGCCGATGACATCCCCGAGGAATACCGCTCGGTCCGGTGGGCGCGCCTCGGGGTCAACGTGGAGCACGACTTCGAGCCTCTCTACATCGTCAACCCTGACAAGGAGGCGCAGGTAGGCAAGCTGCGCCGGCTGCTGGCCAACGCTGACGAGCTCTACCTCGCCACTGACGAGGACCGCGAGGGCGAGGCGATCGCCTGGCACCTTCGCGAAGTCCTGGAACCCCAGGTTCCGGTGCACCGTATGGTCTTCCACGAGATCACCCCGCAGGCCATCCGCGACGCCGTCGCCAACCCCCGCGACCTCAACCTGCGCCTCGTGGACGCCCAGGAGACCCGGCGCATCCTCGACCGCCTCTACGGCTACGAGGTCAGCCCGGTGCTGTGGAAGAAGGTCAAGCGCGGGCTGTCGGCCGGACGCGTCCAGTCGGTCGCGACACGCCTGGTGGTGGAGCGCGAGCGCGATCGCATGGCGTTCACCGTCGCCCACTACTGGGACCTGCAGGCGCTGTTCGACACCAACAAGGCGGAGGAGCGGCCACGCGACTTCACGGCCACGTTGACGCAGGTCGACGGCAGGCGGGTGGCGCAGGGCCGCGACTTCGCCAGTACCGGCCGGCTCAAGAACACCGACGTGCTCCACCTGTCCGAGGAGGCCGCGGGGGCGCTCGCGGGCCGGCTCCAGGGGGCGTCGTTCGCGGTCAGGTCCGTTGAGCGCAAGCCGTACACGCGCAAGCCGTACGCGCCGTTCCGGACGACCACGTTGCAGCAGGAGGCCAGCCGGAAACTGGGCTTCTCGGCGAAGTACACGATGCAGGTGGCGCAGCGGCTCTACGAAGAGGGCTTCATCACCTACATGCGTACCGACAGCATCACGCTGTCGGAGACGGCGATCGCGGCAGCGCGGTCGCAAGCGATCAAGCTGTACGGCCGCGAGTACGTCCCGGACAAACCGAGGGTCTACACCAGCAAGGTCAAGAACGCCCAGGAGGCCCACGAGGCGATCCGGCCCTCGGGCGAGCAGTTCCGCACGCCGGGGGAGACCGGGCTGACGGGTGACCGCTTCCGGCTGTATGAGCTGATCTGGCAGCGTACGGTGTCGTCCCAGATGAAGGACGCGGTCGGCGAGTCGATCACCGTGAAGGTCGGCGGGCGGTCGTCGACCGGGGAAGACGTCGAGTTCAGCGCGACCGGGCGCACGATCACGTTCTACGGCTTCCTGAAGGCGTACGTCGAGGGCGCCGACGACCCGTCGAGCGACCGCGACGACGCCGAGAAGCGGCTGCCCAACCTGGCCGAGGGCGACCCGCTCAGCGTGACCAGGCTCGACGTGGCCGGACACTCGACCAAGCCGCCGGCCCGCTACACCGAGGCGTCGCTGGTCAAGGAGCTGGAGGACCGCGAGATCGGGCGGCCGTCGACGTACGCCTCGATCATCGGCACCATCCTCGACCGCGGTTACGTGTTCAAGAAGGGGACGGCGCTGGTGCCGTCGTTCCTGGCGTTCGCCGTGGTCAACCTGTTGGAGCAGCATTTCGGCAACCTGGTCGACTACGACTTCACGGCCGAGATGGAGAAGGTGCTCGACGACATCGCCAACGACCGGGCGGAGCGGGTGCCCGAGCTGCAGCGCTTCTACTACGGGGCCGACGGCGACGAGGGCCTGAAGGAGATGGTCACCGACCTCGGCGACATCGACGCCAAGGAGATCAGCTCGTTCCCGATCAAGGGGACGGACATCGTCCTGCGCGTCGGGCGCTACGGCCCGTATCTGGACAGGAACGGCGCGCGGGTCAACGTGCCCGAGGACATGACGCCTGACGAGCTGACGGCGGAGAAGGCCGAGGAGCTGTTCTCGCGGCCGAGCGGCGACCGGGAGCTGGGGCGCGACCCGGTGTCGGGAAACATGATCGTGGCCAAGGACGGGCGGTTCGGGCCTTATGTGACGGAGATCCTGCCCGAGCCCGAGCCGGCCGAGGAAGGGGCGCCGAAGCGGCGGACGAAGAAGGCCGACGCGCCGAAGCCGCGTACGAGCTCGCTGTTCAAGAGCATGTCGCTGGACACGATCACGCTGGCGGACGCGCTCAAGCTCCTGACGATCCCCCGCGTGGTGGGCGAGCTGGAGGGCGAGGAGGTCGTGGCGGCCAACGGGAAGTTCGGCCCGTACCTGAAGAAGGGGTCCGACTCGCGGTCGCTCGCCTCCGAGGACGACCTGCTCACGGTGACGATCGAGCAGGCCAAGGAACTGTTCGCGCAGCCCAAGCAGCGCGGGCGGCGGGCCGCCGCCGCGGCGCCGCTGCGGGAGCTGGGCGACGACCCGGTCTCCAAGAAGCCGGTGGTGGTCAAAGAGGGGCGGTTCGGGCCGTACGTGACGGACGGCGAGACGAACGCCTCCCTGCGCAAGGGCGACACGGTCGAGGAGATCACGATCGAGCGCGCCGCCGAGTTGCTGGCCGAGCGGCGCGAACGAGCGCCCGCGCCGAAGAAGACCACCAGGAAGGCACCGGCCAAGAAGGCACCGGCGAAGAAACCGGCGGCCAAGTCGTAGGCGGCCCCGCAGCGGCCTGCGGCAGAGCGTGGGGCCTGCGGCAGAGCGCGTGTGGGGCCGTGCGGTGGCCTCCCCGGCGGATCGGGGGTGGTGTGGCCGGACGTAGCATCATTATGTGTTCGTCCTGATCTTCGTCGGCGGGGTGCTGCTGGCGCACTACTACCTGTGGCGCCGTCTGGTGCGCTCGACCACAGTGCCCGGGCGGCTGCGTACGGCGTTGACCTGGGTCGTGGTGGGGCTGCTCCTGCTCGTCGTGGGCACGTTCGTGAGCTCGCGGGCGGAGCTGGGGCACTGGCTGGCGTGGCCGGGGTTCGTCTGGCTGGCGTTGATGTTCTACCTGCTGGTGTTCCTGGCGGTGCTGGAGGTGCCGCGGGGGGTGGTGGCCCTGTTCCTGCGGCGGGGCGAGCGGAGGCGGGCGTCCGGCTCCGGTCCCGTCCCCGGCTCTGTCGCCGGCCCTGGCGCCGTCCCTGCTCCTGGCGCCGTCCCTGCTCCGGGCGCGGCTTCTCGTGCTGGCTCCGGTCCCGTCCCTGGCCGAGGCTCCGGGGCCGAGTCCCGCGCGGAGTCCGGG
>DASUCK010000075.1:0-12967 GCA_036276095.1 Nonomuraea sp. | reverse complement strand
GAAACAAGTCTGGAATGCACTGAACCCTGACCTTCCACCCTGAGCAATGAGCGGGGGCGGAACGGTATCGGCTTGATAGGGCTCCGGTAGGACAGCAATCGGCCAAGATTCGATCTCCGTCCGAAGCCTCGTCGCTGTCTTGCCGCGCCTCCATTCCGCAGTCCAACCACGCCCCCAATCCGCCTGGTCGGATCCATCCGCACCCGCAGCGCAGCCCCTCGCGAGGCCCTTCGCACCGCCTTCGCATGGGCCTTCGCATCGAACGGCGATCCCCCGGTGTCGGAAGGTAGACCTGCCCCAGTAGGCACCTCCGGTCCTGACCCACCTGCACAACGGCGGCACCCACGCCCGCCTGGCTGTCGGCTTCACCATTGGCACCACCACCGCCTGTCGCTGCATCCGCGCGACCGTCGACCTGTCGACCAGCTTGGCTGACGATGTGCACACCGCCGTAACGCGCGCATCCCCGTCCGGCCCGCACTGTCCTGGACGGCACCCTCATCCCCATCGATCGCCTCGCCGACGAGCACCCGTACGACAGTGTCAAGCATCAAGATCATGGAATGAACATGCACCCACTGGCCGATCCGCAGGACGAGTGTGGGCCTCGCCGCTGCGTAGCGCCCGTGTGGCGCCCGTGTGGCGCCCGTGTGGCGCCCGTGTGGCGCCCGTGTGGTGCCCGAGTGGCGTACCGAGGGTGACGTGCCGGCCGCCTGCGTACAGATCGGCCGCATTCCTCGACCAGACACCGTTTCCCCGCCATGAACATCCCGTTACTGTCGTCCAAAGCGGCCCGAATGTCTGGCCTCGACTCACGGCCAGGCACCCCCGACAACCTCGACGACCGAACAGTCGCCCGTGTCTTGGCATCCTGCGGGTTGGAACGAGTCGGGCATCCACATCCCTGGCCGAGAGTCCTCTCATCACCCCCTATAAGGGCTGCGGCAACCCGCTGCGCACACCTGCCGAGCGCGCCGATCCACAGCGCCGACTCGGGCGAATTCTCCGCGAGCTCCGCCGCTGTCCACTGAGCAGACGATTGTCCAAGGTGACCGCCGCAACGACGGACCTACGAACTCACCCCCGGGTCAAAGCCTTGACTGACCACCACGCCGGCCTGAGCGCAACCCACCAGATGGCTGAGTCGAAGGCAAAACTACGGGAGATAGGCCAGGCCGGCGGAGCGCGGCAGCGGAGTAAGGCCAAACCGAATACGGTTCCTCCCGGAGGCAGGACCACAGCGAGGGCCCCTGCCGTGCAGGACGACGTCCATCGCGACAACGCGGCGGAACGCTGGAAAGCTCTTGTGAAGGCGAAGGCGTGGTTCGTCCGCCCCATGCTCGACCTCGACACGGAGAAGGCCAGGCCTATCTGGGCTTGGAGAGCCTGCGCATCCCCGGAGACCTGCCCGGTCGGTAGCGCTCTGCCTGGCGGGACGAGGGGGCAGCAGTCCGCGGTCTTCGCTCTGCTCTCAGCCGACGTGACGGTTCTGGCCATCGGTTCCGGCAACTGGAGTAGTACCGATTGGCCGCCGGCCTCGCCGTCGCGACCGCCTGGCACAACTTCACGAAACCGTCGCCCTCCTGGCTCCGCTGACCCGACGACGTGCCCTTGGCCGCAACCGGCGCGTACCGACTGGCTACACGATCTTGGATGGGCACTCATCCTGATCCCGACCCTGAGCGAAATGAGGATCGCCGACCCGAAGCAGACCCGACCGAAAGCTCCATCACCTCACCCTGCCCCGCAACTCGCCGGGAGAAGATCGCGCTGACGAAACCAACGACGCAATGGTCAACCCAGCAGCCTCACACGACCACCTTCTGGTAGCCGGAGCAGGCGACGGCCCCAACCACAAGAATCAGAACGCGCCGGAGCATGCGATGGCTCCGACTTCGGAATGCCTGTCTGTGACTCGGATGGCCTGCGCGGTACTCGGCCAGGCGGAAGGCGATCGCCCTTACGGACCGGGGCGGCAGGGGTGCCCGAATTCGAGCACGAGGGAGATGCGTCGAATACGAGCACCCCTGATGAGCACACGAAGCCGCTGTTCTTCGCGTGTCGCGCGCCTTGCGCCCAATCCCTGGCGGAACGCCACGGCCAAAGAAGCCGTCGACGCGACCGATATGCACTCCGCCTGGGACCGGCGCGGAAGCGTGGACATGGTCCCGCGACCACCAGGAGGCTTGGGACCACACCCACGACGAGATCGGCCGGCTGACGTCCGAATCGGCCTACCCGCGCCATTAGATTCTCATGGCCCACGCTTGGAAAACAGTGGTTCGGCGCTATACACAAGATGATTCCCTTTGATGTGTGGTGGGTGGGTGGAATGGATTTACGTGGGGATTCGCCGCCAGGCGGTATCCGTGATGATCAGGTGGTCAAGGAGCCGCAATCCGACCGTTTCGGCGGCTTCGACAAGGCGCGCGGTGGCCTCCAAATCGGCGGCGCTCGGCTCAAGGGAGCCGCTCGGATGATTGTGGGCAAGGCCGAACATCGCACCACCCGTGGTGAGCACCTCCGTGATCAGCTCCCGCACCGGCATCGCCGTGTGGTCGGCGCCGCCCTCGGTGACGACCGACCGTTTGAGTACGCGCCCACCGGTGTCGCACACCACCATGACCAGGCGTTCCTGGACATGCCCGTGTAGCAGGGGAGCGCAGTGCCCAGCCAGCTCGGATGTGCTGGTGATGCGTTCGCGTTCCGGTGATCTCTCCGCACGGCGGACAAGATGGACAGCGGCGGCCACCCGCGCGGCCTTGGCCGGGCCGACCCCTGGCACGGTGAGCAACCGATGCGGGTCGGAACGGCAGAGCGCCTCGAGGTCTCCACAGTGATCGATCACCTGGGCGGCCAGGTCGAGAGCGCTGGAGCCACGAAATCCTGAGCCGAGCAGCACGGCCAGTAGCTCGCGATCCGCCAGGGCATTCGCACCTCTGGACATGAGACGTTCACGCGGCCGGTCATGCTTGGACAGATCTTTAAGACGCATCGGCAACCTCCGCAAACCGTTCTATCAAGCGCCACCGACAATCTCTGGTCTGCGCATTCGCCGGGTTGACAGATGCGCATTCGTCGTTGTTCAGCATGAGTGGGTATTTCGCTGTTTAAGTGGATTTCGGGCAGAGTGGCGAGTCGGAGCGGCGCCCATGCAGATAAGCCTCTGCGGTGTACACCATCCAGTCTTTCGCGAAGGTGTCAATTTCGCTCATAAATCGGTCGGTTCGCTGATAAATCGTGCGTGGGTAAATGTGGCAAGATATGTTGATTATGCAAGGAAGGGGCATGCCTGATTGAGTGGCCTTTCTGTCATGCGTTGCGCTTGATAGTGGGATTCGGTAGCGCTGGTGTCAGATGGTGACCCCCAGTTCATCGCCACCCCACCAAGATCCGCGTGCGCGGTCCTACCTGATGGCCCACGCACCTGCGGGCGCGCTTTCTACAGGGGGCGCGCAGGCGCCTCCCTGGGTAGGCCGTACACAGAAAACCGGCGCGAGGTTGTTCAGACAGTTCGTGGCGCGAGACGGAGAGTGCGGGAGGCGGCGTGGGATGGGCGTAGAGAGTAGGAGGGACGGTGCGCCCTCCTGCCAGAGCAGCGTCCGAGGCTCGTCATACGCTGCAAATCCGGCAGCAAGGGGGACGCGCTCTTGTGCCGGGGGCCTTGTAGGCAGAACGGGCGATCACGTGCATGTAACGCGGAGAGGGGATGTCGACGTTCGCGTCAGGCTGGTCGGTGCCGGAGAGTTTGGGCCGTGGGGCGCTCAGGAAACGCAGGCTGCGGCCGACGGCGTCCCAGCTGAAGGTCGTGACCGGTGCTGCGGGGCTGGAGCGCAGAAGGAACCCCGGTTGCCGCGGGGTGCGTCGGTGTGGTTGCTGGCGTCCAGACGCGGGACCTGTGGCATTCGCCGTCACGGAAGCGATGGGAAGTGACAGCCTTGTGGCGGACGGCGGCTCAAGCGGTCACGGGTGGCGAATAGAACTGTCTGGCGCTGATCTTGAGCACGGTGCCTTGGGCGCGGCCTGCTCGATGCCTCTCGGCCGAGTGGCATGGCCGAGGGACGCAGGCTGTGTGGCGATGTCGATTGCGTTGTTGCGTCAGCGGCGTTAGCAGCGTGGAGTGAGGTGCGTACTGGACATCGGTCGTGCCGCATGACCTGCTGCGATGCATCTCAGCGATGGTTCAGTTGCAGGGAAATTCGACGGGCACGCAGCGATGGCCGGGCTCGCGCGGTGGAAGTGCGCTGCTCGGTTGTGGGGCGAGTTGAGTTCACGTTGAGTTCGCGTTGGAGGGGTGGGCGCGGGGTGTCCCACTTTCGTCGTCTCCGTGGCGGCGAACTGCCCGAAGACCTTGAGCCCGACCTTGCCGAGGTTCCCCGAGCCTGGACGCCCTCCGTGCCGCTACCCGAAGGGGCGGCCTGGCGACACCCGGAGTGTGTTCGCTCGCGCGCGATACCTCGGCAGCGACCGGCCGCGTTCGGTTGGACACGCTCCGGTGCGTTGATCGTGAGGGTGATGGTGTTGGACGGCGCGTGGAAGGCTCCGGGAGAGGAGGCGGTGCCCGGAGCCTTCCACGGCCGTGCTAGACGGGGATGTTGTATGTGACGCGGAATCGGTCGCCCGGGATGACGATGTCGCTGGTCTCCACGGGGCGGTCGCCTGCCAAGTGTGTACGTTCGACGTGCAAGATGTGGACGCCGGCGGCCAGGTCGAGGGCGTCGCTCTCGTACGGGCGCGGTACGCGGGTGTGCACGCTCTCAACAATTTCCGTGATCTTTATGCCGTGCGCGTACATTCTCGCCAGCAGGCTCCGGCGGTCCTCCGACGGCGTGGCGAACTCCATCGGTTCGTACGAGATGGCGAGCTGCAGCGGTCTGCCGTCGCCGCGGAAGAGGTAGCGGGTTTTCGTGAGCGTGGTCGCCTCTTTCAGGCGGAGTCGTCGGGCGATGTCGGGTCCTGCTTCGGTGGGCTCGCTGTGCCAGTCCCAGGTCACGCGCCGGCCTTGAGCCTGCAGGTCGGCCGCGAACGGGGCTGGATGGTCGAGATGCCGCCATCGGTGCAATGGTGTCAAATCGGGGCGTTCTCTGACGTAATGGCCCGAGCCAACACGGCCGATGATGAGACCTTCACTGGCCAGCACGCGCAGAGCATGCCTGGCGGCGGTCTCGCCGACCTGATACTTGCGGGTCAACTGCGCCCGAGAAGGAATGGGCGCGCCGGGCGGAAGACTGCCGTCGGTGATCTGTCGCCGGATGTCTTCGACGACACGCAGGTAGACCGGATCTGAGGTGGCCACTAGTCCATCCCTGGGGGTTCGGGTGAGGCGTTGCCCTATGTTGCCGTATTCGACAGGTAACCCACCGTCATCGAAGCACGCTGGAGCCCCAACTTTGCGTTGGCGGAAAATTGTCGGAGAAACCTTGTAACGCGGATGTAAGGGGTGCCGATTCTCCGTTAGAGGTCGTCGATGTGTGTACCCCCGAGCACATATCGGCGACCTCTTCCAATGCCTGCCTGCGGTTGGTGCGATCGTGGTTGGCCGGCGCATGACCAGGTGGACAACGGTGCCATACCACTTCATGTGGGGTCGAAGGGCAGGGCTGCGTGCGACGGCGGCGTCCGTCTAAAGGCTCGGCGGACGCGTGATCATCTTCGTGTCAGCTGAGGAGACGTCGTCCCGGGCGGATTCCCCTTCCTCCTTCGTTGTGGTGACTCTGCGCATTGTGACGTTCCATCGGCCTTTTGTGGGCATCCGATGATTGGCGTCGCAAGTTCCTTCCGACTGGTCGGGTTGAGTGGGAAGACCTGTTTGCAGGGTGTCGACCCCGTACTCGCGGTGTGAGTCGGATGAGACGCTTGGCCGTCAAGGTGGGAAGGAGCTCCACACGGACGCCTGGGTGCTTGCCTACCGCGGCGAGATCGGCCCCGAAGGTTCGTTAGGGGCACGTGGATTCACGGCCGCGTGACAGCGATCTCGTTCTTGAGGGACGTCTGGATCGGTCATCGGCGTGCTACATCCACGACCTGTTCTCTGGTCTCGGCAGGTGAGGCGGGATAGCAGGAACGGTCGGCGTCGATCAAGGGAGTTGGTGGGCGCGTGCGGTACGTGACTGTCGGGTTCGTACTGGCGGTCTTGCCTGTTGAACGGTCGGTGTCAGCTGGACAAGTGGTCGGGAAGCGGGACTTCGTTCCCGCTTGGACTGGTGTGATGGGGCGTTCCGGTGCAGCGTCTGCGTGGTGGCTGCGAGGCTGGGGCGAGGCGGGACCGGCGTTGTCTCCGGGCTGTGGTTTGAGGGGAAGTGGGGGGCATAATGTCGAGGAAAAGGGACCAAAGGGCGTCTCCGGGTAGGCGAAGCGGGGTGGCGGCGTCCAATGGTTTTCCGAATCCGGGTAGCGTTCGCACTATGGCATCGCCAACTGGAACCACCGACGCGCCCTTCGGCCGCATGCTGACCGCGATGGTCACGCCGTTCACCTCTGACGGTGAGGTCGATTACGTCGCTGTGCGTCGTCTTGCCACCTACCTGGTGGACGAGCAGCGCAACGATGGCCTGATCGTCAACGGGACGACCGGCGAGTCGCCCACCACGTCCGACGAGGAGAAACACCGCATCGTCGGCGCCGTTCTCGAAGCGGTCGGTGACCGCGCTACCGTGGTGGCCGGGGCCGGCACCAACGACACCCGCCACAGCGTCGAGCTCGCCAAGCAGGCAGCGCATGCGGGAGCGCACGGACTGCTGGTGGTGACGCCGTACTACAACAAGCCCCCGCAAGAAGGGTTGTATCGGCACTTCTCCGCTGTCGCCGACGCGACCGACCTTCCCGTGATGCTCTACGACATTCCGGGACGCAGTGGGGTGCCGATCAAGACAGAGACGCTCATCCGGCTCGCGCAACACGAGCGTATCGTGGCTGTGAAGGACGCAAAGGGTGACCTGTTCGCCGGCAGTCAGGTGATGGCCGCCACAGACCTCGTCTTCTACTCCGGTGACGACCTGCTCAACCTCGCCTGGCTTTCGCTCGGCGCGGCCGGGTTCGTCAGCGTTGTCGGGCATGTGGTGGGCGGCGAGCTGGCGCGCATGATCCGCCTGCACAAGAGCGGCGACGTCGCCCAGGCGCAGGCCATCCACAGCCAGGTGGCCCCCGTGGTGGACGGGATCATGCTGCGCGCCGGTGGCGCGATCATGGCGAAGGCGGCGCTGAGCATGGTGGGCATGCCGGTCGGTCCGGTACGCCTGCCGCTCGTGGACGCCACGGAGAAGCAAATCGCCGAGCTGCGTGCTTGCCTGGTAGCCGGCGGGGTGAAGTTGACAGACGCATAGGAACGGGGAGGAACCGGAAGTTTTGAGCACACGATTTGACCGTGGGGGCCGGCCATGAGCCATCCGCATCCTGAGCTCGGCCCCCCGCCAGCGCTGCCGGAAGGCGGCTTGCGCATCGTCGCGCTCGGCGGATTGGGGGAAATCGGCAGGAACATGGCCGTCTTCGAATACGACGGCCGACTGCTGATCGTTGACTGCGGGGTGTTGTTCCCCGAGCCCGACCAACCAGGCGTCGACCTCATCCTGCCCGATTTCGAATACATCAGGGACCGGCTCGACGATGTCGACGCGATGGTCCTGACGCACGCCCACGAGGACCACATCGGGGCGGTGCCGTACCTGCTGCGTGAGCGGCGCGACATACCGCTCATCGGGTCCAAGCTCACACTGGCCCTGATCGAAGCCAAGCTGACCGAGCACCGGATTCAGCCGAACAAAGTTCAAGTCGTCGAGGGCGAACGGCACACCTTTGGACCTTTCGACTGCGAGTTCTTCGCGGTCAACCACTCGATCCCCGACGCGCTCGCCGTGGCGATCAGGACGCCGGCGGGCATCGTCCTGCATACCGGCGACTTCCGGATGGACCAGTTGCCGAGCGACGGCCGGCTGACCGATCTCGGCGGGTTCGCCAGGCTCGGCAGCGAGGGCGTCGACCTGCTGATGTCCGACTCCACGAACGCCGAGGTGCCGGGCTTCGTCACCAGCGAGCGCGAGATCGGACCGGTCATCGACGAGGTGATCCGCACTTCCGAGCAGCGGGTCATCGTGGCCAGCTTCGCCTCGCACGTCCACCGTATCCAGCAGGTCATGGACGCCGCCGCCAAGCACGGTCGCAAGGTCGCCCTGGTCGGCCGGTCGATGGTGCGGAACATGGGTGTGGCCCGCGACCTGGGATATCTCAGGGTGCCCCCGGAGCTCATGGTCGACTCCCGCGACATCGAGCAGCGGCCGCCTCAGGACGTGGTGCTGATCTGCACAGGCTCCCAGGGCGAGCCGATGGCGGCGCTGTCGCGGATGGCCAACCGCGATCATCCGATCCGCATCGCCGAGGGCGACACCGTGCTGCTGGCCTCGTCGCTGGTGCCCGGGAACGAGACCGCGGTCAACAAGGTGATCAACGGACTCACCCGGTGGGGTGCCCGGGTGATCCATAAGGGCAATGCCAAGGTGCACGTCTCCGGCCACGCGGCCGCCGGCGAGCTTCTCTACGTCCTCAACCTGACCCGCCCCTCGAACTTCATGCCCGTGCACGGCGAGTGGCGTCACCTGCGCGCCCACGCCAAGCTGGCGGCCCTGACCGGTGTCCCCGAGGACCACATCGTGATCGCCGAGGACGGCGTCGTGGTCGACCTGGTCGACGGCAGGGCGAAGATCGTCGGTGCGGTGCACGCCGGGTACGTCTACGTCGATGGCACCTCCGTGGGTGAGATCACGGACACCTCGCTGAAGGATCGCAGGATCCTCGGCGACGAAGGGTTCATCTCCGTCGTTGTCGTGGTCGACTCGAACACGGGCAAACTCACCGCCGGCCCCGAGATCCACGCGCGTGGGTCCGGCATCGATCCAGTGCAGTTCGAGGAGTTCATTCCCCAGATCGAACGGGCCCTGCAGGACAAGGCGGCCGATGGAGTGCTGGATGTGCAGGAGATCCGGCGCGTGGTCCGGCGTACGGTCGGGCGCTGGGTGAGCGACACCTATCGTCGACGGCCGATGATCATCCCCGTTGTGCTCGAGGTCTGAGACGCCTGGGTGTTGTCTGGCGGTACGGCAGGCGGTTCCGTCTGCCGTACCGGTGGAGGAGGCTTCCCGGTTTCCGGGTCTCTGGCTTGCCGGGGCTCTGGCTTTCGGGTCCATGGCTCCCTGAGCTTCGGTGTTTGGGGCTTCCGGCTCGCCGGGGCATGTGGAGCCGAGCGGGGCGGTCGCTTCAGAGGACTGGGTGCTTGTTTGGTGCGGGTGGTGGTGGGTGGGTGGTCGCTGGTTGCTGGTATCCGGCTGAGGCCGTGGTGTTGTGGCGGAGCATCTGCGTCAGTGTGGTGGTGAGGCTGGGGCGGAACTGAGGTGGAGGTTGAGCGGCGTTACGGGGGGTTTGTTTGGACGTTAGACGTCCCTTCGGCGTAGCAGCCAAAGGCCTGCCAGCAGTGGGAGGAGGGCGTAGGCGGCCAGGACTGCGGCGGCGGCTGCTGGTTGTAGGAGCGAGCCGTATACGGAGCTGGCGTTGCTGTGGCCGGCGATCTGGCGAGGCAGGCCTCCGATCATGAGGGAGCCGAGGCGTTCGCTCCACGGCTCGGGGATGTTGCCGATGATCATTGGTATGACGTAGACGAGCCCCGCCAGGATGGCGATCGCGCCGGCCGTGGAGCGCAGAAGGGCACCCAGGCCAAGGCCGAGCAGGGCGAATACCGGAACCGTGAAACTGAGAGCGGTCAGCAGTGGGAGCTTGTCCAGGAACGCGGTGGAATACGCGCCTGAGAAGCGGTCGCCGATGACCCCGCGGGAGACAGCGTACGTGCCGAACACCGTCGCCAGGCCGACAAGCAAGCCCAGTATGCCCACGATCGTGGCCTTGGCGGCGAGTACGGGCCAGCGGCGGGGGACGAGGGTCAGGGTTGTTCTGATCAGGCCGGTCACGTATTCGGAGGTGATGGCCAAGGCGCCGAGGATGCCCACGCAAAGCTGGGGCACGATGACGAGAACTTCTTCCAGGTCGGCGATTCGGGCGTGCGGGCGCCTTTCTGGGGGTGCGCTGTCGTACATGCCGGTGGCGGTGGTGGCGAGAGCGAGGCCGAGGAGAATGGCGCCGAGGCTGAGGCCGATGATCAAGTACGTGGAGCGGATCGAGCGGACCTTCAGCCACTCTGAGGCGAGGACACTCATGCAGGTATCCGTTTCCCTGGTGCGAAAGAGCGTGCGTGTGCTCCGGGCCGGCTGCCGATCCCGGGAGCGGTGGTGATCGGAGATCACGTAGCGCTTCAGCCCTCCTGAGGACAGGACGGCCTTCATCGGAAGTTCCGTAGTCGGTCTTCAACGCGAGGCTTCGTACCGCATGCTGTCAGCGGTCAGGGCAAGGTAGGCGTCTTCCAGAGACGGGTAGCGCGTGGTCAGCTCGGCGACCGTGGCTTCGGCGATCAGCTTGCCGCGGCCGATGATGACGAGACGCTCGGCGGTCAGGGCCATCTCGCTCATGAGGTGGCTGGAGAGCAGGATCGTCCTGCCTTCGGCGGCGAGGGACCGCATGAGGCCGCGGATCCAGCGTACGCCGTCGGGGTCGAGGCCGTTGACCGGCTCGTCGAACATCAGCACGCCGGGGTCGCCGAGCAGCGCGGCGGCGATGCCCAGGCGTTGTTTCATGCCTAAGGAGAAGCCGCTTACGCGCTTGCGAGCCACATCTGTGAGGCCGACCAGTTCCAGCACCTCGGCCACCCGTATGGTGCCGAGACCGTTGGTGAGCGCCAGGGAGAGCAGGTGATTGTAGGCGCTGCGGCCGCCGTGGACGGCTCCTGCGTCGAGCAGCGCGCCAGCCTGTCGCATCGGCTCGCTGAGCGAGGTGTAGCGGCGGCCGTTGACCAGCGCATCGCCGGACGTCGGGGCGTCGAGGCCGAGGATCAGGCGCATCGTGGTGGACTTGCCTGCGCCGTTGGGGCCGAGGAAGCCGGTCACGTGGCCGGGCTCTACCGTGAAGGACAAGCCGTCGACGGCGAGGGTGTTGCCATAGCGCTTGGTGAGGCGTCGGAGTTCGATCACGCCGTAGAGGATGCGTCGCGGAGGGCCGCCGGCGCGTCGGACCACGGTTCGAATCTCAAGGTCAGACCCTGGGTTGACGTGCGAGGGCGGCCGAGCGGCTACGGTTCAACGCGTGGACGAGACCCACCCCTTCTTCACCAGGCATCTGACCCGTGGGCAGCTGATCCTGCTGGATCTGGTGGCCGGGCTGGTCATCGGATTCGTGTTCTTCACGTCGGCGGCCGGTGCGACGGCGCTGCCACCGTGGATGAGGATCGCTCTTCCGTTCGCGTTGGGGGCGCCGCTGGCGGTGAGGAGGCTCTGGCCGCTGCCGGTCTTCCTTCTCACGCTGGTGATCGCGATCTTCGCAGCGGTGATGGGGGCCATTCAGTTCCCCTACTTCGCGCCCGCGTACGCGCTTTATGTGGTCGCTCTGACCGACAGTGCCGGCAGTGTGCTGCCGGCATCGGCCATCGCCACGTTGAGCCTGGTCACAGTTGTGGGGCTGGCTGTGACCGGCACGTCGCAACATCGCGCGCCGGTCTGGCTGCTGCATCTCGATCAGCCGCTCATGGGTATTGCGGCTTTGGGAAGCGCCTGGACGATTGGGCGGGCCGTGCACGAGCGGAGGCTGTACGCGGCGCGCGACGCGGAGCGACTGGCGGTGCAGGCGGTGACGGAGGAGCGGTTAAGAATCGCCCGTGAACTGCACGACGTGGTCACCCACAGCGTGGGCCTGATCGCGGTCAAGGCCGGGGTGGCCAACCATGTGCTGGTGACCAAGCCGGAGGAGGCACACGCCGCGCTGCGCGTGATCGAGACGGCCAGCCGGAGCGCTCTGGTCGAAATGAGGCATCTGCTTGGCGTGCTGCGATCGTCCGATGTGCCTGATCTTGTCCCTGTGCCTGGGCTTAACGGGCTCAGCGAGTTGGTGAGGCAGGCTCGGCTGGCGGGCGTTGATGTGCGGCTCGAGTTGCGGATCAGTGAGCAGGAGTGCGTGGAGGACGAAGCTGGGTGCGAGGGCGGCCATGGTGGGCTGAATGGTGAAGTGGCCGATGGCATGACCGGTGGGCTGACGGGTGAAAGGAAGGGTGAGCTGAATGGTGGCGAGGAGGGCGACGGGTCGGATCTGGGACGTGCGACCTCTTCGGAAGCTGGTGCGGGCGATTCTGGGTGGATTGTTTCGGTGCCGGAGGGTGACGGGCTGGAGCGTGGAAGGGATGAAGGTTCGAACCCCGAGGGCCAGGAGCGTGAAGCTGCGGCGCGTGAAGGCCCGGAGCGGGAACTTCCGACGTGTGAGATCGCAGGGCACGGAGGTGAAGGGCGTGGAGGTACGGACCGTGAAGGGCCGGAGCGGAAAGGTGCTCGCGGCGCGGACTTTGAAGCTTCTGAGTGCGCAGGTAGTGGAGGCGGACGTCCGGACTCTGAAGGGCAGGAGCGGGGAGGTGCTGGCCGCGCGGATTGTGAAGGCTCGGAGCCTGGAGGTGGGGGGTGTCGGGCTGCGGACTGTGAACATTCGGAGAGCGGAGCAACAGGGCGTGGCGGTGCAGAGGGTGATGGCCTGGCGCAGGCTGCGGGGCGTGGCGGTGTAGAGCGTGATGGCCTGGCGCAGTCCGCGGGGGGTGGCGGTGCAGAGCGTGATGGCCTTGCGCAGTCCGCGGGGGGTGGCGGCGCGGATTGCGATGGCCTAGCGCACGCTGCGGGGTGTGGCGGTACGGAGTGTAAAGGTTTAGGGCGTAGAGGTGCGAGGCCTGGCTGTGTGGCTGGAGGGCGGCTGCCTGCTGGCGTGGAACTGGCTGTTTATCGCATTGTGCAGGAGGCGCTCACCAATGTTGTGAAGCATGCTCCGCCGGCTCGGTGCCGGGTGTCGGTTATCGCTGATGGCAGGGATGTGCGGGTCGAAGTGGTCGATGATGGGCCTGGGC
>DASUCK010000074.1:0-61951 GCA_036276095.1 Nonomuraea sp. | reverse complement strand
CACCTCGGTCCCGAACAAGTTCGTGGGCCTGCCGGGCAAGAAGCCCAACATGAAGCTGAAGAAGATGACGATCACCTTCAACCGCGGCAAGGTGGTCATCGACCTCATGACGGACGCGGCGCCGTGCACCGTCAACTCGCTCAGCTTCCTGGCCAAGAAGCGCTTCTACAACAACATGAAGTGCCACCGGCTGGTCACCCCCGACGTGTCCGGCGTGCACATGCTGCAGTGCGGCGACCCGCTGGCCAAGGCCGACGGCAAGAACCCCGCCGACGGCCAGGGCACGGCCGGCTACGTCTACAACGACGAGAACGTCGAGATCCCCGTCGGCAAGGGCGTGGTGTTCATGGCCCAGCCGGGCGACGCGACGAACCAGAGCAACAGCCAGTTCGTCTTCTCGCTGTCGGACGAGAACCTGCAGATCGGCTCGGGCTACTCGGTCGTGGGCATGGTCAGCGAGGGCATGGACACGCTGCTCGGCCTGGCCAAGGACGGCAACGACCTGATCGTCAACGAGGCCGACATCACCGGCGACGGCGGCACCACCGCCCCCAAGAACCCGGTGATCATCAAGAACATCGCCTTCTCCTGAGCCCGCTCGACGCAGGAAGCCGGTGGGGACCCGTCCCCACCGGCTTCGCCCTTCTCAGACGCTCCCGGCGTTCTTCAGTTCGGCGTTCCTCGGGTCGGCGTTCTTCGGCCGGCCGTCGACGCCCGCCTCCTTGCGCTGCTCGGCCGTGATCGGCGTGGGCGCGCCGGTGAGCGGGTCGAAGCCGGAGGCCGTCTTCGGGAAGGCGATCACGTCGCGGATCGACTCGCCGCCGGCCAGCAGCATGCAGATGCGGTCCCAGCCGTAGGCGATGCCGCCGTGCGGCGGCGGGCCGTACTTGAACGCCTCCAGCAGGAAGCCGAACTTGCTCTCCGCCTCCTCCTTGGAGATGCCGAGCACGTCGAAGACGCGCTGCTGCATCTCGGCCCGGTGGATACGGATCGAGCCGCCGCCGATCTCCATGCCGTTGCAGACCATGTCGTAGGCGTAGGCCAGCGCCTCGCCCGGGTGGTCCTGGAAGGTGTCGGCCCACTCCGGCTTGGGGCCGGTGAACGGGTGGTGGACGGCGGTCCAGCCGATCTCGCGACCCACCTCGTCGTAGACCGGCTCGAACATCGGGGCGTCGACCACCCACAGGAACGACCACGCCGACTCGTCGATCAGGCCGCAACGGCGGCCGATCTCCAGCCGGGCGGCGCCGAGCAGGTCACGCGAGGAGTGGCGCGGGCCGGCCGCGAAGAAGATCGCGTCGCCCGGGCCAGCGCCGACCTTGGCGGCCAGGCCGCTGCTCTCCTGCTCCGACAGGTTCCTGGCCACCGGGCCGCCGAGCGTGCCGTCGTCCTGCACCAGCACGTACGCCAGGCCCCTGGCGCCGCGCGAGCGAGCCCACTCCTGCCAGGCGTCGAGCTCCTTGCGGGTCTGCGAGGCGCCGCCGGGCATGACCACCGCGCCGACGTACTCGGCCTGGAAGACGCGGAACGAGGTGCCGGCGAAGTAGTCGGTCATCTCGACCAGCTCCTGGCCGAAGCGCAGGTCGGGCTTGTCGGAGCCGTAGCGGGCCATCGCGTCGGCGTACGTCATGCGCGGCAGCGGCGTCGGCAGGTCGTAGCCGGCGATCTCCCGCCACAGCCGTCCGATCAGCTTCTCGCCGACCTCGATGACGTCCTCCTGGTCCACGAAGGACATCTCGACGTCGATCTGCGTGAACTCCGGCTGCCGGTCGGCCCTGAGGTCCTCGTCGCGGTAGCACTTGGCCAGCTGGTAGTAGCGCTCCAGGCCGGCGACCTGCAGCAGCTGCTTGAACAGCTGGGGCGACTGCGGCAGGGCGTACCAGCTGCCGGGCTGCAGGCGCACGGGCACCAGGAAGTCGCGGGCGCCCTCGGGCGTGGAGCGGGTGAGCGTGGGGGTCTCGACGTAGACGAAGCCGAGCTCGTTCATGACCTCGTTGGCGAGGTAGGTGGCCGCGGAGCGCACCCGCATCGCGTGGGCAACCTGCTGGCGGCGGATGTCGAGGTAGCGGTGGCGCAGCCGGGCCTCCTCCGACACGCCCACGTTCCCCTCGATCGGGAACGGCAGCGGCGCGGCCTCGCTCAGCACCTCGACCGTGTCGGCCACCACCTCGACCGCGCCGGTGGGCAGGTCGGGATTCTCGTTGCCCTCGGGGCGGAGGCGGACCTCGCCGACGACCTTCACGCAGTATTCGGCGCGCAGGTCGTGGGCGTGGTCCTCCTCGCGGAAGACCACCTGCGCCGAGCCGGAGGCGTCACGCAGGTCGATGAAGACCACGCCGCCATGGTCGCGGCGGCGGGCCACCCAGCCCGCGAGCGTCACCTTCTGCCCGGCGTGCTCCTCGCGGAGCGACCCGGCCGTATGCGTGCGGATCACTGCACTTTCCCTTTCAGAACGTCAACGACCTGGGCCAGCGGCACCTGGGTCTGGTCAGCGGTGGTCAGGTCTTTCACTTGCACGGCCTCGGCCGCGAGGTCACGCTCGCCCAGGATCAGCGCGTACGCGGCCCCCGACCGGTCGGCGCCCTTCATGGCGCCCTTGAGCCCCTTGCCGCCGAAGGCCATGTCGGCGCTGATGCCCGCCGCGCGCAGCTCGTCGACGAGCAGGAACATGCGGCGGCGGGCGTCGTCACCCAGCGGGACACCGTACACCTGGACGCGCGCCCGCGCGGAGTCGTCGGCCAGCAGGCCCTCGGACTCCATGGCCAGGATGGTGCGGTCGACGCCGAGCGCCCATCCGACGCTGGGCAGCGGCGGGCCGTCGAGCATCTCGCTCAGCCCGTCGTAGCGGCCGCCGCCGCCGACGGCGGACTGCGAGCCGAGACCGTCGTGGACGAACTCGAACGTGGTGCGCGTGTAGTAGTCGAGCCCGCGCACCAGGCGCGGGTCGTCCTGGAAGGCGATCCCGGCGGCGGCCAGCAGGGCCCGGACGTCCTCGTGGTAGGCCTTGCAGGAGGCGCACAGGTGGTCGACGACCAGCGGCGCGCCGGCGAGCTGGGCCTGCACCTCGGGCCGGCTGTCGTCGAGCACGCGCAGCGGGTTGATCTCGACGCGGGCGCGGGTGTCGGCGTCGAGGTCGAGCCCGCGCAGGAACTCCTGGAGCGCCGCCCGGTAGGCCGGCCGGCAGGTCTTGTCGCCGAGCGAGTTGAGCAGCAGGCGGACGCCGGTGAGGCCGAGCGAGGAGTAGCCGCGGGTGGCGAGCACGACGAGCTCGGCGTCGAGCGCGGGGTCTTCGGAGCCGAGCGCCTCCGCGCCGACCTGCCAGAAGTGCCGGTAGCGGCCCCTCTGGGCGCGTTCGTAGCGGAACTGGCTCCCGGAATACCACAGTTTGACCGGGAGCTGGCCGGTGTGCAGGTTGTGCTGCAGCACGGCGCGCACGACCGAGGCGGTGCCCTCGGGGCGCAGGGTCAGGGAACGGCCCGCCTTGTCGGGGAAGGTGTACATCTCCTTGGTGACGATGTCGGTCGACTCGCCTACGCCCCTGGCGAACAATTGTGTGTCTTCGAAGACAGGCGTCTCGATGTAGCCGTATCCGGCCGCGCGCAACGGGGCGGCCAGCGCCTCACGTACGGCCAGAACCCGCTCGGAGCGGGGTGGCAGCCAGTCGAAGGTGCCTTTGGGTGCTTGGAAGCTCATTAGATCCCTCGTGTGGGACCGGCGTGCGGCGCTGCTTCCGTCAGGTATGGGTTGGTCGCGCGCTCGCGGCCGATCGTGGTCTGTGGTCCGTGGCCCGGCAAGACGACCGTATCGTCAGGCAGCGGCAGACACTTGGCAGCAAGGCTGCGCAGGATCGTCGGATAGTCGCCGCCGGGAAGATCGGTGCGGCCGATGGAGCCGGCGAACAGCAGGTCACCGGAGAACATGATCTTGTCGTCCGGCAGCCGGAAGGTCACCGACCCCCTGGTATGGCCGGGCGTGTGGTCGACCACGAGCTCCAGGCCGGCCAGCGGCAGCACGGCGCCGTCGGCCAGCTCGCGCACGTCGTCGGGCTCGCTCAGGGTGAGGCCGCCGAACAGCGAGGCGCTGGTGCCGGACCAGCCCGCGGCCGGATCGCTCAGCAGGTGGCGGTCGTCGGGGTGGATCCACGCGGGCACGTCACGCGCGCCGCACACCGGGGCCACCGACCAGACGTGGTCGAGGTGGCCGTGGGTGAGCACGACCGCGACCGGTTTCAGCCGGTGCTCGCGCAGGAGCTCGTCGACGCCCTCGGTGGCGTCCTGACCTGGGTCGACGATCACGCACTCCTCGCCGGCGGCAGGCGCGACTACGTAACAATTGGTCTGGAAGGCCCCTGCGGGGAAGCCGGCGATGAGCATCTGCCTCAGGTGATCTCGTCGAAAAGCCAATGGGAATGTAACCGAAGGGTACCGGTGCGGGTCGCCGGGCTGCGAATCATCACCCGTTGGCCGATACGATTCGCCCACCTCAGTTGAGCGACTATGGGAGGCAAAGCGGTGGCCACGGGGAAGGACCGGCAGAAGCAGCTGGCGCGTGAGCACTACGAGCGGCAGATGCAGCGCCGTCTCGAGCGCGAGCAGAAGGCCAAGCGCAACGCGATCATCGGCTCCACCGTGGGCGTCGTCGTCGTGGTCGGCGGCATCGTGGCCGCGGTGGCGCTGCTCGGCGGCAACGACCCGGCGACGGAGGCGGCCGCCTCGCCGTCGGCCTCACCGGCCGACACCGCCGCGGCGGCGCCGAGCACGGGCCCCAAGCCGTACGACGCGGCGACGGGCACCTGCGACTACGTCAAGGACACGGGCGGCGGTCAGGTCAAGGACGTCGGCATGCCGCCGAAGGAGGTCAAGACCGAGCCGGCCACGAAGACGATGACGTTCAAGACGAACCAGGGCGACATCGTGGTCGAGCTCGACAACGCCAAGGCGCCCTGCACGACGAACTCGCTGGAGTTCCTGGCGAAGAAGAACTACTACGACGGCAGCAAGTGCCACCGGCTCGGCAGCGGCCAGTTCCCGATGCTGCAGTGCGGCGACCCGACCGCCAAGGCCGACGGCAAGAGCCAGGACGGCTCCGGCGGTCCCGGCTACGTGATGGCCGAGGAGAACCTCCAGGGCGCCAAGTACAAGCGCGGCGTCATGGCGATGGCCAAAACGTCGGCCCCCGGCACCACGGGAAGCCAGTTCTTCCTCGTTTACGGAGACATCGGGCTCACGCCGGATTACACGCCTGTGGGTACGATCACCAAGGGACTCGACATCCTGGACAAAGTCAACAAAGCAGGTGTCATCGCCGACATGGGGGACGGGACCGGAGCACCGAAGCAAACCGTCGAAATCAAAGACGTGACATTCGCCGGCAAGAGCTGACGTAATACAAACTAGGGACGAAGCAGTCCCGAAGGGTCTGATGGATAGTGCGGGAGGACACGGTGAGCACCGACCCGTGGGGCCGGGTAGACGACGACGGCACCGTCTACGTGCGTACGGCCGAGGGAGAGCGGGCCGTCGGCTCCTGGAAGGCCGGTGAACCCGAAGAGGCACTGGCCTACTTCCATCGCAAGTACGACGAGCTGGCGGGCCAGGTTCAGCTGCTCGAACAGCGGGTCAGAGGCACCGATCTGGCCCCGGCGCAGGCCGAGGCCAGCATCGCCAAGCTGCGCGAGGCCGTCGCCGACGCCCACGCCATCGGCGACCTGGGCGCGCTGACCACCCGGCTGGACAGCCTGACCGAGCTGGTCGCCCAGCGCCGCGAGGAGGTCAAGGCGGCCCGTGAACAGGCACGCGCCGAGGCCAGGGCGGTCAAGGAACGCATCGTCGCCGAGGCCGAACGCATCGCCGACGAGACCACCCACTGGAAGTCGGGCGGCGAGCGGCTGCGCCAGCTGGTCGAGGAGTGGAAGGCGGCCGACCGCATCGACCGGGTCACCGAGGCCGCGCTGTGGAAGCGGCTGTCGGCGTCCCGCACGGCGTTCGCCAAGCGGCGCAAGGCGTACTTCGCGGGGCTCGACGAGCAGCGCGAGGGCGTGCGCGCGACCAAGGAGCGCATCGTCGCCGAGGCCGAGGCGCTGGCCGACTCGACCGACTGGGGCGCGACCGCGGCCGTCTACCGCGACCTCATGCAGCAGTGGAAGAGCGCCGGGCGGGCCTCCCGCGAGGCCGAGGACGAACTGTGGGCCCGCTTCAAGGCCGCCCAGGACCAGTTCTTCCAGGCCAGGTCGGCGGTCTTCGCCGAGCGTGACGCCTCCCTGGCGGCCAACGCGCACGTCAAGGAGGAGCTGCTGGCCGAGGCCGAGAAGATCCTCCCGGTCACCGACGTCCGCGCCGCGCGGGCCGCGCTGCGCCACATCCTGGAGCGGTGGGAGGCCGCCGGGCCGGTGCCGCGCGAGCAGCGTGACCGGCTGGAGGGCGGGCTCCGCAAGGTGGACGAGGCCGTGCGCAAGGCCGAGGACGCCGAGTGGAAGCGTTCCAACCCCGAGGCCAGGGCCCGCGCGCAGAGCACCGTCGACCAGCTCCGCACCTCCATCGAGCAGCTGGAGAAGCGCCTGGCCAAGGCCCAGGCCGCCGGGCGCGCGAAGGACGTCAAGGAGGCCGAGGAGGCGCTGATCGCCCGCCGCTCCTGGCTGGAGGAGGCCGAGCGCACACTCGCCGAGTTCAGCTGACCCACACCTGGGGGCCGCCCGATCGTGGGGAATCGGGCGGGCCCGGAGAGCGGACGCTCACGCCGGCGGCGCGGCCCGGCCGAGGGCTCGTCGGGGGATCCCCGGGCCAATGCCTCCCGCTCTGCCTGCGCGCATGTCAAGACACGCCTAGGCTTGCGTCATGGATCCCGTCAGCGTCGCGCGTGCCCTCGTCGAGGACATGTACCCGGGCGCCCTCTACGCCTTCGTCGGCGGCAGCGCCCTCACCGAACACCGCACCAGCACCTCCGATCTCGACGTCGTGGTGGTGCTCGACGGCCTGCCCAGGCCCTACCGCGAGGCGCTGCGGTGGCGCGGCTGGCCGGTGGAGCTGTTCGTGCACAGCGAGACGAGCCTGCGCGCCTTCCTCGACAAGGACTTCGACCGGCGCCAGCCGAGCCTGGCCCGCATGTGCGCCGAGGGCGCCGTCCTCATCGACCGCACCAGCGGCCGGGCCAGCGACCTGCAGGCGGCGCTCGGCGAGCGCCTCGCCGCCGGTCCCGGCGGGCTGACCGACACGCAGGCCGAGCGGGCCCGATACGTCCTGTCGGACCTCCTCGACGATCTCGCGGGGGCCACCGACCCGGGCGAGCAGGCGTTCATCCGCTGGCAGGTGGCGGAGGAGACGGCCCGGCTGGCGCTCGGGTTCGGGCGCCGGTGGCAGGGCAGCGGCAAATGGCTGCTCCGCGAGCTGCGCGCCCACGACCCGGAGCTGGCCGACCGGCTGCTCGCCGCCCACGACGACCCCGCCCGGCTGACCGCCGTCGCCTCAGACGTGCTGGAACGGGCAGGAGGGCGCCTCTGGGAGGGTTACCGGGCCGAGGGTGACCCCTTCCACCGGCCGCTGCGTCACGTGCCCTCAGGAGAGCTCTCGGGCGACACCGCGCAAAGCGCCGGCATGCGGCGGATGGCCGCCGTCAGCGGCGCCACCGCCGGCTCCTCCCGGCTCTGGATGGGGCAGACCCACGTCGCGCCCGCCACCCGCTCCTCCGACCACCACCACGGCGCCTCGGAGACCGCCATCTACGTCGTCAGCGGCACCCCGTCGTTCGTGTTCCTGGAAGGCGGCCACGAGGTGCGCCTCGACACCAAGCCCGGCGACTACGTGTTCGTGCCGCCGTACGTGCCTCACCGCGAGGAGAACCCCGACCCGTCGCAGGAGGCCGTGGTCGTCATCGCCCGCAGCACCCAGGAGGCCATCGTGGTCAACCTCCCCGACCTGCGCCACCACTGAGCTCAGCCGCCGGCGCCGCTGACCCGGTAGACGTCGAAGACGCCCTGGATGCTGCGCACGGCCTTGAGCACGTGGCCCAGATGCTTGGGGTCGCCCATCTCGAAGGTGAACTTGCTGATCGCCACCCGGTCGCGCGACGTCGTGACCGACGCGCTCAGGATGTTGACGTGCTGGTCGGACAGCGTGCGGGTGACGTCGGACAGCAGGCGCGGCCGGTCGAGCGCCTCGACCTGGATGGCCACCAGGAAGACGCTGTCGTCGCTCGGCGACCAGCTCACCTCGACCAGCCGGTCGGGCTGCGCCTTCAGCTGCTGGACGTTGGTGCAGTCGGCGCGGTGGACCGACACGCCGTGGCCACGGGTGACGAACCCGACGATCTCGTCGCCGGGCACAGGGGTGCAGCACTTGGACAGGCGGACCCAGACGTCGGCGTCGCCCGCCACCACCACGCCGGCCCCGCCCCCGCCCCGCGGACGGCCGCGCAGGCGCGTCGGCAGTGCGGTCTCGGCGATGTCCTCCTCGGCGCTGTCGACGCCGCCGATCGAGGCCACCAGCTTCTGCACCACGGCCTGCGCCGCGACGTGGCCCTCGCCCACGGCCGCGTAGAGCGCCGACACGTCGGGATAGCGCAGGTCGCGGGCCAGCGCCAGCAGCGCCTCGCCGGACATCAGGCGCTGCAGCGGCAGCCCCTGCTTGCGCATGGCGCGGCCGATGGCCTCCTTGCCCGCCTCGATCGCGGTCTCGCGGCGCTCCTTGGAGAACCACTGCCGGATCTTGTTACGGGCCCGGCCCGATTTGACGAACTTCAGCCAGTCGCGCGACGGCCCGGCGTCGGGCGACTTGGAGGTGAAGATCTCGACGGTGTCGCCGTTGCCCAGGCGTGACTCCAGCGGCACCAGACGCCCGTTGACGCGCGCCCCGATGCAGCGGTGACCCACCTCGGTGTGGACGGCGTAGGCGAAGTCGACCGGTGTGGCCCCCTCGGGCAGGGCGATGACCTGGCCCTTCGGGGTGAACACGTAGACCTCCGACACCGACAGGTCGAACCGCAGCGAGTCGAGGAACTCGCCCGGATCGGAGGTCTCCTTCTGCCAGTCGAGGAGCTGGCGCAGCCAGGCCATGTCGCTGCCCGGCTTGATCTTGCCGGGCGGGCCGCCGGCGCCGACCTCCTCCTTGTACTTCCAGTGCGCGGCCACGCCGTACTCGGCCCTGTGGTGCATCGAGTGGGTGCGGATCTGCAGCTCCACCGGCTTGCCCTCGGGACCGATCACCGTCGTGTGCAGCGATTGGTACATGTTGAACTTGGGCATCGCGATGTAGTCTTTGAACCGCCCCGGCACCGGGTTCCAGCGGGCGTGGATGGTGCCGAGCGCGGCGTAGCAGTCGCGTACGGTGTCGACCAGCACGCGGATGCCCACCAGGTCGTAGATGTCGTCGAAGGCCACGTCGCGGGCGATCATCTTCTGGTAGACCGAGTAGTAGTGCTTCGGCCGGCCCTTGACCTGGGCACGGATCTTCGCCTCGCGCAGGTCGCCGGAGACCTTCTCGATGACCTCCTGCAGGAACAGGTCGCGCCGCGGCGCCCGCTCCGACACCATGCGGGCGATCTCGTCGTAGCGCTTGGGATAGAGCATGGCGAACGCGAGGTCCTCCAGCTCCCACTTGATCGTGTTCATCCCCAGGCGGTGGGCCAGCGGGGCGAAGATCTCCAGCGTCTCGCGGGACTTCTGGTGCCGCTTGTGCTCCGGCAGGTAGCGCATCGTGCGCATGTTGTGGAGCCGGTCGGCCAGCTTGATGATCAGCACGCGGATGTCGCGCGACATCGCCACGACCATCTTGCGCACCGTCTCGGCCTGCGCCGCGTCGCCGAACTTGACCTTGTCGAGCTTGGTCACCCCGTCGACCAGCGACCCGATCGTGTCACCGAAGTCGGCGCGCAGCTCGTCGAGGCTGTAGGCGGTGTCCTCGACGGTGTCGTGCAGCAGGGCCGCGCACAGCGTCTCGTCGTCGGTGCCGAGCTCGGCCAGGATCGTGGCCACGGCCAGCGGATGCGTGATGTACGGGTCGCCGGACTTCCGCTTCTGGTCGCGGTGATGGTAGGCGGCCACGTCGTAGGCACGCTCGATCAGGCGCAGATCGGCCTTGGGATGGGTGGCGCGCACCGTGCGGAACAGCGGCTCCAGCACCGGATTCATGGCCCCACCCCCAAACCGCCGCCGGCGTGTGGCGGGCACGCCGCCCGGCTCGGCACCGCCTGAGTCGGCTACGTCGGGCACGACCACATCACGGGGCACACAGACTCCTCCCGCAACGGCTCCTCACGCAATTGGCTCCTCACGTTCGGGTCCAGATTCCCCAGTGTATCCAGGTGGCGAACCCGAGCCGTCGCGGGCCCGGGCTCAGACGATCACGAGGGAATGCAGGTCCACTCCTCGCAAACGCTCGCGCCCCCTGAGAAATGCCAGCTCCATGAGCACCGCGATGCCGATGACCCGGGCGCCGGCCCTCTCCACCAGCTCCACGGTCGCCTTCGCCGTGCCGCCCGTGGCCAGCACGTCGTCGACGATGAGGACCCGCTCCCCGGGCGCGAACGCGTCACGGTGGACCTCGATGGTCGCGGAGCCGTACTCCAGATCGTAGGACTCCTCCAGCGTCTCGGCAGGCAGTTTCCCCTTCTTCCGCACCGGCACGAACCCCGCGCCGGCCCGGTAGGCCACCGGCGCGGCCAGGATGAACCCGCGCGCCTCGATCCCCACGATCTTGTCGACCTGGTGGAGCCCGGCCAGCTCGTCCACCACGGCCGCCATCGCGACCGGGTCGGCCAGGAGCGGGGTGATGTCCTTGAACATGACTCCGGGCTTGGGGTAGTCGGGGACGTCCCTGATCCGGTCCAGGATCATCGTCGTCAGCTCACTCATGGCGATTCCCTCGCATCTCTCCGCCGGGCGTGTGGCTCGTCCGTGGGCGTGTGACTCGTCGTGGCCGTGTGGCTCGTCCGTGGCCGTGCCGGGTCCACGGCCTGGGTCCACGGCCGGGTGCCGGGCTCCATGATGGTGCATCCGCGACCGTCGCCGTACCGGTCCCGTGCGCACCTGCCCTGGGGGCTGGCACGCGCGACGCCCCCGCCCGGAGCCGGGCGGGGGCGTCGGAGGCGGGGCGGACAGGCTACCCCTTGGCTACGGCCGCGCTTTTGGAACCCTTCGACCCCTTGCCGCCGCCGCTCGTCGAGGCGAGCCGCCTGGCGATGGCCTGGTACTTCGGCTCCCGCTCCTTGAGCGTCACCAGCAGCGGCGTGGCCACGCAGATCGACGAGTACGTGCCGACGATCATGCCGACGAACAGCGCCAGCGACAGGTCCTTCAACGTGCCCGCGCCGAGCAGCGTGGTGCCGATGAACAGGATGGCCGCCACCGGCAGGATCGCCACCAGCGAGGTGTTGAGCGACCGGATCAGCGTGTGGTTGAGCGCGTTGTTGGCCGCCATCGAGTACGTCATCTTCGAGGTGTGGCCCAGCTTGGCCGTGACCTCCTTGATCATGTCGAACACCACGACCGCGTCGTAGAGCGAATAACCGAGAATGGTCAGGAAGCCCAGCAGGGTCGCCGGCGTCACCTCGAAGCCCGACCAGGCGTAGATGCCGGCCGTGATCACCAGGTCGTGGAAGAGCGCGACGATGGCCGCGAGTGCCATCTTCGGCTCGAACGCCATCGACAGGTACAGGATGATCGCCACCATGAAGGCCGCCAGGCCCCACAGCGCCTTCGTGGAGACCTCACCGCCCCAGGACGGGCCGATCAGCTGCACGTCGACCTGGTCGACCGGCACGCCGTAGTCGCGGTTGACCTCCGACTGCGCCTGGGTGAGCGAGTTCTCCGGCAGGCTCTCGGTGGTGACCCGCCAGCGCTCGCCGGCCTGCTGCACGATCACCTGGTGGGCGCCCGCGTCGCGGAACGTGGTGCGCACCTCCTCCACCGTCGACCCGGCGGCGGACGGGAAGGAGAAGACCGTGCCGCCGCGGAACTCCACGCCCAGGTTGAGCCCGTTGATCAGCAGGCCGGCCAGCGAGATGAGCAGCAGGAAGGCGGACAAGCTGTACCACAGCCTCCACTTGCCGACGAAGTCGACGTCGATCTCGCCGCGGTAGAGGCGACGTGCGAGTCCCATCTCAGGCCTCCTGCGGAGTGGTCTTGCGGGCGGCCGTGCCGGTCTCGCTCATGCGTTCGGCGTCGAGACCCGACAGCGGGTGGCCCTTGGCGAAGAACTTCAGCCTCGCCAGCAGGGCGATGAACGGCTTGGTGAACAGGAACACCACCACGATGTCGATCAGCGTGGTCAGGCCCATCGCGAACGCGAACCCGGCCACGCCGCCGACCGCCAGGAAGTACAGCACGATGGCGGCGATGAACATGACGGCGTCGGCGATGAGGATCGTGCGCCGGGCACGTACCCAGGCCACCTCGACGGCAGCCCGCAGCGTCCGCCGGCCTTCCTTCATCTCGTCACGTATGCGTTCGAAGTAGACGATGAAGGAGTCGGCGGTGATGCCGATCGAGACCACCAGGCCGATGATGTGCGGCAGCGACAGCCGGAAGCCGGCGTTGTGACCGAGCACGACCACCGACGTGTAGGTGATCACCGAGGCCACCACGAGGCTCAGCACCGCGACGATGCCGAGACCGCGGTAGTAGAGCAGGCAGTAGAGCACCACCAGCGCCAGGCCGATGACGCCCGAGACCAGGCCGCCTTCCAGCTGGTCCTGGCCCAGGGTGGAGGAGACCGTCTCGACCGAGCTGCGGTTGAACTTCAGCGGCAGCGCGCCGTACTTCAGCTGGTCGGCCAGGGTGGTGGCGCTGGCCTGGTTGAAGTTGCCGGTGATCTCGGCGCGACCGCCGGTGATCGGGCTGATGATGTTGGGGGCGGTGATCACCACGCCGTCGAGCACGACCGCGACCTTGTTGCGCGGCTCCTGCGAGTTGAACGCCTTCGTGGTGAGATCGCCCCACGCGCCCGCGCCCTTGCTCTTGAAGTCGAGCTGGACGCTCCACTCGGCGCTGCCCTGCGGGATGCCGGCCGAGGCCGTGTCGATGTCGGTGCCGACGACCTTGGCGACGTCGAGGACGTACTTGAAGCTGCCGTCGGCCTCGCAGGCGGCGTACTGCTTGGCGGGGTTGTCCTGGACGCCCTGGCCGCGCTTGGCCGGGTCGGCGCAGTTGAGCTCGTTGAACTGCTTCAGCACCGCCGGGTCGATGCCCGAGGTGTCGATGCCGAGGTCTTCGGGGGACGGGGTGGCCGCCTGGGAGTTCGGCGACGCGCTCGGCGAGGCCGTCGGGGAGCCCTTGGCGTTCTGGCCCTTCTTGGTGTCCTGCTTCTGGCCCTGGGCCTGCTGGGTTACCTGCGCCTGCGGGCTCTGCTCAGGGGACGCCTGAGGGCTCTGCCGGGGGCTCTGTGTGGGGGAGGTCAGCGCGGAGGAGAGCGCCTTGCCCGTCGGGGACGCGCTGGGCTGGGACGTGCCCTGCGGCTGGGTGGCGGACGGCTTGGCCGACTGCTGGCCGGACGGCGCGGCGGTCGGGGAGCCGGACGGAGGGGTGGCGGGCGAGGCGGCCGGCGAGGGCGCGTTGGTGGCCAGGTCTTGCGGGACCTGGGTGGCCGCCATGGCCAAGACCTGGCGGAAACGCAGCTCCGCAGTGGTCGCGACCAGCTTGATGGCCTCACTCTGCCCGACGCCGGGGATGGAGATGATGATGTTGTCGCCGGACTTGGCGACCTCCGCGTCGGAGATGCCGGTGCCGTTGACCCGGGTGCGGATGATGTTGACCGCGCGGTCGAGGATCTCCTCTGGCGGACTCGAGTTGTTCAGAGTCACGGGAGTCAGAGTCACCGTCGTGCCGCCGGCGAGGTCGAGCCCCAGCTTGGGCGTGTAAGCCTTCTGCAGGAGCATCGTCCCGCCCATGGCGAGGATGAGCGCCAGCAGCACCAGGAGCGTTCGCCCCGGTCGGCTGTGGCGGCTGGTCGGTCGGGCCACTGGTCGTCAGTTCTTTCGGATAGAGGTTTGTCGCAGAGCTTAGTCAGGACTGCTTGCTGTCGGAGCCCTGGTCGCCGTTGCGATCGACGGCGGCCTCGGGCTCCGTGCCCTCCCCTGCCTGGTCGGCGTCGGCCGCCGCGGCGTCGCCGGGCGAGACCACGCGGCCGATCGCGGCCTTGACCCAGCGGGTCTCGATGCCCGGCGCGACTTCGAGTATGACATCCTCATTGTCCACGGCGATGACGGTGCCGAACAGGCCGGTCGTCGTCATCACCCGAGCGCCGGGGGTCAGGGAGTTCTGCATCTGGATCGCCTCTTGCTGGCGCTTGCGCTGAGGGCGGATCAGCAGGAAGTAGAACACCACCACCAGAAGAATCAGCGGCAGGATGCTTCCGAGTTGTCCCATGTCCATCAGGGGCGACCTTCCAATTGTCGTACAAGGACTTGACACCGGCCTCGCGCCGGAAATTCCGTGCGTTGCGTCGGGCCGCGCCGCTCAGCCCGTCAGCCTACACAGCCAGCCAAGCCACGGAGTGTAGGCGCTTGTTGCGAAACGCGGCAACGAGGCAGCGTTTCGGCGCGCGGGGAAGTTCCCGATTTGAAATGGTTGCAACCTATCTGTGATCAGTCGAAATTCGCGGCCCCGAACGCGTCAGGAGGCGGGGTCATGCCCAGGTGAGTCCAGGCCGCCGCGGTCGCGACCCGGCCGCGCGGCGTTCTGGCCAGCAGACCTTGGCGGACGAGGAACGGCTCGGCCACCACCTCGACCGTCTCCGGCTCCTCCCCCACGGCCACCGCCAGCGTGGACAGGCCGACCGGGCCGCCGCCGAACTTCTTCAACAGCACGCCGAGCACCGCCCGGTCGAGCCGGTCGAGCCCCTCGGCGTCGACCTCGTACAGGTCGAGGGCGGCCGAGGCGATCTCACGGTTGATCAGGCCGTCGGCGCGGACGTCGGCGAAGTCGCGTACGCGTCTGAGCAGGCGGTTGGTGATGCGGGGCGTGCCGCGCGAACGGCGGGCGATCTCGTGGGCGCCGTCGGGCGGCAGGTCGACGCCGAGCAGCCGGGCCGAGCGGTAGAGCACCTGCTCCAGCTCGCCGACGTCGTAGAAGTCCATGTGGGCGGTGAAGCCGAACCGGTCGCGCAGCGGCGCGGGCAGCAGGCCCGCCCGCGTGGTGGCGCCGACCAGGGTGAACGGGGCCACGTCGAGCGGGATGGCGGTCGCGCCCGGACCCTTGCCGACCACGATGTCGACCCGGAAGTCCTCCATCGCGAGGTAGAGCATCTCCTCGGCGGGCCTGGCCATGCGGTGGATCTCGTCGATGAACAGAACCTCGCCCTCGGCCAGCGTGGACAGGATGGCCGCGAGGTCGCCGGCCCGCTCCAGGGCCGGGCCCGAGGTGACGCGCAGCGGCGCGTTCAGCTCGGCGGCTATGATCATGGACAGGGTGGTCTTGCCGAGCCCCGGGGAGCCGCTCATCAGCACGTGGTCCGGCGGCCGCCGCCGGCGCAGGGCGCTCTCCAGCACGAGCGACAGCTGCTCGCGCACCCGGCCCTGACCGATGAACTCGGCCAGCCGCTTGGGCCGCAACGCCGCCTCGATCTGCAGCTCGTCACCCGTCGCCGCGGCCGACACGAGCTCGCGCTCAAACCCCACGCCAACCCCACCTCCTCACCGACTGCGTCCCCACCACCAGCGCACCGACCTCCCCGGCCCACCACACACCACCCCGCACACCACCACGCACGATCCGCACGCCACCCCGCACCATCGGCGGGCGCTCGGCAGAGGCGTGTTTGCGGAGGGTGGGGGCCGGCGTGGGGCTCCGGGTGGGCGGGAGGAGGCGCGGGGTCATCGGATGCTCAGGGCGCGGAGGGCGGCCTTCAACAGGGCGGCGACCTGGGGTTGGCGGCCGGCGGCGAGTTCGGCGTCGGCGTCGGGCTCCACGGTGGCGATCGCCTCGTCGGCGTCCTTGCTGGAGTAGCCGAGCCCGACGAGGCCCGAGTGGACCTGTTCGCGCCACACCGCCGTCCGGCGTCCGCCGTTGAGCGCGGCGTTGACGGCTTCCTCGGGTGTGCCGAGCCGGTCCTTCAGCTCCAGCACGATGCGCTGGGCGCCTTTCTGGCCGATGCCCGGCACCTGCGTGAGGGCCTTGAGATCGGCGCTGGCCACGGCGACGCGCAACGCGTTGGGCGTGTGGACGGCGAGCATGGCGAGGGCGAGCTTGGGACCGACGCCACTGGCGGTCTGGAGGAGCTCGAAGACGGCGCGCTCGTCGTCGGTGGCGAAGCCGTAGAGGGTGAGGGACTCCTCGCGGACGACGAGGGACGTGGCCAGGCGGGCGTCGTCGCCGATCCGCAAGGTGGCGAGCGTGCCGGGGGTGCAGTGGGTGAGGACGCCCACGCCGCCGACCTCGATGACGGCCGCGTCGGGAGCGATCGCCATGACCTTTCCCGCGACTGACGCGATCACAACACCACGACCTTCCCTGCGCCTCGCATGCCCGCGGCACCGCGCCACCTGGTCGCCACTGGTCCTCTCGCGGCACCGCGCCCCTGCGCCGCCGGGCGGCCCGTCACAGGCGGGCGTCCTTCCGGGTGGCTTTGGCCAGGGCGGCGGCCAGGCGAGTTTGGGCGCCGCCGCGCCAGATATGGCAGATGGCCAGGGCTAGGGCGTCGGCGGCGTCGGCGGGCCTGGGCATCTCGGACAGGCGCAGCAGGCGGGTGACCATGGAGCCGATCTGCTTCTTGTCGGCGGTGCCGCTGCCGGTGATGGCAGCCTTGACCTCGGACGGCGTGTGCAGCGCCACCGGCAGCCCGCGCCTGGCCGCGCACAGCACCGCGATGCCGGCGGCCTGGGCGGTGCCCATGACCGTGCGTACGTTGTGCTGGCTGAAGACCCGCTCGACCGCTACCGCGTCGGGACGGACGTCGTCGAGCCACCGCTCGATCCCCGCCTCGATGCCGAGCAGCCGCGTGCCCAGCTCCTCGTCGGCGCCGGTGCGGACGACACCCACGGCCACCAGCGACAGAGGCGCCCCCGGCCGCCCCTCGACCGCGCCCAGACCGCACCGGGTCAACCCCGGATCGACGCCCATCACCCGCACCGGTCTGCCCCTCCCGCCGCCGCCGACCATCCGACCGCCGAACATCTGTTCGGCACGAGACTCTACCCCGGTCGCGGCGACCGCGCATCGCGCAACGCCCGGCGCCGCGCGGGTCGAGCCTGTCAGAAGTAGTCGAGCATGTACGGCTTGGCGGCGAAGACCGCGTCGAGGCCCTCGTCGTACCGGTCGTCGCCGGACATAAGCCCCGCGAGGCGGAGGGTGGCCGACGGGATGCCGGAGTAGAGAGCGGCCAGGCCGTTCGCGCTGAGCACGACACCGGGCGCTCCAGGCGCGGACTCCCCGACCGGCGTCGCCGCGCCCGACCCGCCGGCGAACTCCAGCCGCCACGTGTCCCCGCCGCGCACCCGGTCCTCCACGGTGACCACGGCCTCGCAGGTCACGGCCGCCGGGTAGCCCCTGCGCTCGATCGCCGCGGCGACGTCCAGGACCCTGAGCATCCACCGCCGCTGTGTCACCTGCTCCTTCCCGCGCTCGCGCAGCATCCACAGCACCGGGTCGTCGGGGGCCACGGGCGCGATGACGTGCTGCGCGATCGAGGAGGCGCTGCCGACGACGGACCACAGGGCCCTGGCGGTGTCGCCGGAGCCGGCGACGAGGGTGTCGACCAGGATGTCGTCGCCCTTCCACCGGTAGATCAGGAAGCCGTCGTCGGCCAGGTAGAGGAAGTCGTCCTCGTCGTCGAGCCACAGGGCCCAGGTGCGCTCGTCGTAGGAGACGGGGCCGCTGGCCCGGGTGGCCGCGTACACGCGGTGGAGGAGGGCGACGACGTCGGCGGCGTCGGCGGGGCCCATCCTGCGCAGCTTGACCTGCCCGGACGGGCGGATCTGGCGCAGGGCCTCGGCGGGGAGGCGGACGTTGTGCTGGGCGCCGGCGTGCTCGTACCCGAGGCCGCGGTAGACCGGCGTGGTGGCCGGATAAAGCGCGGACACCGCGTCCCCGAGCGCCACGGCGCGGTCGATGACCGCGCGCATGATCCGCGTGCCGACGCCGCGCCCGCGGTCCTCGGGGCTGACCGTGACGCCCGCGACGCCCGCCATCGGCTGCGGCCTGCCGTGCCACCACTGGGTGAACTGCCGCAGCCGGGCGGCGGCGGCCAGCCGGGTGCCGTCGAACGCGCCCAGGTAGCGCCCCTCGCGCAGCACAGGGGGCGTCACCTGCCGCCACCTCTCCACGTCGGAGGCGGAAAGGTAGCCGAACGAGCGCTTGCGGAGGTCGAGGACGTCGTCAAGGTCGTCGACGGTCAGATCGCGAATGTCCACGACGGACCACGTTAGGCGGCCGGGCCGCCGGGTCGCGACCCCTTTGCCGTCGACACGGCGAGCCTGTCCAGGTAGCCCAGCTGAGCGGCCACGACGGCGGCCAGCGCGACCACGACCACGAGCAGCGGCGTGGTCAGGCCCACGGCGGGGGTGGCGCCCGCGAACCGGTTGAGCTGGGTCATCTGGGCGACCGGCGCGGTGAACAGGTCGGGGTCCTGGGCGGTCAGCAGCGGCCAGTAGAGGCTCTGGGCGTTCACCAGCGCGACGGCGCCCGCGAGGATGCCGGCCATGGGCAGCGAGGGCAGGACCACGCTGCCGAAGAAGTCCCGGTTGCCACGTTCGGCCAGGCCCTTGCAGAGCAGGGTGAGCACGAACAGGGCCGGCACGCTCACCAGCAGGGGCGGGAAGAGCCCGAGGAAGGTGTTGAGCAGGCCGAGGTCGCGCATGTTCTGCCAGTTCGCGACGCCGAGCGGGCCAGGGCCGACGAACAGCCAGGGCGCGAACACCGCCAGCAACCACTCGCTCCGCCGCCCCAGCGGTCGCAGCCCCCCGATCCCGAGCGCCGCGAGGTACGCCACGCCGACCGAGACCAAGGCCCCCGCGACGGCCGGCACCCAGGTGTTGACCTGCGTACGCAGCCCGCCCGCCGGGGCGCCGGCGCCGTCGGAGGACAGCGCCCCGGAGATCCACGGCCAGGTCAGCAGCACCCCCACGGCCACGACGACGACCAGCGCCACGATCCCGACGGCCGGACCTGAGGAACGGGCCGGGAAGCCCGGCGATCCGGACGAACGCGCCGAAGGGAACGGTCCCACGGTGCGCGGATCGCCGTGCGGCCCCGCCGAGGGCGGGGAACCGAGCGGCCCCGCGGAGGGCGGAGGCGGCGGCGCGCCCGGCCCGCCGACCGGCCGCCCGGACGGCCCCGCGTACGGTGCCTGGGGCGACGTGGCCGGCGCGAGCCCCGAGGGGCCGGTCGTGGCGGCCTTGGCGAGCGAGAGGCGCATCCGCGAGGCCACGACGACGATGGCGGCGACGACGCCCAGCCCGCCCAGGATCACCCCTGTGACGGTCGCCACGGCCGCTCCAGGGCCGAAGTCGGCCAGCCGGAAGGCGTAGTGGTACTGAAGCAGTGCCAGCGTCTCTGTGGAGCGCTGAGGGCCTCCCCCGGTGAGCACCAGCGCGATGGAGAACGTCTGGAGCCCGGCGGCGATCGCGGCCAGCGCCACGAGCCCCCCGACGGCGACCGTGGACCCGACGGGGGTGCCGCCGCGCAGGGCGGGAAGGAACGCGATCGTCGCGAGCGCGCACACCAGCCCGAACGTCGCCACCCCTATGATCAGCCGGAGCGTTCCAGGGGCCGTGGCGGGATCGCGCAGACCTTCGCCCAGCGCGAGCAGCCCGGACGCCTCCGGGGTGAGCGAACGGAACCAGGCGGCCGCCACGCCCACCGGCGAGAACGTGACGATCGCCAGCGACAGCGCGATCCGCCCGGCCCGCCGGGGCCAGGTCCCCGCCCGGTCGAGGGCCACGGCCAGCAGCGGCCCCACCACGACGGCCACCAGCAGCGGCACGAGGGTGAGGGAGAGCGTGAATCCCAGCGCCCGCCAGAACGCGCCGTCGCCGAGCAGCCGGCCGTAGTTGTCGAACCCGACGTGGGTGCTCTCGCTGAGGACGCCGCCCCTCTGGAAGCTGAGCCAGATCGTCTGCCCCGTCGGCAGCACCAGCGTGATGAGCGCGCCGAGGAAGGCGGGCACGGCCAGGAGCCAGCCGATCGCCCGATAGGACGGCTGCGGTGGGTTGGGGGAAGTCACGTCGCCCGACCCTACGCCGCGCCCGTCCCCCGCGCACGCGGAAAGGCCGGTCGGGGCGAGCGGGTGCGTGCACGCGGTGACGGACGCGGGGCACGCGAAACGCCCACCCGAGGCAGCCCCGCGCCGGCGTGCGCGACCAGCAGAACCGGACGTCCAGGCCACGACGCCCGCTCGCGCCGGCCGTTCCAGGGCAGGCGAGCCCGACGGCTCAGGACGAGGAGTTGGAACCGGGTGGGGGGAGAGCCGGGCGGGACAGGAGCGCTCCGCTGCGGGCTACTCGGCGCCGAGGCGTTCCAGGACGGCGTCGCTGACGTCGAAGTTGGCGTAGACGTTCTGGACGTCGTCGCTGTCCTCCAGGGCCTCGACGAGGCGGAACACCTTCTTGGCGCCCTCCTCGTCGAGCGGCACGCTCAGCGTCGGCAGGAAGCTCGACTCGGCCGAGTCGTAGTCGATGCCGGCGTCCTGCAGCGCCTTGCGCACGGGCACCAGGTCGCCGGCCTCGCAGACGACCTCGAACGAGTCGCCCATGTCGTTGACCTCTTCGGCGCCCGCCTCCAGGACGGCCATGAGCACGGTGTCCTCGTCGAGGCCGTTACCGGGGACGATCACGACGCCCTTGCGGTTGAACATGTAGGAGACCGAGCCGGGATCGGCCAGGGAGCCGCCGTTGCGGGTCAGCGCGACGCGCACCTCGGAGGCGGCGCGGTTGCGGTTGTCGGTGAGGCACTCGATGAGGACGGCGACCCCGCCCGGCGCGTAGCCCTCGTACATGATCGTCTGGTATTCGGCGCCGCCGGCCTCCAGACCGCCGCCGCGCTTGCGGGCCCGCTCGATGTTGTCGTTGGGCACGGAGTTCTTCTTCGCCTTGTAGATGGCGTCGAAGAGGGTGGGGTTGGCGTCCGGGTCAGGGCCACCGGTGCGGGCCGCCACTTCGATGTTCTTGATGAGCTTGGCGAACAGCTTGCCCCGCTTGGCGTCGAGCGCGGCCTTCTTGTGCTTCGTCGTCGCCCATTTGGAGTGGCCGGACATTACTTAGAGCTCCCTCACCATGTCTACGAAGTAACGGTGCACGCGAGTGTCCCCGGTCAGCTCGGGATGGAACGACGTCGCGAGCAACGGACCTTGACGGACCGCGACGATCCTATCCCCAGGCTCGCACCGGCCCAGCACTACCACGTCGGCGCCGACGGATTCGACCCAGGGCGCGCGGATGAAGACCGCGTGCACCTCGTGGCCCGCGAAGTCCAGGTCCGACTCGAACGAGTCGACCTGGCGGCCGAACGCGTTGCGCCTGACCACCATGTCGATGCCGCCGACCGTCTGCTGCCCGGGGACGCCGTCCTCGATCCGGTCGGCCAGCATGATCATGCCGGCGCAGGAGCCGTAGGCGGGCATGCCTTCCTTGACCCGCAGCCGCAGCGGCTGGAGGAGGTCGAAGGTCTCGGCGAGCTTCCACATGGTGGTCGACTCGCCGCCGGGGACGACCAGGGCGTCGACCGCGTCCAGCTCGGCGGGCCTGCGTACGGCGACGGCCGTCGCGCCTGCCTCCTGGAGCATGCGCGCATGCTCGCGCACGTCTCCCTGGAGAGCGAGTACACCGATCGTGGGCACAGTCGATCCTTCCGTCCGGGTGCGGGTTCAGACCATTCAACACCAGGATCGCCCGGCGTCTTCCGGCGAGCCCGGCGGACGGTGACGGCCATGAGCGTGGCGGTGCCGAGGAAGGGGCCCGCGCCCTCGGGCGATGGCCGATAGCCCCACGGGACGGGACGGGCTCCCCCGCTCGCCTACGGGCGCTCGGTCTCCAGGCGGACGGTCGCCTCGATCGTCATCGGGGCGGTGCGGAGCGCCGGGTCCAGCGGCCTCAGGTACGTCTGCCGCACCCCGGGCACGCGGTCCTCGACCACGAACGTGGCGCGCGTGTAGACCTCGGCGCCGGGCTCGGTGACCCGGGGCACGACCTTGAAGTCGGCGGTCAGCTGCTCGCGCCCGATCGTCGTCAGCACGTAGCCGCGCTGGTTGTTGTAGAACTTCAGGTGCGGGTTGATCTGCAGGAACGGATGCGCGGCGGGGTCGGAGTCGGCGCCGTTGCCGCCGGTGGAGATCGACGTGGCCACCAGCTCCGAGCCCACGGTCGGCCCGGTCGGGTCGTCGTAGTCGAGCTTGAGGTCGCCGGCCCAGTGCGCGTGCACGTCGCCGGTGAGCACGACCGGGTTGCGCACCTTGGCGTCGAGCCAGCCCTGCGTGATGCGGCGGCGGGAGGCGACGTAGCCGTCCCAGGCGTCCTGGCTGGTGATCTTGGCGGGGCCGGCGTTGTTGTCACGCTGGGCGAAGAACACCTGCTGCCCGAGGATGTCCCACTGCGCCCTGGAGTGGTGGAACCCGTCCAGCAGCCACTCCTCCTGCTCGGCGCCGGTGATCGAGCGGGCCGGGTCGACGGCGGCGGGGCAGTCGCGGTAGCCGTCGCCGCAGCCCTGGTCGTCGCGGTACTGGCGGGTGTCCAGCATGTGGAAGGTGGCCATCCGGCCCCACCGGACGCGGCGGTAGAGCTGCATGTCGACGCCGCGCGGCACGGAGACGCGGCGCAGCGGCATGTTCTCGTAGTAGGCGCGGAAGGCGGCCGCGCGGCGGGCCGGGAAGTTCGGCTGCGGGTTCTCCGGCCGCTCGGGCACCTCGTCGGCCCAGTTGTTGTCCAGCTCGTGATCGTCCCAGACGACCAGCCAGGGGCAGGCGGCGTGCGCGGCCTGCAGATCGGGGTCGGCCTTGTACTGGGCGTGGCGCTGGCGGTAGTTGGCCAGCGTCTCGGTCTCGGGGCCCTCGTGGTGGCGGATGTTGCCGCCGGGGATGGTGTAGGTGTCCCTGGTGTACTCGTACTGGTAGTCGCCGAGGTGCAGGACGAGGTCGGGGTTCTCCTCGGCCAGCCGGCGGTACGACGTGAAGTAGCCGTGCTCGTACTGGGCGCAGGAGACGAAGGCCATGGTCAGGGCGCCGCCGTACGACAGGGGGTGCGGGGCGGTACGGGCGCGGCCGGCCGGGGAGACGTACGGGCCGACGCGGAAGCGGTACCAGTACTCCCGGTCGGAGCTGAGGCGGTCGAGCTCGACGTGGACGCCGTGGCCCCATTCCGGCGTGGCCAGGGCGACGCCGGAGCGTACGACGCGGCGCAGCCGCTCGTCGGCGTACACCTGCCACCGCACCACGAAGGGCCGCTGCGGCATGCCGCCGAGGCCGTCCTCGGCGAGGGGCTCCTGGGCGAGCCTGGTCCAGATGACGAAGCCCTCGTGGTCGGGGTCTCCGGAGGCGACGCCCAGCGTGAACGGATCGGCTCGCAGCCCGCGCGAGGCCAGGCCCTGGGCGGTCCCGGCAGCGGTCTCGGCGGCGGGGTCGGGGTCGTCGGCGTGCGCGGCCGTGGCGGGGATGGCCGCCGCGGCGCCTGCGGCTAACCCCGTGACGAGGAAGTGCCGGCGGTCGAGCTTCGACATGGGTGCTCCTGGACGATCAAGGGTGGCGGAACGCCCGTAGCTTGACCGAGCGGCATGACCGCGCGGTGAACTCCACACGACACGAAAAGGCGACACCCATCGCGGATGTCGCCCTTTCGGAAATCTCCGTCGTGTGGTGGCTCCCCCCGCCCTCAGCGATCATCGCACGGGGGCGGAACCGTGACCCGCAACGACGCGCCGCGCGAGCGGCCGCGCCCGTCCGGCCGCTACCAGCCGCGCTCGGCCAGGCGGTGGGGCTGGGGGATCTCGTCGACGTTGAGGCCGACCATGGCCTCGCCCAGGCCGCGCGAGACCTTGGCGATGACGTCGGGGTCGTCGTGGAAGGTGGTGGCCTTGACGATGGCGGCGGCGCGCTTGGCCGGGTCGCCGGACTTGAAGATCCCCGAGCCCACGAACACGCCCTCGGCGCCGAGCTGCATCATCATCGCCGCGTCGGCAGGGGTGGCGATGCCGCCCGCGGTGAACAGCACGACCGGCAGCTTTCCGGTCTTGGCGACCTCGGCGACCAGCTCGTACGGCGCCTGCAGCTCCTTGGCGGCGACGTACAGCTCGTCCTCGGGCAGCGAGGCGAGGCGCTTGAGCTCGGCGCGGATGGTGCGCATGTGGGTGACGGCGTTGGAGACGTCGCCGGTGCCGGCCTCGCCCTTGGAGCGGATCATGGCCGCGCCCTCGGTGATGCGGCGCAGGGCCTCGCCCAGGTTGGTGGCGCCGCATACGAACGGCACGGTGAACTGCCACTTGTCGATGTGGTTGGCGTAGTCGGCGGGCGTGAGCACCTCCGACTCGTCGATGTAGTCGACGCCGAGCGACTGCAGCACCTGGGCCTCGGCGAAGTGGCCGATGCGGGCCTTGGCCATCACGGGGATCGACACGGCGTCGATGATGCCGTCGATCATGTCGGGGTCGCTCATCCTGGAGACGCCGCCCTGCGCCCGGATGTCGGCGGGCACGCGTTCGAGGGCCATGACGGCGACCGCGCCGGCGTCCTCAGCGATCTTGGCCTGCTCGGGGGTGACGACGTCCATGATGACGCCGCCCTTGAGCATCTCGGCCATGCCGCGCTTGACGCGGGCGGTTCCGGTGACGGGGGTGCTTTCTGGCGTGCTGCTGGACACGGTCATCCTCACGGGCTTCTCAACGGCGATCGGTAAGTTATCAAGCCCATGGTAGGTCCTGATGGGTCCCCCATCCGACATGCCAAGATGTCAGGATTTATCGCCCCAGTTGTACAGGACGATCACGGGATCACGGGCTTGCGGCTGGCCAAGGCCACCCAGACCGGCCCCGGCGCGAAGTTCATCGGCTCGCCGGTCTCAGTGGTGAACGTCGTACCGCCCTTCTCCGATTCCCGCTCCCAGGTGGCCTGGAAGGCCTTGCCGTCGCGCAGGACGACCGCCTTGCCCTTGCCCGTGGTGTGGACGAGCGGCGTGTAGCTGTCGTTCTTGTCGTGGAACTCCGAGCGCTCGGTCTTCGTGTACTGGATGACGACCGTCGGCGCGCCGAGCTGCCCGCCCTCGGCGGCCATGTCCTTCTTGCCGTCCTGCCAGATCAGCCACTGCTTCTTCGGCTCCGACCAGGCGAACGTGAACCGCGCGGCCGGCCACCTGACCGTGTACGACTTGCGCGGCACCCCGCCCTCCGGCGCCTCGCCGAAGGTGAAGCCGATGTCCTTGGCCTTGCTCGCCTTCGGCGCCTTGGCCAGCAGCTGCCTGGTGTTGGCGAACAGGTTGTAGGGGGCGAAGCGGCCCGGCTGGCGGAAGTACGCGCCGGGGTTGCGGGTGTCGCCCACGTCGAACAGCGAGGCCTCGGCGATGTGCGGCAGCATCTTGGTCTGCGCCCCCGAGTACGAGAACGCGGGCTTGCCGAACATCGGCGCGATGTGCAGGTCGGAGATGCGGGCGCTGCGCACCGGGCCCACCTTGGCCGGCAGCTTGGAGGAGAAGATCGCCATGAGCCGGGTCAGCCCGGCCTCGACCTGCTCGATGTAGACGATGTCGGCGCTCTTCAGCCCGAGCTGCGGCTTGCCCGCCGCGGTGTTCTCGATCTTCACCGCGAGCACCGGCTTGAGCTGGCTGTACGGCCTGCCGGTGAACGGGTGGGCCGAGACCTCCTCGGGCTCCTCGCTCGGCGCCGCCGTGGCCGACTGAGGCGCCTGGCCGGGGGCCGGTTCGTCCGAGGAGCAAGCCGCGACCGGCAGCAGGAGGGTCGCTCCGGCCAGCGTAACCGTGATCATCCGGGGTAGCCGCACGTGTAACTCTCCTTGCCTCAACCCGAAAACGGGATGAAGCTTACTGGCTTCCCCAAACCCGGTCATTCGGTTGCCATGGTCGCGGGCGGATTGTCATCGATCTCGAAGAATCGGGGGTATTCGGTGTGACCGGCCAGGCGGAGAGTGCGAGCCAGCCAGCGGCGCTGCGCCGTACGCGTCACCGCCACCGCGTTGTTGTAGAACCGGCGGGAGTAGACCACCTTGGCCACCGCCGCCTCCAGCTCTTCCAGCAGGTCGCGGCCGCCCGGCGGCTCTGACAGCTTCTCCCTGAACCGCTCCTGGTCGACCGCCGCCCGCAGCGCCCGCGACAGGTCGCTCTCGGCGTGCTCGCGCTCCTCGGGGCCGGCGATCCTGGCCTCGTGGGCGGCCGCGGCCAGCACCAGCGACGTGGCCGGGTCGAGCAGGCGCGAGCCGGCCAGTTCGAGCACCACCGCGCGGCGGCGCATCAGCGCGGCGTCGAGCGACTCGCGGGCGAGTTCGAGCCGGATGTGCAGGCGGTCCAGGCGGCCCGCGCGCCAGGAGATGTACACGGCCATGAGCACCACCACGATGCCCACGATCAGCACGATCATCGTGGACGTCACAGGTCTTCCTCCACCCGCCCCGTTCCGCTGGTCGTGACGGTCTCGTAGACGCGCACGACGTCGCGGGCCACCGTGGACCAGTCGTACTTCCTGACCGCGACCAGCGCCTCGGCGGCCAGCTTGGCCCGCCGCTCGGGCGCGTCCAGCAGGGCCGCCGCCTCGCGTGCCAGCGAGCCCGCGTCGCCGTTGGCGAACAGCGCGCCCGCCTGGCCGTCGCCCAGCACCTTGCGGAAGGCCGGGATGTCGCTGGCCAGCACCGTGGCGCCGGAGGCCATGGCCTCTGCCAGCACGATGCCGAAACTCTCGCCGCGGGTGTTGGGCGCGCAGAACACGTCGACTGAGTGGTAGGCGCGGATCTTGTCGGCCTCGCTGACCATGCCGAGCACCGTCACCCGGTCGTGGTAGGCCCTCGGCACCCGGTCGTAGACGTCTTTCGCGTCGCCGGGGCCGGCGACGAGCAGCCTCAGGGCGGGCCGCTCCCCCGCCAGCCGGCCGAACGCCTCCAGCAGGATCGGCAGGCCCTTGCGCTCTTCGTCCATGCGCCCGAGGAAGCCGAGGGTGGCGCCGTCGGGGCCCCAGCCCTCCAGCGGCTCGGCGCCGGTGTAGCGGGCGACGGTCACGCCGTTGGGGATGAGCACCGTGTCGCCGCCGAACTGCTCCACCAGGCTCTTGCGGGCGGCGTCGGAGACCGCGATGCGGCCGCTGAGCTTCTCCAGCGCGCTGCGCAGCAGCGGCTCGGCCACCGCGATCGCCCGCGAGCGCTGGAACGAGGCGTGGAACGTGGCCACGATCGGCCCCTTGGCCGCCCAGCAGGCCAGCACGCCCAGGCTCGGGATCAGCGGCTCGTGGATGTGGAGCACGTCGAAGCCGCCGGTGCGCACCCAGCGCCGCACCCGCGCCGCCGACAGGAACCCGAACGACATCCGGGCCACCGACCCGTTGTACGGCACCGGCACGGCCCGCCCGGCCCCCGTCACGTACGGCGGGAGCTCGTCGTCGTCGGCCGCCGGCGCGATGACCGACACCTCGTGCCCCTGCGCCATGAGCGCCTGCGCCAGGTCGTCGATGTGCTGCTTGACGCCGCCGGGCACGTCCCACGAATAGGGACAGACGATGCCGACCCTCATGGACCGACCCTCGGGGGCCTCAGATCGTCCAGCCAGAGCCGCTGCAGCATGTGCCAGTCCTCAGGATGATCGGAGATGCCCTTCTCGAACACGTCGGCCAGCCGCTGCGCCAGCGCCGCCACCTTCTCCTGCCTGGTGCCCTCCTGCGGGACCGGGACCTCCTCGTGGATGTGGATGCCCCAGTCGTCGCCGACGAAGTAGACGACGGCCGGCAGCAGCGCGGCCCCGGTCTGCACGGCCAGCAGCGGCGGCCCGGCCGGCACCTTGGTCGTGGCGCCGAAGAAGCGCACCTCGACGCCGTTCTTCGTCAGGTCGCGCTCGGCGGGCAGGCAGACCACGCCGCCCTTGCGCACGCGCATGGCCAGGGTGGCGAAGGTGTGGCCGTCGCCGCCGGTCAGCGGCAGCACCTCCATGCCGAGGGCCTCGCGGAAGGCGACGTAGCGGCGGAACAGCGACTCCGGCTTCAGCCGCTCGGCCACGGTGGTGAACGGATGGCCCACGTTGACCAGCCAGGCGCCGGCTTGGTCCCAGTTGCCCATGTGCGGCAGCGCCAGCACCACGCCGCGCCCGGCGGCCACGGTGTCGTGAACGTGCTCGGCGCCGATCACGTGGGTGCGGCGCACGATCTCGGCGCCGTCCATGGCCGGCAGCCGGAAGATCTCGTGGAAGTAGCGGAAGTAGGAGCGCATGCCCGCCCTGCTCAGCTCGCGCAGGTCGGCCGCGTCGGGGTCGAGGCCGGTCACCCTGGCCAGGTTCGACTCCAGCCGGCGCACCGACCCGCCGCGCCTGGCCCACACCCGGTCGGCCAGGAACCGGAAGACCGCCGCGGTGGGGCGCAGGGGCAGCAGCGGCACGATCTTCCAGCCGGCCGCGAAGCCCGCCGCCACGACCCGGTCGCCGAACGACACCTTCTCGCTCATCTCTCCCTCGTCTGGTCGTACACGTGCTTGACGCGCTGCCCCACGGTGATCACGCTGGCCGCCGCGAGCAGCCACATCCCCACGGGCAGGATGTACGGTACGCCCAGCCCGGAGAGGCAGGTCGCGACCAGCGCCACGACCAGTCGCTCCGGCCGCTCGGCCAGCCCGACGTCGGCCGTGAGCCCGAGCCCCTCGGCCCTGGCCTTGGCGTAGGAGACCAGGGCGCCGGCGATCAGGCACACCAGCGTCACCGAGGCCATCAGCGTGTCGCCTCCGGCGACGAAATACAAGATCAGGCCGGCGAAGATGGCGGCGTCGGCCACCCGGTCGAGCGTCGAGTCGAGGAACGCCCCCCAGGCGCTGCCCCCCTTCCCGCCGAGCCTGGCCACCACGCCGTCGAGCAGGTCGAACAGCACGAAGACGGTGATCACGAGGGCGCCCCAGGTGAGCTGCCCGAGCGGGAAGAAGGTCAGGGCCGACACGACGGTGCCGAGGGTGCCGATCGCCGTGACGGCGTTCGGGCCGATTCCGCGGCCCACGAGGGCCCTGCCCAGCGGGGTGAGTATCCGGGTCATGGCCGGGCGCAGGAGTTTGAGCATCGCCGTCCGATCGTAGGCCATCGAGAGCCTGACCACTTTCTTTGCCCCACCCCCCTTGTGATATCCGCCACAGGGGTATTTGGTGAACACACCGCGTCCATGCGGTTTCCGTCATCTTCCGCGCGGGCGCGCGTTGGCACGACCGACCGAGCCGCCTCACGGAGTGGGGCAAGAGAACAGGGAGCGCCGCTGCCTGGACCGACGAGCGGTTGCTCCACAGGCGCCCCACGACCGTGGGGCAGAGAGCCAGCTGGAGGAGATGTGGCGGAAAGGAACACCGGCGGGGCCGCGGGAGCCGCGGGCAGGGCACCCGCGGCCGACAGGGCGGATGCGATACGCAATGTCGTGCTGGTCGGCCACTCAGGAGCGGGTAAGACGACACTCGTCGAACAGCTGCTGGCCGCCACGGGCACCATCCAGCGCCCGGGACGGGTGGAGGACGGCAACACGGTCAGCGACTTCGACGAGGTCGAGGTGCGGCAGCAACGGTCGGTCAACCTGGCCGTCGCGCCGCTGGTGCACAACGGAATCAAGATCAATCTGCTCGACACCCCCGGCTACGCCGACTTCGTGGGCGACCTCAGGGCCGGGCTGCGGGCGGCCGACGCCGCGCTGTTCGTGGTGTCGGCGTCCGACGGGGTCGACGGCCTCACCCAGATGCTCTGGGAGGAGTGCGCGCAGGTCGGCATGCCGCGGGCGGTCGTGATCACCAAGATCGACCACCAGCGGGCCGACTTCGACGAGGTGCTGGCCAGGTGCCAGGAGGTCTTCGGCGACGGCGTGGCCCCCCTCTACCTGCCGGTGATCACCAACGGGCACGTCAACGGGCTGATCGGCCTGCTCACCCAGAAGTTCTACAACTACGCCACCGGCCAGCGCACCGAGAACGACCCCGGCGCGCAGTACGAGGGGCAGATCGAGGAGCACCGCGGCACCCTGATCGAGGGCATCATCCAGGAGAGCGAAGACGAGACGCTCATGGAGAGGTACCTCGAGGGCGAGCCGATCGACGTCAAGGTGCTGGTCGACGACCTGGAGAAGGCCGTCGCCCGCGGCAGCTTCTACCCCGTGCTGTGCAGCGGCATGGGCGTCGGCGCGCACGAGGTCCTGGAAGTCGTCACCCAGGGCTTTCCCTCCCCTCTCGAACACACCATGCCGGAGATCACCGACCTGTCCGGCAAGCCGGTCGACGGCATCACCTGCGACCCAGACGGCCCCCTGGTGGCCGAGGTCGTCAAGACCACCAGCGACCCGTACGTCGGCCGCATCAGCCTCGTCCGCGTCTTTTCCGGCACGCTGCGTCCCGACATGACCGTGCACGTGTCCGGGCACGGCCTGGCCGACCGCGGCCACGAGGACCACGACGTCGACGAGCGCATCGGCACCCTGACCTGCCCGCTGGGCAAGCAGCAGCGGCCGATCGCCAAGGGCGTGGCGGGCGACATCGTGGCGGTGGCCAAGCTGTCGCGGGCCGAGACCGGCGACACGCTGTCGGAGGTGGAGCGCCCGTTGCTGATGACCGCCTGGACCATGCCCGAGCCGCTGCTTCCCGTCGCGATCAGGGCCAGGTCCAAGGCCGACGAGGACAAACTGTCGCAGGCGCTCGGCCGCCTGGTGGCCGAGGATCCGACCCTGCGGCTGGAGAACAACGCCGAGACCCGCCAGCTCGTGCTCTGGTGCATGGGCGAGGCCCACACCGACGTCCTGCTCGACCGGCTGTCCAAGCGCCACGGCGTCGAGGTGGAGCGGATCGAGCTGCGCGTGCCGCTGCGCGAGACGTTCGGCGGCAAGTGCCAGGCGATGGGCCGCAACGTCAAGCAGACCGGCGGCCACGGCCAGTACGCGATCTGCCACCTGGAGGTGGAGCCGCTGCCCTCCGGGGCCGGGTTCGAGTTCGTGGACAAGATCGTGGGCGGCGTCGTGCCCCGGCAGTTCATCCCGTCGGTGGAGAAGGGCGTGCGCGCGCAGATGGAGCGGGGCGTGGTCGCCGGCTACCCGGTTGTCGACGTGCGCGTCACGCTGTACGACGGCAAGGCCCACTCGGTCGACTCCTCCGACATGGCCTTCCAGATCGCCGGCCAGCTGGCGCTGAAGGAGGCGGCCACGAAGGTCCCGACCCTGCTGCTGGAGCCGGTGGACGAGATCTCGGTCCTGGTCGCCGACGACTACGTCGGGTCGGTGATGTCCGACCTGTCGTCGCGGCGCGGGCGGGTGCTCGGCACCGAGCCGGTCGGCACCGGCCGTACGCTGGTCAAGGCCGAGGTGCCGGAGCTGGAGATCACGCGGTACGCCATCGACCTGAGATCCATGTCACACGGCACGGGCACGTTCACGCGCTCGTTCCTGCGGTACGAACCGCTGCCGCCGAACCTCGCGAGCAAGGTCGCCGCGGCGGACTGAGCGGCCGGGGGCGCGCCCGGCAGGCCGCTGACGTGCTGCGGAGCCGGGAGGGAATGTGCGTCCCTCCCGGCCCAAAGGTCACAGAAGTAACAAAATGATCACGTCTTTGTTGCGGTTTCCGTACCGACCACCCGGGGGAAGCTGTCACACTGGGTGGCATTATGCGAACTGGACGCCCACTCCTAGCCGCCGCGGCCCTCGCCGTCGCCACCACGACCGCCGCGTACGCGTTCGGTCCCGGTGCGACGAAGGAGAGCACCGCGGCGAGCGAGAAGAAGACGACCACCGCCGCCGTCCCCGTGGCCGCCTGCAAGCCCGACGCCCGTCATCCGAAGCGCGAGCTCCGGGGCGTCTGGATCGCCACCGTGAAGAACATCGACTGGCCGTCCCGCACGGGGTTGCCGGTCGAGCGGCAGAAGGCCGAATACACCAAGATCCTCGACGCCGCCGCCAAGCGCACCTTCAACGCGGTGTTCGTGCAGGTGCGACCCGCCTCCGACGCGCTCTACAAGTCGTCGATCGAGCCCTGGTCGCGCTTCCTGACCGGCACCGCGGGCAAAGACCCGGGATGGGACCCGCTGCCGTACCTCATCGACGAGGCGCACAAGCGCGGCCTGGAGTTCCACGCCTGGTTCAACCCCTACCGCGCCTCCTACGACGGCAGCGTGCGCGGCCTGCCCGCCAACCATCCGGCCCGCCGGCACCCCGACTGGACCGTCAAGTACGGCGACCAGGTCTACTACAACCCGGGCCTGCCGCAGGTGCGCCGGCACGTCACCAAGGTCATCACCGACGTCGTCGACCGCTACGACATCGACGGCGTGCACTTCGACGACTACTTCTACCCCTACCCGGGCGAAGGCGGGCAGTTCAACGACAAGGCCGCCCACGCCAAACACGGCAAGGGCAAGGCGCTGGCCGAATGGCGGCGCGACAACGTCAACACGCTCATCGCCCAGGTCGACAAGGCCATCCACGAGCGGAAGAACCACGTCAAGTTCGGCATCAGCCCGTTCGGCATCTGGCGTAACAAGTCGAACGACCCGTCCGGCTCCGACACGACCGGCATGTCCGCGTACGACTCCATCTACGCCGACGCCAAGGCGTGGATCAAGTCCGGCACCGTCGACTACGTGATGCCGCAGCTCTACTGGCCGCGCGGCCACAACGCCGCCGACTACGCCGTGCTCGCGCCCTGGTGGGCCGAGGCCGTCAAGGGCACCGACGTGCAGCTGTACATCGGGCAGGGCCTCTACCGGGTCGGCGCCACCGACGACCGGGCCTGGACCAAGCCGGGCGAGCTGTCGGCGCAGGTGGCGCTCAACCGCAGGCGGAAGCAGATCGACGGCGCGGTCTACTTCAGCGCCAAGCAGCTGCTCACCAACCCGCTGGGCGCGATCGACCGGGTCGCGAAAGACCATTACGGCCGTCCGGCGCTGCTGCCCCTCGTGAAGGAGCGCGGCGGCCAGGCCCCGGCGGCGCCCGAGGGCGCCAAGGCCGCGGGCACGACGGTGTCGTGGGCGGCGTCCGAGGGGGCGCGGGCCTACGCGGTCTACCGCGTGCCGAAGTCCGGCAAGCACTGCCAGTCCGCCGACGCCCGCAACCTGGTCGACGTGGTCACCAGCCCGTCCTTCAAGGCCGGCGCGCCGGGCACCTACCTGATCACCGCTCTCGACCGGCACCACAACGAGAGCAAGCCGGTCTCGGTGAAGGTCGGCGACGTCTGACCGGCCGCCACCGCGTTGACGGGACGCGTTGACGGGACGCGTTGACGGGACGCGTTGACAGGGTTCGTGGACAGGGTTCGTGGACAGGGCCCGTTGACGCAATCGCGTTCACAGGACGCCGGGGTCGTGGCCGTCACGACCTCGGCGTCCGTCTTGTCCCCCAGGACCGGTCGCGGAAGATCGTAAAGGCTGCTCGGGTGCTCATCGGTTCGTGAGAGGGTAGTCGGGACGTGTGGCGCCGGGAGGCGACCTTCCCGCGCCACGCACACCGTCGATCGCGGGAGGTCATCGGGGTGAGGCGCGCGGTAGTCGTGCTGGCCGTTCTTCTCGGCCAGCTGCTGCTGGGCCAGGTGCTGCTCGGCCTGCTGCCCGGTCAGGGCCCGGTCACCGGGGCGGCGCTGGCCGATGACGGCGCCGGGCGGTCCCGGGGCGACGCGAGCCAGGCGGCGGGCGGCTGGTCGCGGGCCGATGCTCCCGCGAAGCGGGTGGCGCTCATCGGGGTGTCCGGGCTGCACTGGAACGACCTCACCCAGGCCGACACCCCCCATCTGTGGCAGCTGGCCAGGGCGAGCGCGATCGGCTCCCTCTCGGTCCGCACGGTCGGGAACGTGACCTGCCCGTACGACGGGTGGCTGACCGTCTCGGCGGGCACCAGGTCGGCCGTCGGCTACGGCTGCGGCGCGCCCCCCACCCCGCGGCAGCAGGGCCAGGGCGCGCTCATCCCCGACTACCGCTACCTCGTCGACGTGGCCGGCCAGCGCAACACCGGCACGCTGGGCGAGTCGCTGAGGGCCGCCGGCCGGTGCGCGGTCGCGATCGGCCCCGGAGCCGCGCTGGGCCTGGCCGACCGGCAGGGCGCGGTCCAGCGCTACCACGCCTCCCCGCGCGGGCTCACCGCCGCCGACCTCGGTCAGTGCCCGATGATCGCCATGGACGTCGACGACCTCATCCGCCCCTACCTCACCGGCGACCGCCTGCCCAAGGAGCCCGAGGCGCTCGCCCCCGCCGTCCGCCGCGACGCGCTCCGCCAGGCCGACGCCACGGCCGGCGCGCTGCTGTCGATCCTGCCCGCCGACACGACGGTGCTCCTCGCGGGCATCTCCGACCACGGCTCCGTGCCCCACCTGCGGGCCGTCGCGCTGCGCGAGCCGGGCGCGCAGGGCCGCCTGCTCGGCGCCGCCTCCACGCGCCGCGAGGACATCTCGATCCTGCCCGACCTCACCTCGACCGTGCTGACCAGGCTCGGCGTCGACGTGCCAGCCACCGTCGTGGGCGTGCCGATGCGGGTGGGCGAGCCGGGCGCCACGTTCGACCGCCTGCGGCGCGCCGACGCCACCGCCCAGACCATGCGCTCGGCCAAGGGCCAGTACTTCACCGCCCTGGCGGCGCTCCAGGTCCTGTTCTACGTGGCGGCCTTCCTGCTGCTGCGCCGCCGCAGGCACCTGCCCTCGGTACGCGTGGCCGCCGTCGCCCTGGCCGCCCTGCCGGTCACGTCGTTCCTGGTCAACCTGCTGCCGTGGGCCACCCACGTGCAGTTGTTCGGGGGCATGCTGGCCTGGTGGGCCGCGATCGTCGTGCTGGCGCTGGCCGGCCCCTGGCGGCGGCGTCCGCTCGGCCCGCTGGCCGTGGTCGCCGGAGTCACCGCGGTCACGCTGGCCGGCGACCTGCTCACCGGCACCACGCTCCAGCTCAACAGCTTCATGGGCTACAGCGCCGAGCAGGGCGCCCGCTACTTCGGGCTCGGCAACATCCCGTTCGCGCTGCTGGCCACCGGCACGCTGCTGGCCACCACGGTGATCGCCCACCGCTGGCCGGGCAAGGTCGGGCTGGCCGCGATCGTCGGGCTCGGCGCGGCCGCGATGGTGCTCGGCGGGTCCGGGATGGGCAGCGACTTCGGCGGCGTGATCGCGTTCGTGCCGGGCATCGCGGTGACCGCGCTCATCCTGTCGGGCAAGCGGGTGTCGCTGGTCAAGCTGGCGCTGTTCTGCGTGGCCGGCGGCGTGATCGTGATGGCGTTCGCCTGGCTCAACTACCTGCGGCCGCCCGACGAGCAGACGCATCTGGGCCGGTTCGTGGGCCAGGTGCTGACCGGCGAGGCGTTCGACGTCATCTGGCGCAAGCTGCAGGCGATGCTCGGCACGCTGCTGAGCCCCAACCTGATGCCGATCGTGGTCGTGGCCGTGGCGTTCCTCGTGTACGCGATCCTGCGTCCCGAGCAGGCCTCGGCCGGGGTGGTGCCGGCGGCGTTCGAGCACTCCCCCGCGCTGCGGGCGGGCCTCATCGGCACGCTCGTCAGCGGGGTCGTCGGCATGCTGGTCAACGACTCGGGCGCGGCCGTGCTGTCGATGGCCCTGGCGCTGGCCGTGCCGCTGCTGCTGGCCACCGGCATCAGCGTGCTCACGCGGGACGGGTCAGTGCCAGGCGTCGGCGAGCAGCTGGCGCGTGTCGCGAAGTAGCTGCGGCAGCACCTTGGTCTGGGCCACGACCGGCATGAAGTTGGTGTCGCCGCCCCACCGGGGCACCACGTGCTGGTGCAGGTGGGCGGCGATGCCCGCGCCGGCCACGTGGCCGAGGTTCATGCCGACGTTGAAGCCCTGGGCGCCGCTCGCCTTGCGCAACGCGCGCAGCGACTTCTGGGTGAACTCACCCAGCTCGACCAGTTCGTCGGCGTTCAGCTCGTCGTAGTCGGACACGTGCCGGTACGGCACCACCATGAGGTGGCCGGAGTTGTACGGATAGAGGTTGAGCACGGTGTAGACCAGGTCGCCCCGGGCGACGATCAGGCCGTCCTCGTCGCTCATCCTGGGTATCGCGTCGAACGGGCAGCCGTCGCCGGGGCCGGTGCCCGTCGGTTTGTTCTCACCCTTGATGTAGGCCATGCGATGCGGAGTCCACAGACGGTCGAAGTTGTCGGGGGCCCCGGCTCCTGCCTGATCGTGCATATCTAGCAGCATAGGACCACGCCCGGAGGGGGTGCGTTTCCGAGCCCGCGCCCGGCCGGCGCGCACCGCGATGGTCCGGGCGGGGTCGGGCGGCTGGGTCAGCTTGCGCGGGTCATGTCGGATGTGTAGCCGCCGCCTCCGGGGTACACCCAGCCGCCCGTCACCGCGGTGCCGTCGGCGTTGAAGGTGCCGCGGTAGTAGGCCGGGGAGCCCCTTTCGACGGACCAGATGGTCAGGGTGTCGCCGTCCAGTTCGTACACGTACGCGTAGGTGTGGCCTTCGCTGCTGTAGAACGTGGACGTGATGTCGTCGCTGGGCTTGGCGGCGCCGTACGGCAGCTCGCGGCCGATGATCTCCATGCCCTTGGTGTGGTGCCCGTTCTCCACCAGGTGCACGTCCTGAACGAGGAAGAAGCCGCCCTCCATCCACCGGTACGTCACCGTGCCCTCGGAGCCGCCTGTCACCCGCCAGGTGCCGACCAGCCGGTCCAGGGCCTTCAGCTGGGCGTCGGGCTGGGGGCCCATGGCGGCCTGCCGGTACTCGGTGTGCTCGGTCATCGTCGGTTCCTCTCCGGTAGGGGTCGCGTCTGCCCATGTGACGTCGGAGCGGTGGAAAAGGAATCGCTCCGAAGGAAGAAATCTCAGATGAGATCCGGCAGGCCGAAGGCGGCGTTCAGTTCGGGGCCGAACGTGGTGATCTCGGCGATCAGGCCGTCCTCGACCCGCAGGACGTCCAGGTTGACGGCGGTGAAGCGGGACTCGCCGGGCCGGCGGACGTAGTTGGCGACGGCCGGCTGCCGGTTGGCGTACGTGGCCAGCGCCTTCCACTCGCCCCACGCCTCCGGGCCGGTCATGACCGGGCGCCACATGTCGAGGATGGCCGCGCGGCCGTCGTACACCAGGGACGCCGGCGGCATCGTCTGCCGGGCGTCCGCGCGCAGCAGGTCCGCGAGCGCCGACAGGTCGCCGGCGACGGAGGCGTCCAGGTAGCGGCGCAGCACCGCCCGCTCCTCCTCGCTCGGCGTGGTCACCGGCCCCCACTGCGAACGGCTGGCCGGCAGGTGGAGGCGGAGCGTGGCGCGCGCCCGCTGCAGCGCGCTCTTGACCGCCGGCACGCTCAGCTCCAGCGCGCTCGCGGTCTCCTCCGCCGGCCAGCCGGCGACGTCGCGGAGGATCAGCACCGCACGCTGGCGCGGCGGCAGATGCTGGATGGCGGCCAGGTAGGCCAGCTCGACGGTCTCCCGGGCGACCGTGACGGCGTCGGGCTCGCCCTGCGCGGGGGCGGCCAGGTCGAGCAGCCGGTCGGGGTAGGGCTGGAGCCACGGCACGTCGGTGAACGCCGAGCCGGTGCCGGCCGCGACTTCGCGGGCGCGGGGACCGGAGAGCAGGTCGAGGCAGGCGTTGGTGGCGATGCGGTAGAGCCAGGCCCGCACGCCGGCCCGCCCTTCGTACGTCTCCCGCCGCCGCCAGGCCCGCAGCAGCGTCTCCTGCACCATGTCCTCGGCGTCGGCGTACGAGCCCAGCATGCGGTAGCAGTGGACGTGCAGCTCGTGCCGGTACGCCTCGACCAGCGTGCCGAACGCCCCCCGGTCACCGGTGCGGACGGCCGTCACGTCGTCCTGCTGACCCATCGGCCCTCCCGTTGTCCGCGGGCCATGCTAGTCCGCGCGGCCCTTAGGGTGTGATGCGTGACGACCGATCAACTCAAACCCCTGCCCGACGACTGGCAACGCGCCCTGGCCGTCGTCGCCCACCCCGACGACCTCGAGTACGGCTGCGCCGCGGCCGTCGCCCAGTGGACCGACGCCGGCCGCGAGGTGTCATACCTGATCGCCACCCGCGGCGAGGCGGGCATCGACACGCTGGCGCCCGCCGAGTGCGCCGTGGTGCGCGAGCGCGAGGAGCGCGCGAGCGCCGCCCTGGTCGGGGTGACGACCGTGGAGTTCCTCGACCATCCGGACGGGGTCGTCGAGTACGGCCTGCCGCTGCGGAAGGACATCGCCGCCGCCATCCGCAGGCACCGCCCCGACCTCGTGCTCACCTTTTCCCCGGACGACACGTGGGGCACGTACTGGCAGACACCCGATCACAAGGCGGTGGGAAGGGCGGTGCTGGACGCCGCCGGCGACGCCGGAAACCGATGGATTTTTCCGGACACTGAGGCCGAGCCCTGGAAAGGCGTCCGCTGGGTCGCCGTCATGGGCTCCGAGTCCCCCACCCACGCCGTGGACGTCACCGACGGCCTCGACCGCGGCGTGCGTTCCCTCATGGAGCACCGCGCGTACATTGAGGCCCTCACCGACGAGGACCCGGAGACCTACGCCCGCGCCCTCGTCGAGGGCGGCTGCCGCGAGGCGGGCAAGAGCTTCGGCGACCGTCCCGCCGTCGTCTTCCGGCTCTTCACGTACTAGCCGGCCGAAACCCGGAGAACGCCGGTGACGGGTGGGTGCCGATCGGCCGCACGGGCAGGCGCACCGGCGCGCCGGACAGCCCGCGGGCCAGGCAGGCCCACCGGCGCGCGGGGCGGAACCCCCGCCCCGCGCCGCCGCCGTCAGACCTGGACGCGGCGCTCCACCGCGCTCGCGATCTCGGCGATCGCCTCCTCGACCGGCACGCCGTTCTTCTGCTCGCCGCTGCGGAACCGGAACGACACCGCCCCGTTGGAGATGTCGTCGTCGCCGGCCAGCAGCATGTAGGGCACCTTGGCCTTCTGCGCGTTGCGGATCTTCTTCTGCATGCGGTCGTCGGAGGCGTCGACCTCGACCCGGATGCCGTGCTCGCGCAGCTTCTTCGCGACGTCCTGGAGGTAGGGGACGTGCGCGTCGGCGATCGGGATGCCCACCACCTGAACGGGCGCCAGCCAGGGCGGGAAGGCGCCGGCGTAGTGCTCGGTCAGCACGCCGAGGAAGCGCTCGACCGAGCCGAACAGCGCCCGATGGATCATGACCGGGGTCTGCCGGCTGCCGTCGGCCGCCTGGTATTCGAGACCGAAGCGCTTGGGCTGGTTGAGGTCGAGCTGGATGGTGGACAGCTGCCAGGTGCGGCCGATGGCGTCTTTGGCCTGCACGGAGATCTTGGGGCCGTAGAAGGCCGCGCCGCCCGGGTCGTCGACGAGGTGGAGCCCCGATTCGGTGGCGACCTGGCGCAGCGCCTGGGTGGCCTCCTCCCACTCGGCCGGGTCGCCGATGAACTTCTCGGAGTCGTCGCGGGTGGACAGTTCGAGGTAGAAGTCGGCCAGGCCGAAGTCGCGCAGCACGCTCAGTACGAACCGCAGCAGCGACTTGATCTCGTCGGCCATCTGCTCGCGCGTGGTGTAGATGTGCGCGTCGTCCTGCGTCATGCCGCGCACCCGGGTGAGCCCGTGGACCACGCCGGACTTCTCGTAGCGGTAGACCGAGCCGAACTCGCACAGCCGCAGCGGCAGCTCGCGGTAGGACCGCCCGCGCGCCCGGTAGATGAGGTTGTGCATCGGGCAGTTCATCGGCTTGACGCGGTATTCGACGCCCTCCAGCTCGAAGGCCGGGAACATGTCGTCGGCATACCACGGCAGGTGACCGGAGGTCTCGAACAGCGACGACTTGGTGATGTGGGGCGTGTTGACGAACTCGTAGCCGGCCTCGGACTGCCGCCTGCGCATGTAGTCTTCCATCTCCTTGCGGATGATCCCGCCCTTGGGATGGAAGATCGGCAGGCCGCTGCCCAGCTCTGACGGGAAGCTGAACAGGTCGAGCTCGACGCCGAGCCGACGGTGGTCGCGCTTCTCGGCCTCTTCGAGAAGCTTGAGGTATTCGTCCTGCTTGTCGCGGGTCTCCCATGCGGTGCCGTAGATGCGCTGGAGCTGCGGGTTCTTCTCGCTGCCCCGCCAGTAGGCCCCGCCGGAGCGCATGAGCTTGAACGCCGGGATCGACCGGGTGGACGGCACGTGGGGGCCGCGGCACAGGTCCTTCCAGCGCAGGCCGCCGGACTTGGGGTCGAGGTTGTCGTAGATGGTCAGCTGGCCGGCGCCGACCTCGACCGACTCCTCCTCGGCCGCCCCGCCCTTGAGCCCGATCAGCTCCAGCTTGTACGGCTCCGCCGCCAGCTCCTCGCGCGCCTCGTCGTCGCCGACGGGCCGGCGGGAGAACAGCTGCCCCTCCTTGACGATCTCGCGCATGCGCTTCTCGATGCGCTTGAGGTCGTCGGGGTTGAACGCCTGCTTGACGTCGAAGTCGTAGTAGAAGCCGTTTTCCACCGGCGGGCCGATGCCCAGCTTGGCCTCGGGGAACAGCTCCTGCACCGCCTGCGCCATGACGTGGGCGGTGGAGTGGCGCACGATCGCCCTGCCGTCTTCACTAGCGATCTCGATCGGCTCGACCACGTCGTCCTGGGCCAGGACGTGGGCCAGGTCGCGCGGCTCGCCGTTCACCCTGGCCGCGATGACCGTGCGGCCGTCGGCCCCGAGCGCCTCCCCGGCCGTCGTGCCGGCCGCGACCACACGCTCGGCTCCGGCGAGGGTGATGCGTAGCTCGGCTGACACGGTGACTCCCTGGGGATCGCGCCCCGGCGCACTGCACCGGCGCTGCTTCGGTGGTGAACACCGATGCTATCGCGGGTCAAACCCCAGCTTTGTCAGCTGCTTGCGGGTGCCGTGGAACACGTTGCGGTCGATGGGGCTGTGGGCGTACTGGTGGATGGTCCAGTCGCGCCAGGGCCGGGGCACGAGCGGGCGGCCGCGGGGCTCTTCGGGAGCTGCGATCCAGAGCGGGTATTCGGCCAGGCCGGCGCAGTTGCCGTTGTTCGCGAACGAGTGGAACGTGTAGATGAAGGGCCGCACCCGGCCGTGCCGCTCGACGTAGTGGCACCAGCGGCGCGCGTACCTGGCGACCCGCTCGGGGCGCTGCCCGTCGCCGGCCTCCAGGTCGAGCGCCACCAGGTCGCCCTTACGCAGCCCGCCGGCCGACCTGAGGGTGGCCAGGAAGTGGCGGGCCTGCGCGATGGGGTCGCCCTCCGGGCGGGCGAAGTGGTACGCGCCGCAGACGATCCAGCTCTCGCGCATGCCGTTCCAGTTGCGCGCGAACCACTTGTCGACGTAGTCGCCGCCCTCGGTCGCCTTGGCGAAGGCGAAGGCCACTCCCTCGTCCGCGTGATCGGCCCAGTCGACGGACCCCTGCCAGTTGGACACATCGATGCCGTGCAGCACGCCCTTCACCTTGCCGGAGTTTATTGAGATGTCTCCCGATCAGCCCTTCGCCGCGCCGATCAGCAGATTCCGGGTGCGTTCCCTCTCGGCGTACACGGAGGCCACGAAATCGGTCACCCCGGCCCGCTCCAGCTCCCGCAGCTTGGCGAGCACGGTCTCCTCGTCGCCCACGATGGCCACGTCGCCGGGGTTCGCGGCGCCTTCCCTGTCGAGCATGGCACGGTACGACGGCAGTTGCCCGTAGATCTCGAAGATCTGGTTCGCGCGGTCGAGTGCGGCGGCGGCGTCGTCGGTGACGCAGACGGGCAGGGCGCAGACGATGCGCGGGGGCTCGCGGCCGGCCTCGGCGGCCGCCGCCGTGATCGTGGGGGTGATGTGGCCGGCGATGGTCTTGGGGCCGGTCATCCACAGGACGGTGCCGTCGGCCACGGTGCCGGCCAGCCTGAGCATGCGCGGGCCGAGCGCGGCGACGAGCACGGGGAAGCCCACTCCCGGGCCGGTGAGCTTGATGTCGGCCTTGAGGGTCTCGCCGTCGTACGTGACCGGCTCGCCGCGGCCGGCGGGGACGAGGATGTCGAGGTACTCCTTCATGTGGCGGCCGGGGCGCTCGAAGCTGAGGCCGTACATGTTCTCGATGACGATCTGGTGGGAGAGGCCGATGCCGAGCGCGAACCGCCCGCCGAGCGCGGCGTTGGCGGTCATGGCCTGCTGGGCGAGCACGGCCGGGTGGCGCGGGTACGTCGGCACGACCGCGGTGCCGAGCTCGATCCCGGGGCCGCCGGCGCCGGCGGCGGCCAGGGCGGTGATGGCGTCGAGGCCGAAGATGTGGGACAGCCAGGCGGAGCTGTAGCCGTCCGCGGCCGCCTGGGCGATCTGGTCGCGGAGGTCGCCGATCGGGTCGAGTCCCTGGGTCTCGCGCAGGAAATATCCGTAACGCATGGAAACAGAACTCCATTCTGGTGGCTGACGCGAATGTACTTCCCGCACCGGTGTGCGGTCACCCGCCGCGCCGGGACTGATTTGTAAAGTGGCCTGCATGACCCACGAACGCGCAGGACACCCGGCCCAGCCCGCCGACCTGGTCGACGTCGCCCGGCTGGTGACGTCCTACTACGCCCTCCGCCCCGATCCGGAGGTGGCGGAGCAGCGGGTCGCGTTCGGCACGTCCGGTCACCGGGGGTCGGCGCTCAAGACGGCGTTCAACGAGGGCCACATCCTGGCCACCAGCCAGGCCATCTGCGAATACCGGCGTGAGCAGGGCACCGACGGGCCGCTGTTCCTGGGCGTCGACACGCACGCGCTGTCGGAGCCGGCGCGGGTGTCGGCGCTGGAGGTGTTCGCGGCCAACGACGTCGAGGTGCTGATCGACTCCCGCGACGGCTACACGCCCACGCCGGCCGTGTCCCACGCGATCCTGCGGCACAACGCGGGCCGCCGGTCGGGGCTGGCCGACGGCGTGGTGATCACGCCGTCACACAACCCGCCGGCCGACGGCGGCTTCAAGTACAACCCGCCGAACGGCGGTCCCGCCGACACCGACGCGACCAGGTGGATCCAGGACCGCGCCAACCGGCTGCTCGCGGCCGGGCTCGACGGGGTGCGGCGGATCCCGTACGCGGCGGCGCGGTCCAGGTCGGGGCGCTACGACTTCCTCGGCTCCTACGTCGACGACCTGCCCTCGGTGGTCGACCTCGACGCGATCAGGGCGGCCGGGGTGCGCGTCGGGGCAGATCCGCTGGGCGGGGCGAGCGTGGCGTACTGGGGGGAGATCGCCGAGCGGCACCGGATCGACCTGACCGTGGTCAACCCGCTGGTCGACCCGACGTGGCGGTTCATGACGCTCGACTGGGACGGCAAGATCCGGATGGACTGCTCGTCGCCGTACGCGATGGCGTCGCTGATCGCCAACCGCGACACCTACGATATTTCCACCGGCAACGACGCCGACGCCGACCGCCACGGCATCGTCACCCCCGACGGCGGCCTGATGAACCCCAACCACTACCTCGCCGTCGCCATCTCCTACCTCTACACCCACCGCGACGGCTGGCCGGCCGCCGCCGGGGTCGGCAAGACCATGGTCAGCAGCGGCGTCATCGACCGGGTGGCCGCGGCGCTGGGCCGGAGGCTGTACGAGGTGCCCGTCGGCTTCAAGTGGTTCGTGCCCGGGCTGCTGGACGGGTCGCTCGGGTTCGGCGGGGAGGAGAGCGCGGGGGCGTCGTTCCTGCGGCGCGACGGGTCGGTGTGGTCCACCGACAAGGACGGCATCATCCTGGCGCTGCTGGCCTCCGAGATCCTCGCCGTCACCGGCACGTCGCCGAGCGCTCATTACGCGGAGCTGGTGAGGCGGTTCGGGGAGCCCGCGTACGCGCGGGTCGACGCCCCGGCCACGCGCGAGGAGAAGGCCGTGCTCGGGAAGCTGTCGGCGGCGCAGGTGACGGCGTCGTCGCTGGCCGGCGAGCCGATCACGGCGGTGCAGACGTCGGCCCCCGGCAACGGCGCCGCGCTGGGCGGGGTGAAGGTCGCCACCGAGAACGCCTGGTTCGCCGCCCGCCCCTCCGGCACCGAAGACGTCTACAAGATCTACGCCGAGTCCTTCCGCGGCCCCGACCACCTGACGAAGGTCCAGGAGGAGGCCCGCTCCCTGGTGTCGGCGGCCCTCGGCTGACCGGCCGCCGCGCCTGTTCCGAGGCGAGCGCCCCGCCGGGCCGATCTCCGGAAAGGGCCCTACCCCGCCGAACGACCGGCGCCTTCCCGGCCTTCCGGTCAGGTCAGCTCGCGGGCCGCGTGGGCGGGCATTCCGGTGCGGCCCAGGTCGGCGTGGCGGGCGGCGGTGACGCCGGCGCGGTAGCCGGTGCCGCTGGTGCGGGGGACGCTCATCCTGATGTCGGGGTAGTGGGCCGCGACGGCGCGCTCCACCTCGGCGCGGCGGTCGGCCAGGACGAGCTCGGCGCCCGTGCCCGCCGACGCCGCCTCGGCGCGCGACTCGGCCGCGCACAGCAGGCGGTAGACCTCGTCGGTGAAGCCCAGCAGCCACGACCGCCGGTACGCCCGGACGGCGGTCACGCCCTCCGGCGGGCGCACCCGGGCCAGGCCGGAGGCCATCTGCAGCAGCAGCGACGTGGCCAGCAGGTCGGCCCGCTCCAGGTCGGCCGCGAACCCGAACACATGCACCCGCTGACCGCCCTCGCCCCGCCCGATCAGCAGCGGCCGGCAGCGTACGGCCTGCGCCACCAGGCTGACCAGGCGCGCCTTCTCCTTCGCCCACGGGTCGGGCAGGATGACGACGCGGTCGCCGGGCACCTGGCGGGTGCCGGCGGGCGGCAGGCTGTCGATGCCGTGCCTGGCCATCAGCGCCGACGCCGCCGCCATGAACGTGGCCCGCTCGTGCTCGTTGTCCGTGCGCTCGGCCTTGGCCAGGAGCTTCCTGACGCGTTCCAGCGTGCGTTCGCGCAAGCCTGCTCTCCCCCGGGCTGGTCAGGACTTCGTGGTCAGGACCCTGCCGTCGGCGCCGATGGCGGGGAAGGCGCCGGTGTCGACGATGCCGTGCTGCTGGTACAGCGCCTCGATGAGGGCGTGCGCCTGCGGCTCCAGCTTCCACAGGGCGCGGTACTCGCGGGCCGTGGCCAGCGAGATCCCGATCTCCTGGGCGATGTCCACCGTACGCGGGACGATGCCCTTGGCGATCTGCCGGTCCCAGTACACGCGGGCGGCCCGCATGAGCGCCGCGCGCTCGGCGGTGGAGACGACCTGCGGGCTGGTGTCGAGCACCTCGACGTCCTCGTCCTCGTCCTCGACCAGTTCGGCCAGGGCGGGCGGCAGCGCGGGGCGGGCGGGCACCGGGTGCTGCTCGGCGTCGCGCTCCCAGGGGACGCGGGGGTCGGCGTCGATGAGCGCGGTGGTGTTGTACAGCGCGGCGATCTGGGCCAGCAGCGCCTCCTGGCGGGCCGGGTCGACGGCCAGCCCGGTGTGCTCGACGGCCTGGTCCATGGCCTTGTCGAGCTTGGCCAGCGCGGCGCGCATCTTGCGGTCGGGGGCGCCGGCCTCGCGCAGCGCCTTGGCCCGCTTGGCGGCCAGCGCGACGCGGGTGAGCCGGCGGTGGGCGTCGACCTCGCTGGCCGTACGGTCGCTGACCTCGGCGAGCCCGACCCTGACCAGCAGCCGCTCGGGGGTGAGCCGCCAGTTGATGCGGCCGGTGCCGCGGATGCGGTGGCGTTCGATGGCCATGCCGCGTTCCCACAGCCAGGCGGCCACCAGCGGGGCGGCGAGCCGGAACACCGCCTCGGGCAGGCTGCGGGCGTCCATGCTGGACAGGACGGCGGTCAGGCAGGTCAGCGCCCACACGGCGATGCCGTCGATGCCGGCCGAGAAGTTCTCGCGCATGTTGCGGCGGGCGCGGACGGCGCTGGTGATGATCGCGACCTCGATGAACGCGAACAACAGCAGCCGCAGGGGGCCGTCGAGGCCCAGGATGTCCTCGGAGAAGCGCCACATGCCCTGCGCGGACACGCCCGTGGCGATGGAGGCGGCCACGATCGTCAGCACGTCCTCGACGGGGCGGGCGGCGACGTACCTGGCGAACAGCCAGGCGACGGCTTTCCAGACGATCCTGACGACCAAGAACGCGATCACCAGCCCGATCAGGCTGAGCAGCGTGATGACCGCCGTGGCGAGCGGCTTCTCGGTGACGAAGGCGGCTATTTCCTCGAATGTCGGCATCTGTCACTATCCGTGATGGCTCTGGCTCCGGCTCTACGCGACGAGATCATCGCAGAATGTCGCCATCTTGTACGCCAAACGGCACCCGCCGCCCCGGTTTGCCCAAGAATCACACCTTCACCACCTTTTGCCTTTACAGAGAGTCAGAAGCGACCGCCCGTACGGGCCGGGTGGGGGCCGGGGCCGACGACGAGGGGCGCGCCCCAGGAGGGCGCCCGGACCTGTGGCGCCGACCGGGAGAGGACGTCGGGTCCGGAGGCTGGCCGGGGCGGGGGTGCGAGCGCACAATGGGGGCGAGAGGAGGGGTCGTGAGCAGAAGATCGCGTAAGCGGCGGGTCCTTCCTCGCGGCGAGGCCGCCTGGCGGCCCGGGTTCGGGCCTGGAGAGTCGCACTGGCCGGGAGACGACGGCCCTCCCCCCGATCCCCCTTCCGGCGACCCGCCGGGCGGGGTACGGGAACCGCGGCGCCCCAAGCCGGCGCCGCCGTCGCTGGCGGCCGAGGCGCCGCTGCCGGGGCCCCCGCACTTCGCCCGTGACCGCACCGGACCGCCGCCGACGGAGGTGACGGGGTGCCCGGCCGGCGTATGAGCGACCGCGAGGACGACCGTGACATCGGCCGCCCCACGGGTGAGAGGAAATTTCGTCCTTTCGGAGGGCCCTGAACACCCCCTCAGGATGGGACCATCTGACGAGGGATTTATCCCAAGAAGTGCGATGTATCCCAGCAGGACGGATATCGATGTCAGACAATGAGTTCCCGCTCGTCCAGTTCATGCGCGACGAGTTCGACCCCACGGCCGAACTCGCGCGCATCCGGGCCGAGCACCCGGTCTACCCCATGGAGATCCCCGGCGGCCAGACCGTGTACCTCGTCACCCGCTGGGAGGACGTCCGCGCGGTGCTCGGCGACCACGAGCGCTTCAGCAACGACTTCGCCGGCGTGATCGGCCTCGGCTCCAACCAGGAGGACCCGGGCGGCCTGGGCTTCCGCGACCCGCCCGAGCACACCCGGCTGCGCCGCTTCCTGACGCCGGAGTTCACCGTACGCCGCCTGCGCAGGCTGGAGCCGCGCATCGAGGCCATGGTCGAGGAGGCGCTCGACCGCATCGAGGCCAAGGGCGCCGAGGGCATGCCCGTCGACCTCTTCCAGGAGTTCGCGCTGCCCATCCCCTCGCTGGTGGTGTGCGAGCTGCTGGGCGTCCCCTACGACGAGCGCGCCGACTTCGTGAAGCTCAGCAAGGACCGGTTCGACTTCACCGCCGGCCCCGAGGCGTCGCTGCAGGCGATCAACGACGCGATGACGTACCTGACGGAGCTGGTCGCCAGGGAGCGGCTGAACCCCGGCGAGGGCCTGCTGGGGCAGCTGATCCGCGACCACGGCGACGAGCTGGACGACCGCACCCTCGCCAGCATGGCCGACGGCCTGCTCACCGGCGGACACGACACCAGCACCAGCATGCTCGCGCTCGGCACGCTCTGGCTGCTGCGCCACCCCGAGCAGGCCGCCAAGGTGCGCGAGGTCGACGGCCACGTCAACGACGTCGTCGAGGAGCTGCTGCGCTTCATGTCGGTCGTGCAGGTGGCCTTCCCGCGGTTCGCCCGCGACGACCTGGAGCTGCACGGCACACCGATCAAGAAGGGCGAGCTGGTGCTGTGCTCGCTCATCGGCGCCAACCGCGACCCGGCCGCCATGGGCGACGACGCCGACGAGATCCGGCCCGGCCGGGACGTCTCGCACCTGGCGTTCGGGCACGGCATCCACCGCTGCGTCGGCGCGCCGCTGGCGCAGATGGAGATGCGCATCGCCTTCCCCGCCCTGCTCCGCCGCTTCCCCACGCTTCGGGTGGCCGGCGAGGTCCCCTTCCGCGAGCTCGCCATCGTCCACGGCATCAAGGAGTTGCCCGTCGCCTGGTAGCGGGGCCGTGAAAGGGCTACGTTCGCTGTGTGAGCGAGCCACTCATCGACCTCACCAGGATCAGCGCCGTCGTGTTCGACACCGACGGGGTGGTCACCGACACCGCCCGCGGGCACGCGGCCGCCTGGAAGCACGTCTTCGACGAATTCCTGCGCGGCCGCTCGGCGCCGTTCGACATCCGCGACGACTACCTGCGGCACGTGGACGGCCGTCCGCGGCTGGACGGCATCCGCACGTTCCTGGCCTCCCGCGGCATCACGCTGCCCGAGGGGGCGGCCGACGACGAGCCCGGCGCGCCCACCGTGCACGGCCTCGGCCTGGCCAAGGACCTCGGCTTCATGGCGCAGGTGGACAAGTACGGCGTCGCCGCCTTCCCGGCCACCGTCGCGCTCCTGCACGCGCTCCGGCAGCGCGGCGCCCGCACCGCGGCCGTCTCGGCCAGCCTGCACGGCGGCAAGCTGGTGAACTCGGCGGGTGTCTCCCACCTGTTCGACGTGCTGATCGACGGCAACGACGCCGCGCTGATGAACCTGCCGGGGCGGCCCGACCCCGCCCTGTTCCTGGAGGCGGCCCGCCGCCTGGACCGGACGCCGCCGCAGGTCGCGGTGGTCGACGCGGCGCTGCCCGGGGTGCGGGCGGCCCGCGACGGCGGCTTCGGTCTGGTGGTGGGGGTCGTCGGGGAGGGCGGCGACCCGGCCGAGCTGCGCGCGCACGGCGCCGGCGTCGTGGTGCCCGACCTGAGCGAGATCGGGGTACGGGGACGCGTCCTGCCCTTGACGTCGTGACCGTTCTCCTCGATCCGCTCTCATCGATCCGCCCGACTGGCCGGGCCGCGCGGCGTGAGCGCGGACAGCTCCGCGGACAGGTTCCCGCGGGCGCGCCGCTCCCACAGGTCATGGGCCAGGGCGGTGCGGTAGAGGCGGGGGTTCCACAGCGGGGCAGGCGCGACTCGGCGGTCAGGTGGGCGCGGTCGTGGTAGCGGCGGTGGGGCTCGGACCAGCGGGCGATCAGCTCCGCGCCGACGGCCCGCGCCGCCGCCGAGCCGCCCGCCAGCGCGCCCCAGCCGTCGATCAGCTCGATCACGCCCCTCACCGTAGCCGCTGGCGTCCTGGGCCTCAGCTGGTAGCGTCCTGGGCATCGACGCGCACGACCGGGAGCCACGGCGCCTGCCTCGGTGGCGGGAGCTGCGGGAGGTGCTGCCCGGCAGACCGCGCTGGTCGAGGGCGCGGCGGGTGGCCGCGGCGGCCGACGTACACGACCTGCGGAGGCTGGCCATGCGGCGGGCGCCGCGGATGGTGTTCGACTACGTGGACGGCGCGGCCGAGGGCGAGCGGTCGGTGGCGCGGGCGGTGGAGGCGTTCGGCCGGGTGGAGTTCCGGCCTCGGGTGCTGCGGGACGTCGCGGAGGCGCCGACCGCCGTCGAGATCCTGGGGCGGCGGATCGCGATGCCGGTCGTGCTCGGCCCCACCGGCTTCACCAGGATGATGCACCGAGCCGGCGAGCGGGCCGTGGCCAGGGCGGCGGAGCGGGCGGGGGTGCCGTACACGCTGTCGACCATGGGCACCACGACGGCCGGGGAGGTGGCGGAGGCCGCGCCCGGCGGGTGGAACTGGTTCCAGCTGTACGTGGTGCGCGACCGCTCCCGCACCCTGGAGACGCTCGCGCGGGCCCGCGAGGCCGGCATGGACGTGCTGGTGGTGACGGTGGACGTGCCGGTGGCGGGCGCCCGGCTGCGCGACGTGCGCCACGGCCTGACGATCCCGCCGGCGCTGCGCTGGCGCAGCGTGCTGCAGGCGGTGGGCCGCCCGGCGTGGTGGTTCGACTTCCTCACCAGCGAGCCGCTGCGGTTCGCGACGGTCGACGGCGCGCCGGCCGACCTGGCCGGCATCACCAACCTGATGTTCGACCCCTCGGTGACAGTCGCGGACCTGGAGTGGATCAGGTCCGCGTGGCGGGGCCGGCTGCTGGTCAAGGGCGTGCAGCGGGTCGACGACGCCAAGGAGCTGGCCGCGGTCGGCGTCGACGGCCTGGTCGTGTCCAACCACGGCGGCCGGCAGCTCGACCGCTCCCCCACCCCGCTGGAGCTGCTGCCCGAGGTGGCGGCGGCGGTCGGCGACCGCACGGAGGTGTTCCTGGACGGCGGCGTCCGCAGCGGCGCGGACGTGGCCGCCGCGGTCGCCCTGGGCGCCCGGGCCTGCTTCGTGGGCCGCGCCTACCTGTACGGGCTGATGGCCGGCGGCGAGCCCGGCGTGCGGCGGGTGCTCGACCTGCTGCACGCCGAGCTCGTACGGACCGTGCAGCTGCTCGGCGCGGGCGGGGTGGAGGGCCTCGGCCCCGACCTCGTACGCCTCCGCTAGGGGAACGAGACGATCGTCACGGCCGGCCCCGCCGACCTCGTCATGATCGGCGGAGTCTGACCAAAATCCGGCATTCTCCGTAGAAACGATTCGTATCTAGCGGCGGCCGTCACCGCTCTGCCCTTCACACGGGGACCTGGTCCCACCCCGGAGAGGAGAGCCGATGGCAACCGGAGAGTTCCAAGTGATGAAGGTACCGGCCGAGCAGCTGGCCGGCACCCTCCACGGCCAGGTTGTGGACCCCGGGGCGCAGCCCACCACCGTCGTACGGCGGAGCGAGGGCTGGACCGTGGACGTGAGCTGGGAGGTCACCGGGGAACTCGTCGACTGGCTGGCCGGCTGCTGGCACGTGGAGATCATCGCCGACCTGGTGGGCGGCGGCGAGTCGCGGCACCCCTCACCCCCGGTGGAGCTGACCTTCACCCCCGGCTCGGGCCGGTACACCGCCTCCGTCCCGATGCGCGGCCGGCTCGTCGCCGGCACCTACGATCTCGTGGTCAACCTCACCACCACGACCGCCGCCGGCACCGCGGGGGCGCTCGGCGGGTTCGTGGTGCTCAGCCGGATCGTGGTGAAGGAGTGAGTCACCGCAGCCGGCGGTCGAGCAGCAGGGCGCCACGGCCGGACAGCAGCGTGGCGCACCATTCGCGCAGGTCGGCCGGTTTGGGGCCGCTCACTTCGCCGCCGTCCAGCAGGTCGGCCCAGTCGAGCAGGGACTCGGCGAGCATGAGCGGCACCTCGCGCCGCTCGTGCACCTCGGCGGCCGCCTCGAAGTGCTCGGCGGCGCGCGCGGGGTCGCCCATGGTGAGGGCCAGGTGGGCCAGGTAGTGGTGGCCGCAGGGGTGGGCGACCGTGCTGTGGCCGAAGGTCTCGCCCTCGCCGGAGAGCGAGGCGTACAGCTGCCCGGCCAGGCCGGCGCGGCCCAGGCGGCAGGCGGCCACGGCCAGGTTGTCGAGCGCGGGCCGGTGGGCCATCGTACGCGGCGGCACCGCGCCCTGCGTGGCGAGGATGCGGTCGAGCAGCGGGCCGGCCTCCTCGTCGTCGAGCTCGCACAGGTAGCGCAGCACCGCGTGCACGGGGTCGACGCGGGGCGCCTCGGCCGAGCGGCGGAGCCGGTCGCGCAGCTCCCACAGCCGGCCCTGCAGCCGCCTGATCTCGGCGATCTGCTCGGCGAAGATCGCCACGGCCTCCAGGCGGCGGCCGATCTCCGACCCGAGCCGCAGCGCGGCCGTGGCCTCCGCCTCGGCCTGGGCCAGGTCGCCCTGCATGAGGGTCAGGCCGGCCCTGGAGTAGCCGACCAGCCAGTGGAGGTGCGGCTGCGCCAGCCGGTGGGCGAGCCGGTCGGCCTGGTCGAGCAGCGTGGCGGCGGTGGCCGCGTCGCCGGTGTCGAGCACGGGAGGGGTGCGCTGCACGTACGCGTGGAAGAGCGCCAGGTCGTCGCCGGTGCGGCGGGCCGCCTCCAGCATCTCGTCACCGTCGCGGTGGCGCTGGCGGAGCGGGTCGGCGGGGATGATGGTCAGGCTGCGCAGGCACAGCACCAGGGCGAGCGTGCGCGGGTCGCCGCACTTGCGGGCCAGGGCCACCGCCTCGTCGCTCAGCGCGAAGCGCCGCTCGCCGTCGGCGGCCCAGATCAGCTCGGCGGCCAGGTGGGCGGCCAGCAGCGCTCTGGTGCTCACGTCGGTGGAGTCGACCAGGCGCCTCGCCTCGGTCAGCAACGCGATGCGCTGCTGGTCGGGGGCGGCCGAGATGCTGGTGAAGCCGCGGTCGCCGCCGAGCGCGGCGATGACGATCAGGTCGCCGCGCCCGCACTCCCTGGCCAGGTCGGCCGCCGCGGCGAGGGTCTGACGGGCGTCGGGGTGGCCGGCCAGCCACATCGCCCGCCCGCACTCCACCAGCAGCTCCGCGCGCCGCTCGGGGGTGGCGCCGGGGAAGCCCTCCAGCAGGTGGAGCACCCGTTGGTACCAGCTGACGGCCTCGCGGTGGGCCAGCCCCTCCAGCGCGTGCTCGGCGGCGCGCACCGCCGCGCCGACCGCCGCGCCCACCCGTGCCGGGTCGCGGCCCTGCTCGGCGGCGGCCACCAGGTGGGCGGCCACCACGTACGGCCGGGACTCCATCGCCTTCGGGTCCGCCCGGCACAGCGCGTCGGCGACCCGCCCGTGGAGCAGGGCGGCCCGCGGCGGGGAGAGCGTGGCGTACAACGCGTTCCTGGTCAGCTCGTGGGAGAACCGGCAGGTGCCGCGGCTGGACATGGTGACCAGGCCGGCGCCCATCGCCTCCTCGACGGCGGCCACGAACCGCGCCTCGTCGGCGCCGAGCCCGAGCCGCAGCTCCGCCGACTCCATGCGCTCGGCCACGGCCAGCAGACTGACCAGCTCGCGGGCGTCGGGGTGGAGCTGGGCGAGGCGGGCCAGCACCACGCGGGTGACCGAGTCGGGGACGGAGAGCGCGTCGAGGTCTTTGCCCGCGGCCAGCTCTCTGGCCACCTCGGTGATCAGGAACGCGTTGCCGCCGGTGATGCGGTGGAGCAGCTCGGCGTCACCGCCGGGACGCACCTCCGACAGCACGTCGGAGACCTCCTCCAGGCCGAACGACGGCACCTGCACGACCCGGCCGCCGGCGGTCAGCTTGTGGAAGTCCGGCATGGCCGACTCGACCGGCACCGGGCGCGAGGTGGCCAGGACGAGCAGGGGCAGGGCGTCGGCGTCGAACATGAGGGCCTGGAGCATCTGCAGCGACTCCAGCGTCGCCCACTGCAGGTCGTCGATCACCAGCAGGACGGGCCGCACCGTCGTCAGCCGCTCGATGAGGGTGCGGGCGGCGGCCATCAGGTGGTAGCGCTCGGAGACCGGCTCGGTGGCCGGCGGCACCTGCAAGGACAGCGGCGGCGCCGCGAGCGACGGGGCGATCCGGACGAGCTGGCCGCACCGCTGGTCGACCCCGGCCCGCAGGAGCAGCGCGGGCGAGGTGCGGGCCAGTCGCTCCACCGCGCCGGCGATCGGCTCGTACGCCTGCCGCGCCGGGTCGGTGCACCGCCCCGCGAGCACCGTGAACTGCCGCTTGAGCGCCTGCTCGGCCACCATGGACGCCAGCCGGGTCTTGCCCACCCCCGGATCGCCCCGCAGGATCACCAGCCCGCTGCCGGACTCGGCCGCCGACAGCTCGCCGTCGAGCTCCCGCAGCTCCTGTCCGCGCCCGACGAAGGGCAGCACGTGCCCGCTGTCGAGCCAGGTCGGCAGGCCGCCGCTCTGGTGGTGGTCGGCGGTCTGCCAGTGCAGCTCGTACGTGTGCAGCGGCTCCCGCAGCCCCTTGCCCGGCAGCCGCCCGAGGTCCTTGAACTCGTGCCGGCTGCGCCCCTGGGCCAGCCGGCGCACCAGGTCGGTGCAGAGCACCTGCCCGCCCTCGGCGATCGCCACCAGCCGGGCCGCCTCCACGGTCGGCAGCCCGCTGACGTCGTCGTGGCCCCAGCACACGTCGCCCGCGGCCAGCGCGGCCTTGATGGAGATCTTCTCCAGCGCGCGTTCGTTCTCCTCGGCCACCGCCTGCTCGACGGCGATGATCGCGTCGAGCCCCGCGGTGGCCGACTCGAACACGGCCATGAGCCCGTCGCCCAGGCTCTTGGTGAACGTCGAGCCGCTCGCCGTCACCACGGAGTGGAGCAGCTGGTAGAGGCGGCGGAAGACGACGTCGGCCCGCTCTTCGCCGAGCCTGATCCGCAGCGCGGTGGAGCTCACCACGTCGGTGAACAGGATCGTGGCCGTGGACAGTGTGCCTGGTTCGTGAGGGGCGGTCACGCGCGCAGTCCCTTCGCGGGCGCTCGTACCTTCTTCCGCACATTCTGCCGGACGCCACGCCGGATCTCGCGGGACTTCACGGCGGCCCTCGACTGCCTGATCCGCCAGGCGCGGGCCAGCTCGGGCGGGACGCGGAACGGCGCCTGCCCGCCGGAGTGGCGGTCGACCAGGGCGACCACGATGTGCCGCCCGGCCCTGCGGACCAGCCAGCGCACCACGGCGTCGACCGGCCGGCCGAGCCACGCGCGTTCGTGCAGCGCCCGCGCCGCCGTGAACAGCGCGGTGCACCACCACGCCGCCGGCGGCACGCCGAGCAGCTCGGGCACCCGGTCGGCGCCGTGCTTCGCGTCGCGGAAGACCCAGTGCACCAGGCTGCGCGGCAGCTTGCGCCAGCCGAGATGCATGAACTCCTCCATCTCCGCCAGCAGCGTGGCCATGAGCAGGCGGCCCTCGGGGCTGGACTCGTAGAGGCGGCCGAGGCGTTCGCTGACCGGCACCACGTCGTCGAGCGTGAGCGGGCCCTCCCGGCACGCCTGCACACCCATCAGGTGGCCGAACACGCTCCACGTGTAGAGGTGGGCGGCGCGCTGCTCGGCCGTCAGCCTCACCCCCATGGTCTCCAGGGCCTCCCAGGTGACCACGGAGAAGTCGAAGATCGTGGCCAGCAGCAGCTCCTGGTTGACCGGCGGGCCGTGCGCCGCGGTGTCCCACCGGTCGCCGAACCGCTCGTCGACCAGCGCGCGGACGAACGAGTGGAGGATGCGCAGCCCGATCGCCGTGGTGTGGCCGGGCCCGCCGGGCAGCAGGCTGCCGGTGGCCCTCAGCCCCATCACGTCGACCAGCATCTGCCCGGTCTCGGCCACCCGCCGGGTCAGGCTGTGGGTGGCCAGCTGCGACACCCCGGCCAGCACCTTGGCGCTGGACACCTCGACGTACGCCATCGGCAGGCACTTGCAGAACAGCGCCGCCGCCTGGTAGAGCCCGTAGTCGGCGAACACCGACTGCCCCCTGGCCAGCAGCTCGGCGTCACCGCCCCAGCCGGGCAGCTCCTTGGCGAAGTCGAGCGCCTCGAAGATCTTCGACGCGGGCGGCTCGCCCGAGGGGGCCCGGGCCTCCCGCTTGGCCTCCCCCAGCTCCGCCACCACCGCCTTGACCAGCTCCAGCGGGCCGCTGCCCGCCGGCTGCTCCTTCAGGTAGCGGATCACCACCTCGTCGATCTCCGGGTCAGCCGTCTGCCTCAGGCGCCGGAATCGCTCCTCCGGCCAGCGCTCCTCGGCGCCGTTGCGATCGTTCATGAATCCCGTACTCCAGATCCGGTCAGAGCCCGCCCCGCCTGCGCAGGGCGGCGAGGTCCAGCAGCGTGATCGTCCGGCCCTCGATGGCGATGAGCTTCCTCGACACCAGCGACTGCAGCGCCCGGTTGACCGCCGGCCGCGTCGCGCCGATCAGCGCGGCGAGGTCGGACTGCGTCAGGCCGGGCAGATCGACCACGCCTTCGGTGCTGCCGTGCTTGTCGGCCAGCTGCAGCAGCAGCTTGGACAGCCGGCCGCCCAGGTCGAGGAAGGCCAGGTCGGCCGCCTGCCCGGTGAGCCTGCGCACCATGTGGCCGAGCATGCGCAGGAACTCGTCGGCCAGGCCCGGATGCTCGCGCATCAGCTCCAGCAGCCGGGCCCTCGGCAGCGCGAACACCCACGAAGGCCGCACGGTCACGATCGAGGCCGAGCGCGGCGAGCCGTCCAGCAGCGCCATCTCGCCGAAGGTGTCGCCCCTGCTGAGCATGTTGAGCACGATCTCGTCGCCGTGCTCGGTCGTGAACACGACCTTCACCAGCCCGTCCAGCAGGACGTGGAGAGACTCTCCTGGGTCTCCCTGGTGGAAGATGATCTGTCCGGGGCGGTAGCGGCGGGCCAGGCCGGCCCGCGCCGCGGTCTGGATGCCGCCCTCTCCGAGTACGCGGAACAGCGGGGTCTCCGCCAGCACGGCGGCGACCGGCTGAACGTCGTGTGGAGCCCCGCTGCGCCCGTTCATGCAAGAACTTTAGGCCGCGATCGGCCCCCGGGCAGCACGCGGTAAGCGATCTCTCCCGTGTCGCGAATGTGACGAGAAGCACACCCGGACTGTCACGTCCGAGACAGCACCGGCGGGTCGTCGGGACGAGCGTTGGTGTGCCGGCCGGGAGCGACCCCACGAGAGTCCGGACCGGTGAGGAGTCAGCGATGCAAGTGGAGACCATTGACCGCCCTGACACGGCCGCCCTCGTGGCCGCCGCGCAAGCCGGCGAGACCGGCGCGTGGGAGCGCCTCGTCGAGGAGTTCACCCCGATGCTGAAGGCGCGCATCCGCCGCTTCCGGCTCGGCCACGAGGACGCCCAGGACGTGCTGCAGACGACCTGGCTGCTGGCCTGGCAGAACCTCAGGAGCGTCGAGGACGGGCAGCGCATGGCCGGCTGGCTGGCCACGATCGCCTTCCGCGAGTGCCTGAAGCTCACCAGGAAGACCAAGGAGATCTGCACCCCCGACCTCGACATGCTGGGCGGCACCGACGACGTCGACAGAGAGCTGGCCAGAAGCTGGCTGGCCGGCACCCTCGACCAGCTGGTCGAGGAGCTGCCAGCCGCGCAGCGGGTCCTGTTCAGGGCGCTCACGGAAACCTCCGAGCCGCACTACGTGGACGTGGCCCGCCGCCTGGGCAGGCCGGTCGGGAGCATCGGGCCCACCCGGGCGCGGTGTTTCGCGAAGCTGCGCGGGTTGCTCCAGGCCCGTGAGATCACCAGGGACTTCCTTGACTAGTCGCCGGAGTCAAGCCGGATCGCCTCCAGGAACGGCTCGAAGTCGAAGCGCGCCATCTCGTACGCGTCGGGGTCGCTCTCGGTCGGGTAGCGGTAGACCCTGCGGCGGATGGTGGGCAGGGCGGGGTCGTTCCTGAACAGGTCGCTGACGGCCTGGGGCACCAGCCCTTTCGCCATCTCGGCGGCGAGCCCGTCGGCGACCGGCTTCTCGAACGGCGCGTCGTAGAGGGCGCTGACGTGCTGGTAGACGCGGAAGTAGCTGACGATGAAGCGCATGCGGTCGGGGTAGGACACCCAGTTGGCCACGCCGGCCGTCGACGCCTCCTGGTCCTCGGTGACGAACTCCTCGGCGAGCTTGCGCACCCGTTCGTCCTGGATCGGCGCCCACACCTTCGCCTGGTCCACCCCCTGGGGAGGCCGCAGCGGCCGGCCGACCTTGATGTCGCTGAGCGGCGTGCGCACGGCGAACAGGTGGCGGGTGTAGAGGGCCGACCACAGGTCCTCCAGCTTGCGGGTGAGCCAGGGCTGCTCGTCGTGGCCGGCGGCGTACAGGCGGAAGCGGGGGAACGGGCGGCGGGTGACCAGCGCGCGCAGCGACCGCCACGACACCCGCGTCAGCCACCTGACCGGCCGGTAGAGCACCAGCTCCAGCGCCTTCTGGGCGCGTTTCTGCTCGTACGCCGACAACGCGATGTTGGCCCCCAGCATCAGCTCGGCCCGCGTCGCCGGGTCGGTGGCCGTCCTGGCCTCCAGCATGAGCTGCGCGGCGTCGCGCAGGTAGCGCGCGTCGGCCCGCTCCAGCAGGTCGGTGAGGAACTGCGGCGGCGTCGGCGTCAGGTCGGAGTCGGGGCTCACCCGCAGGAACCGGTCGGGTGTGTCGTTCCACAGATTGACCGCGAGGCTGGCGGTCTCCAGGAAGATCGCCCGGTTGGCCAGCGCGAGGCCGAGCTCGTAGCTGGGGCCGAGCAGGGTGAGCAGGGCGGCGCGGAAGATCCGGCGTAGGCGGCGCGGCACGCCGAGCCGGTCACCGAAGCCGGCGATGAACGGGGAGCCGGGGGTGAGGTCGAGGCTCTCGCCGACCGCCTTGGACGTCCAGGTCGCGTAGCAGTACCAGTTGTTGGCGTCCTTGCCCAGGTGGGCGGCCAGGTCGCCGGCGACCCGGTGGTAGGCGTAGGCGATGACCATCGCCTCGAGCGCCGGGCTCCGGTCCTTGTACGCCGCGATGCGCAGGACGTCGTCCGCGGTCAACGGAGTGTCGGCCATGAGCTCTCCCGTTCGCTGGTCCCTCGCCTCAAGGAGATAAGAGCGTCCCCGCAGGCGTCAGATACAGGCCGGCGGCCGGTACGCCCAGCCCCGCAGGCCGCCGGGGCACCGAGCCTAGAAGGGGCCGCTTGCGAGGGGCTTGCAGCGAGATCGAGAAGATCATGACAATGCGTGGAACTACCGCAGATAGGAGGCGCCGTTGAGGTCGAGCACGGCGCCGCTGGCCCACTCGGCCGCCGGCGAGGCCAGATACACCACCGCGGCGGCGATCTCCTCCGGCCGCGCCACCCGGCCGAACGGGCTCTGCGCCCGGATCGCGTCGCCGCGCGGCGCCTTCAGGTGCTCGTTGGTCATGTCGGTCTCGACGAAACCGGGCGCGACGGTCGCCACGGCGATGCCGTGCGGGGCGAGCGCGACCGCCAGCGACTGGCCCATGGCGTTGAGCCCGGCCTTGCTCGCGCCGTACGCCGGGCCCTCCGGCTCGCCGCGGAAGGCGCCGCGCGAGGAGACGTTGACGATGCGGCCGCCGGGCGGCATGTGCCTGACGGCGCACCAGGTGACGTTGGCGGCGCCGATGAGGTTGACGTCGAGGGTCTTCCGCCAGGCGGTCCGCCACTGCTCGTAGGTCAGCTCGGTGATCTGGTGGTGGAAGAAGACGCCGGCGTTGTTGACCAGGACATCGATCCGGCCGAGCGCCTCCGCCGCCTCGTCGGCCATGCGCCGCACCTCCTCCGGATCGGCCAGATCCGCCCGGACCACCGCGTGGCCTCGTCCGGGGAGCACGCCGAGCAGGCTACGCGCCTCGTCGGCCGAGTCACGGTGGTGAACCGCCACGCGGTCGCCCTGGTCGGCGAACGCCGCCGCGATCGCGCGCCCGATTCCTCGCGAGGCGCCGGTGATGAGAACTCCACGTCCACTCATCCGCGGCACGCTAGCAGCGATCCGCCCGACGGCCATACCCCTGCCGGGTGTGCAGGGTCCCTCATCGACCGCATCGAACACCCGGACCGCGAACGGCCTGCCCCGCATGATGCGCGCAGGCACGATTCGTGTTCTTACGCTGACAGATTGCTCGGCCGAGGGTGACGATAGCGGCGTGAGCAGACGCAAGGAAGGATGGCGGATCGCCGTCACGGTGGTGTCCGTCGTGGCGGTGGGCGTGGCGGTGGTCGCGGTCTGGCGGGCGCGAACACCGGATGCCGAGGTCAACCTCGCCGACGTCGTCGCCGTGGCGCTGGCCGGGGCCATGCTGGTGGGCGCGATGATCGCTTGGGCCCGGCGCGACACACCCGCTGTCACCCCCGCCGGCGTGGTCGGCGTGGCCAGCGGGGTCGGCGGGGACGGCGGGGACGAAGCGCGTCTGGCCGTCGGCGCCGCAGCCCGCGTGCTGGCCGGTCTGGTGGAACGGCAGTGGCGCGCCGAGGCCCGGCACCGGCTGCTGGACGATCCAGAACCGATCCCGGTGCGTTGGCGGCTCATCGCCGATGAGACGGTGATGAGCCAGCCCCGCCTGATCACCGCCGACGCTGAGCTGACGATGACCGGCCGCATGAACGACATCGCGGCCTTGGCGGACGCCTTCCGCGGCCTGACCCGGCGGCGGCTGGTCATCGCCGGCGGGGCGGGCATGGGCAAGACCACCTTGGCGATCCAGCTGCTGCTGCGGTTGCTGGCCACCCGCGCCGCCGCCCAGGCCGCCGCCGGCGAAGGGGAGATCGTGCCGGTGCCGGTGCTGCTGCCGATCTCCGGCTGGGACACCGGCGTCCACCCCCGGCTGCAGGACTGGCTCGCCGTCCGCCTCGCCCAGGACTACCCGGCACTGGCCGCCCCGCAGCTCGGCCCCGGCGTCGCCGCCGCGCTGGCCGAAAGCGGCCACATCCTGCCCGTCCTGGACGGTTTGGACGAAATCCTCGCACCCGCCCGCGCCAAGGTGATCGCCGCCCTCAACGCCTCGCTGACCGCCCGCGACCACCTCATCCTCACCAGCCGCCGGACCGAGTTCACCGCCGCCGTCCGCGAGGCCGGCCGGCCGCTGACCGCCGCCGCGGTCATCGTCCCCCAGCCCGTCACCCCGCAGGCCGCCGCCGACTACCTGACCGCCTGCCTGCCCGCCGCCCCGTCCGACGCCTGGACGCAAACGCTGGCCGCGCTGCGATCCCGCGCCATGCCCGGCTTGACCCGGCTGGCCGCCACCCCGCTCGGCCTGTGGCTGATCCGCACCGTCTACCTGACCCCCGGCGCCGACCCCGCCCCGCTGACCGGCCCTCTGGGCGACGACGCCGACGCCCTGCGCGCCCACCTGCTCGACCGGCTCATCCCCGCCCTGATCCGCGATCGCCCACCCAGCGCCGACCCCGCCGACCACTTCCGGCCCCGGCACCGGCTCGACCCGGACACCACCCGCCGCTACCTGACCTGTCTGGCGCGTGCCTTCCCTCCGGCCGCGACCCGCGACATCGCCTGGTGGCGCATCGCCCGCAGCACAGAGCGCATCCGCTCAACGGTCGGGCGAGTGGCCGGGCTCGCGTTCGGGCTCGTGATCGGGTTCGCGACCGCGCCCGTGGTCGGGTTCGGGGGCGGGATCGGGAGCGGGCCCTGGATCGGGGTCCTGGCCGGACTCGTGGTCGGGCGCATTGCCCGCAAGTCCTGGGTCGACGAAACTCCCGGCTACGCCAACCTCCGCCTGCGCGGACAAACGCCCCGTCTCCTCCGTTCCATCAGCGGCAACCTCACGTCCGGCCGCGCAGCCGGGATCGGAGGCGGCCTCTCAGTCGTGCTCATCTTCGGGCACGAGATCGGAACCCTGCTCGCGTTCGGGCAGCAGGGCGAGATCGTACGCGCGACCGGGATCGGGGTGAGGGTCGGGTTGGGGGTCGCGACCGTGGCGGCGGTCGTGATCGCGGTCGTGATCGCGATCGTCTTCGGGCTCGGGGTCACCCTGACACTCGGACTGATCAAATGGGCCGAAGAGCCCACCCTCACCTCGACCAGCACTCCCCGCTCCAGTTGGCGAGCCGACAGAGCCCTCATTCTTCTTCGCGCGGCCCTGGTCGGCCTCATGGCCGCGCTCGTGTTCGGGCTGGTGAACGGTTTCGGCAAACTAGCGACCGGGCTCGGGAGCGGATCATGGGTCTGGCCCTCGGTCGTGCCCTTGAGCGGACTCTTGAGCGGCCTCTGCGGCGGCCTCGTGATCGGACGGCATCATGCGTGGCTGGCAAGCAGCATCGCGATCGCGCGGCTGGCCCTGACCGGTCAACTTCCCTGGCGCCTCATGGACTTCCTCGACGACGCCCACCGCCTGGGCCTGCTGCGCGCCGTCGGCCCGGTCTATCAGTTCCGCCACGCGGCCCTGCACGACCACCTCGCCGCAGGCAGGCTCGCCGGGCCGGCACACCGTTCAGGTGCTGTTCAGTGACGGGCGAGGCCCTCCATGGCGTGACCCTGTTCGCCCACCGGGCCCGCCGAAATCGCTTGGCAGGCCAGGATCGCCGCCTTCCCGGCCTGGAGTGGCAGGCCAGGAAAGCCGGGGCACGTCAGTGGGAAGTCGAACGGTTGGCATGGACGGCCGGGACAGTGGGCCCCCGGTGATCAGCCGATGGCGGGTTCGAGGCCGAAGTCACGCCAGGCCGTACCGAAGTCCTGGTAGATCAGACCCTTGCCGCTGCCGCCGCTCACGATGCCCTTCGCGATCACCCGAGGCTCGCCGGACTCGTTCGAGGCGAAGGT
>DASUCK010000073.1:0-3007 GCA_036276095.1 Nonomuraea sp. | reverse complement strand
CCTCCCAACCCCAGCAACCCCCTCCCTCCGCCACAACCAACCCGACACACAAGCCATCACCACCGCCCTCGCACACCTCACCGTCAACGGCACCACCCCCGACTGGAACCGCTACTACGCCGACACGAACGCTCGAACCATCTCCCTCCCCACCTACCCCTTCCAACGCCGGCGTTACTGGCTGGACAACAGACCTCCCGAGCCGGCCGACAGCGCCGACGCCGGGCTCGACAGCGCCCAGCACCCGCTGCTCACGGCAGCCATGGCGTTCCAGTCGTCAGACCGGGTGGTGCTGACCGGCAAGGTGTCGCCGCGGTCGCAGCCGTGGCTCGCCGACCACGCCGTGCACGGCTCCGTCCTGTTCCCCGGGACCGGATTCGTCGAGCTGGCACTCCACGCGGGACAGCGGACCGGCTACCCGCACCTGGCCGAGTTCACCATCGAGGCGCCGCTGGTGCTCGGGGGTGAACACGCGACGCGGTTGCGTGTCGAGCTTGAGGAGCCGGAGGGGGAACGGCGGGCCGTGAGCGTGTACGCCCGGCCGGACGGCACCGACGAGCCATGGATCCGGCACGGAACGGGAGTCCTCACGGCGCAGACTCTCGCCGGTGAGCCCATGGCGTGGCCTCCGGACGCCGAGCCGATCGACGTGCGGGACTTCTACGAGCGCATGGCGGAATCGGGCATCGCGTACGGGCCCGCGTTCCGTGGACTGCGCGAGGCCTGGGTACGCGGGGACGAGGTCTTCGCCGTCGTCGACCTCGACGCCGGCGGCGGGTTCCAGCTGCATCCGGCGGTGTTCGACGCGGCGCTGCACGCGGCCAGGATCGGTGGGAACGCCGCTGTCCTGCCGTTCTCGTGGGCGGGTGTCTCGCTGCACGGCCCGGCCTCCGGCCGGCTGCGGGTCAGGATCGTCCGTGGCGACCCCGAGGGGGTGTCGTCGCAGGTGTCGTTGCAGGTGTCGGACGAGTCGGGCGCGCCGGTCGCCTCGGTGGCTTCGCTGACTGGGCGTCCGGTGCCCGGCGAGTTCCTGCGCCGGCGGGCGGAATCGCCGTTCCGGCTGGACTGGCAGCCGGTCGCGTTGCCGGCGGCGGCGGAGATGCCCGCCGACGTCGTGGTGCTGGACGTCGTCCCGGAGGCGCCGGCGGACGGCGATCTCGCCGAGGCGGCGCGCGGAACGGCGGAGCGCGTCCTGGCTTCCCTGCAGCGCGCTCTGGAAGGCCAGGTGCGCGTGGTGGTCACGACCGAAGGCGCGACGACGTCTGACGATCCCCTTCGTCGCCTGACCGGGGCGGCCGTCTGGGGGCTGACCCGTTCGGCGCAAATCGAGCATCCAGGACGGATCGTGCTCGTGGACGGGTCCGGGGACCTGGCCGCGGCCGTGCTCTCCGGTGAGCCGCAGATCGCGTTCCGCGACGGCCAGGCCGCGGTCCCGCGTCTGGTCCGCGGCACGGCGACGGCCGGCATGTCCTGGGGCCACGGCACGGTTCTGGTGACCGGTGCCTCGGGCGCGCTGGGCCGGCTGGTCGCGCGGCATCTCGTCGAGTCGTGCGGCGTACGGGACCTGCTGTTGGTCAGCCGCCGGGGCGAGGCCGCGCCCGGAGCGGCGGAGCTGGTGGCCCTGCTGCGGGAGCGAGGCGCCGTGGTGCAGTTCGCCGCGTGTGACGTCTCCGACCGGAAGGCCCTTGCCGACGTCCTGGCCCCGGTGCAGCTGTCGGCCGTGGTGCACTGTGCCGGCGCGGTGGACGACGCGACGCTCGCCGACCAGTCGGGACGGCACCTGGAGACCGTGTTCGGGCCGAAGGCCGACGCGGCGTGGCACCTGCACGAGCTGACGCAACGGCACGAGCTCGCGGCGTTCGTGTTGTTCTCCTCAGCGGCGGGCGTACTGGGCTCGGCGGGGCAGGCCAACTACGCGGCGGCGAACGCGTTCCTCGACGCCCTCGCCGAACTACGCCGGACCCTCGGACAGCCCGCGGTGTCCCTGGCCTGGGGGTTGTGGGACGTCGCCGAGGGCATGGCCGGCGAGCTGCGCGACGCCGACCGCCTGCGCCTAGCGCGCATCGGGGTGCTGCCGATCGATGCGGCGCAGGGGCTCGCGATGCTGGACCAGGCGGTCCGCTCGGACGCCGCCGTGGCCGTGCCGCTGCTGCTGAACAAGGCGGCGTTGCGCTCCGCCGAAGGCGTTCCCGCCGTGCTGCGCGGCTTCGCGCCCGTGGCGGGGCCGTCTGCGGGCCTGGCTACCGGGCCGTCTGTGGCGTCGTACTCGCTGCGGGAGCGGATCGCCGGGCTGAGCGGAGAGAAGCGCAGAGCCGTCCTGCTCGACGCGGTGCGGAACGAGGTCGCCGCGACGCTCGGCCACGACTCAGCCGCGGCGCTCGACCCAGGACGAAGCTTCACCGATCTGGGCTTCGACTCGCTCACCGCCGTCGAGCTCAGGAACCGGCTCACCGCGCTGACCGATCTGGTGCTGCCCGCCGCGGTGGCGTTCGACCATCCGTCGCCGGAGGCTCTCGCGGCCCATCTCGACGGGGAACTGCCTCCGGAGCCGGATTCGGTACGCGCGGAATTCGACCGGTTGGAGGCCACGCTGACCGCCCAGGCCGACACCGCGGACCACGCGTACGTGACCGAGCGGCTCACCAAGCTGCTCGCCCACTGGAGCAAGCGCGATGCCCCGAACGGGGGCCACGCCGACGTCGCCGACGCCGCAACGCCCCAGGAACTCATGGCATTCATCGATCAGAACCTCTGACCACAGGTGGTACGAAATGGCGCAGGAGGAACAGCTTTTCGGCTACCTCAAGCGGGTCACGGCCGATCTCCAGCGAGCCAAGGGACGGATCGCCGAGCTGGAGAACCGCGACCATGAGCCGATCGCGATCGTGGCGATGGCGTGTCGCTTCCCCGGCGGAGTCACCACACCCGAAGACCTATGGAACCTCCTCACCACCGCCACCGACGCCATCACCCCCTTCCCCACCGACCGAGGCTGGAACACCCCCCA
>DASUCK010000072.1:0-2225 GCA_036276095.1 Nonomuraea sp. | reverse complement strand
GCCGAGGCCGTGGACAGCGCACGCCGTCGCGGTCGACCAATTCAGACGGCTGACGCCTGGGCGGCCGCAACGGCGCTGCACTTTGACATCCCTCTAGAAGCGCGGCCGGAAAGGGGACTACCGGAAAGGTAGGTCGGCCGGGTAGGATGGAGCAAACCGTCGGCAGAGCGAGGGACACGGGATGCTCGGGAAGCGCGGACCGCAACGGGGGCTGTTCGAAGCGGACACGGCGTACGGGGAATTCGTCGGGCGGGACAGCTTCTACGGGTGGCTGGCGAGCCAACGGGGTGAGTTGTTCCGCGACGAGGAGTTTGCCGGGCTGTACGTCTTGAACAACGGCCGACCGAGCGTGCCGCCGAGCCTGCTGGCGACGGCGCTAGTGCTGCAGACGTACGACGGGGTGTCGGACGAGGAGGCGAAGCAGCGGGCGGACTACGACTTGCGGTGGAAGGTGGCGCTGGGGGTGGAGCTGGATGCGCGGCCATTTGCCAAGAGCACGCTGCAGGAGTTTCGGGCGCAGTTGATCGTGCACGAGCAGGCAGCGGTGATCTTCCGACGGAGCCTGGCGCTGGCCAAGCAGCGGGGGAAGTTCCGGACGAAGTGCGGTGAGCGGCGCAAGCTGACGGTGGCGCTGGATACGACCAACATCCTGGGGCGGGGAGCGGTCAAGGACACCTACAACCTGCTGGCGGACGGGATCGTGAAGCTGGTGCGGCTGCTGGCGAAGCTGGCCGGGGAGCCACTGGCGGCCTGGTCCGAGCGGCAGGGCTACGGTCGGTACGTGACCGCCACGAGCTTCAAGGGGGCAGTGACGATCGACTGGAGCGACCCCGAGCAGCGACGGCGGGTGCTGGGAGAGATCGTCGCCGACGCTGACCGGCTGCTGGAGCTGGCGCGGCAGGTGCGGACGGACCTGGAGGCCGGCAGCCCGGCCGAGGCCGCGCTGGTGGAGGCCGCCGGACTGCTGAGCCGGGTGCTGGCCCAGGACGTGGAGCGGCGGGTGGACGGGCCGGCCCTGCGGCAGGGGGTGACGAAAGATCGGCTGGTGTCGGTGCATGATCCGGAGATGCGGCACGGTCGGAAGAGCGCGAGCAAGCGATTCGACGGCCACAAGGCGGCGGTGGCGGTCGACGCCGACGAGCAGTTGATCACAGCGGTGACCGTGCTGCCCGGCAACGCCCAGGACGCCGAGCAGGCGCTGGAGCTGGTGGAGGAGAGCGAGGCGACCACCGGCTGTGCGGTGGCAGAGGCCCTGGCCGATGGGGCCTACGGGGATGGCGAGACGCGGCAGCGCTTCGCCGACGCCGGACGACGGCTGATCGCCAAGGTGCCAGCCGAGCAGAACGGTGGACGGTTCACGAAGAGTGACTTCACGCTCGACCTGGAGGCCGGCACTTGCAGCTGCCCGGGTGGGCAGCAGAGCCGCGACTTCTGGCCCCGACCCGGCGGCGGGGGGCTCTTCCGCTTCGCGGCGGACGTCTGCGCAGCGTGCCCACTCCGGGCTCACTGCCTCAAGGGGCAAGGCGGTCGGAGCGTGCGGGTCCACCCGCAGGAAGGGCTGCTGCAGGCCGCCCGGGCCGAACAGGCTAGCCCGGCCGGTCGGGCGCACCGGGCCCGGCGCCAGGCAGTCGAGCATCGGCTCGCGCGGCTGGTGCAGCTCGGCATCCGCCAGGCCCGCTACATCGGGCGGACCAAGACGCTCTTTCAGCTGTTGATGGCGGCGGCGGTGGCGAATCTCACGCTGCTGGCGAATACCCCCGCCGCGGTGAGCGACAGCGCGCTCATCGCCGGGGTGTGCCGCGCCCTCCTCGCGGCCCTCCTGGTCCCCCAGAGCCACTCGCCCAGGCCTGACGGACGCACCCCGCATCTGCGCTGGCTGGCGCCCGACCCGGACCGCGCCGCCCTCGTACCAGCCTCAGCATGGCCCAGCACCCTCGGAATCGCCGCTTCTCGGCCGCGCTTCTAGCGCGCGAACGCCGGCTGGGCGCCCTCCGGCAGATCGACCTCGAAGGCGTTGAGGACGAACCCGACGAGGCCGTAGTAGCCGGCCAGCACGATCATCTCGACCAGCCCCTGCCGCCCGAGCGTGGCGTCTGCCCGCGCGTACAGGTCGTCCGAGAGCTTGTGGTCGCGGTAGAGCGCACGGACGACGTCGATGATGAGGGCTTCGCGTTCGGGGAGGCCGGCGGTGTCGCGCTGGTTGCGCAGCGCCTCGATCGCCTCGG
>DASUCK010000071.1:0-6308 GCA_036276095.1 Nonomuraea sp. | reverse complement strand
ACCGCCGTCCTGGACAAGGCGACCGACCTGTACGGCTGCCCGCGCCTGAACATGGCCCTTGATCTCACCTGGAGATCGGGTGCGCCCATGGTCGTCCACACGTTCCGGCCCAACGACCAGCGACCGGGCTGGGGCGGGATCCACGAACACTCCTGACACCAGCCGGAAACGGCCGTCGCGGCTCACCGGCCCAGCTCATGACCACTTCCGATACTCTCTCGACCACCCCGGAGGATGGAGGACGACAGGTTGCGCGCGAGCTTCGAACACCTCGAGGCCACCCCCCAACTGTCCTGGCGGATGGGCCTGCGGCGGGCATCGCACTTCCGCTTCGCATGGCACTTCCACCGCGAGTTCGAACTGACCCTCATCACCCACGGCACCGGCACCCGGTTCGTGGGTGACTGCGTCGAGGAGTACGGACCCGGTGACCTCACCCTCATCGGTCCCGAACTGCCGCACACCTACCAGTCGAGCCCCGGCACCAGCCGGCACGAGGCGGTCGTCGTCCAGTTCCGGCGCGACTTCCTGGGCCCGGAGTTCTTCGACCGGCCCGAGTTCGCGGGCGTCGCCGCGCTGCTGGAACGGGCGGCGCGGGGGCTGAGCTTCCCCCACCACGACGTCAGCCTCGCCGAACTCGGCGCGATGCCGCCGTCCGAGCGCACGGTCGCGCTGCTCGCCGCGCTCGTCAGGCTGTCGCACAGCGCCGAGGCGCGTCCCCTGGCCAGCGATCATTACCTGCCGTCGCGGAACGATGCCACCCGCGACCGCATCGACGCGATCGTCGGCCTGCTCCACGACGCCTACACCGGCCCCGTCGCCCTGGAGGAGGTCGCCCGTGCCGCGCACATGGCCCCGGCCTCGGCCAGCAGGTTCTTCCGCCGGACCACAGGGCTCACGATCACTGCCTACCTGTCCATGCTCCGGGTCAGCGCCGCCTGCCGGCTCCTGCGCGAGACCGACCGCGGCATCACCGCCATCGCCGCCGACTGCGGCTATCCCAGCCTGTCCAACTTCAACCGGCGCTTCCGCGAGCAGAAGGGCATGACGCCCCGCGAATACCGGGCACGCTGGCGCTCCTGACCCGTCCTCCTCCAGCGGCGGCCGCCGGGGCGGCGGCCGGAGCACGACTGGCCGGGCGCCCCGCGACGACGCCGACTCGGCCGGTCCGCTCCAGCCAGGATTCCGTACGCGACCGGAAACGGGGAGAAGATCGCTAGGCTGCGACGATGGAACGCATGAGCGACGTGCCGGAGACCGCCACGACACGGCGTCCCGCCTGGGTTTCGACCGCGACCAGGCCCGCGGATCCGGCGGTGGCGAACGACTACGACAGCTTCGCCGCGCTGCGCGACCGCGGTGCCGTCGTCACCGGCATCGACGCCGGCGCCGGGATGCTGGCGTTGGCCCGACGGCGGCTCGGTGCGACGCGGATGTGCGCGTGGTCGACCTGCGTGATCCGCTGCCGTTCGACGACGGCGCGTTCGACGACGTGGTCGCGTCGCTGGTGCTGCACTACCTGGAGGACTGGGGCCCACGCTGGCCGGGATGCGGCGTGTGCTCAGGCCCGGCGGCCGGCTGATCGCGTCGGTGCATCACCCACTCGTGGACTACCTGATCCAGGATCCTCGGCCCGCCCATTTCGCGACCACCAGCTACACCGACGAATCGCCGCGGGCTCCGAGAACAATCCGAGAACAACTAGCCGGCCGTGAAGCCGAGCGGCGACCGTGAAGCGCCACAGAAACCGTTTTCGCGGCCTGCGAGGTGACAGGATGTCGCGCATGCGCCGGAGGACGACATGCCAGACGCGGGCCGCCATGGTTCTCGCGGTGCTGGTGCTGGGGGTGGCCGGGTGTTCAGCCGCGGGGGGTGCGGGCGTGCCCGATCCCGTTCGGGTGCCGCCAGTGAAGACGTCGTCGGCGCGTCCCTGCCGGCTCGATCCGGGCGCCACGCTGCCGCCCACACCCCCGGCGCTTCCGTACGGAGAGGGGGTTCGCGTCGTGCACTACAACACCTACCCCTACCGCGACGGCTACCAGGGCGTGGCGGCGCCGGCCGGTGGCACGGTCTACGCCGTCGGGCAGCGTGAGGTGCCGAGGACGAGCGGCGCGTGCGGGCCGTACCGGCGGGTGACGTACGCGCTGCGCTGGGACGGCGGGCACTGGAGGGAGCTGCCCGAGCTTGACGCGGTGCTGGATGTCCGGTGGGTCGCCGGCTCGGACGAGGGCGAGCTGTGGGTGTTCGGCTCCTGCCGGGAGAGCGCGGCCCGGGCCGTCCCCGACGGGTGCATGGCCCGCTGGGACGGCACCTCGTGGACGACGTCACCGCTGGACGGCCCCCGCGCGGAGGGGGTGGCCGTGTTCGGCCGCGACGACATCTGGACGGCCTCCCTCGACGCGGTCCACCACTGGGACGGCGGCCGTTGGCAGGCCCGGCCGGTCCCGTTCCAGGTCCACGCCCTGCACGGAACCGCCTCCGGCGAGCTGTGGGTGGCCGGCGTCAAGGGCGGACAGATCGCTCTGGCCCGGTGGAGCGGCGGGAGCTGGACCCTGATGCCGCGCCCGCCGGTCCCGCGCCTGTATCCCGGCCTGCGGCAGGAGACGTACCCGATCACCCTGGCGGCGGGGGAGCGCGGGGAGGTGTGGGTGCAGGGCATACTCGGCCGGACCTGCGGGGAGGAGGAGGCCCAGTGCGGCCGGCCGGTGCTGGCGCGCTGGTCCGGGGGCCGGTGGCTGGTCGAGGTTCCGCCCGAGAAGCTCTTCAAGGAAGGCGTCATCCGTACGATCGTCTCCGACGGCTCGGGCGGCGTGTTCGCGGCCGTCCTGGAGGGGGTCGCGCGCTTCACCGGCGGAAAGTGGACGATTCACGAGGCCGCGCGCGGGCCGCTCGGCGGACGGACCGTGACGGCGCTCGCCCACGCCCCCGGAGCGGCGGGAACGCTGTGGGCCGTCGGCCAGGACGACACCGAGGCCGAGCAGACGCCGTTCGCCAACGGCATGATCTGGCGCCTGGGTTGAGTGCTGCCCGGTCGAGGCGTCTGGAGACGGTTTCCACGGCGGTGACCAGGTCGGTCGGACGCAGCAGAGTGAAACACGTCTGAAGCATGCCGCGCATACGCTCGCCCCGCCGAAAGACTGGCACGAAGGGAGACCGAAAATGCGCCGATGGGCGTCATTGATGGCCGCGGCGGCGTTGGGAGCCACGCTGGCTGTGACCAATTCCGGATCCGCGTACGCGGATCCGGGGAACTGCGTTTGGGGACGGGCCGACAGCTATTCCTCGTACGCGCGCTGTTACAGCGGCTCAGGCTGGTATCGTGCCGCGGCACGCTGCCGGAGGCCGGACAACAGCACCTACGCGATATATGGCCGGTATTGGGTCGCCAGCGGCCAGACGAGCTACGCCTACTGCTCGAACTACCACCTCGTTGAGAACCCCACGATACAGATCCAGTAGTCACCGACCCCGGCGCCGGCCGGCAAGGGTGTGACCCACTCCCTTCCGGTCGGCGCACGCCGGCGCGCCAGGGGTGCATTTTGCACTACCGGGCGGCTGCGGACCTCATGCGGAGGTCGTGCGCCAGGCACTGGCCGCGTTCACCCGAGTCACCCCACAATCCAGGAACGGAGAGCGAACTCCGTCCCATAGAGGAGCTGTGCGTTGACTTATACAAGATTCGACCGTGACACGCTGGACAGCACCCGGGCGCCGGCTCCCGCCGAGACCAGCGTCGCCGGGCACGGCAGCTGGTGGCGCTTCGCCTGGCACTTCCTGGAGATGGTCGTGGCGATGGTGGCCGGGATGATGGTGCTGGGGGCGGCGCTGAGCGCGGTCCTCGGCGCCGTCGGGTGGAGCTACTCCCACGCCGACCATCCGGTGCTCGGCTCGCTGGAGATGACGTTCACCATGTCGGTGGGCATGGCCGCGTGGATGCGCTTCCGGCGGCACGGCTGGGCGAGCACCCTGGAGATGGTGGGGGCCATGTTCGCCCCGCTCGTGGTGCTGGTGCCGCTGCTGTGGGCGGGGGCGGTCTCCGGTGACATGACGATGGTCCTGCTGCACGTCCTGATGCTGCCGGCCATGCTGGTCGCCATGCTGCGCCGCCGCGCGGAGTACACGATGGCCCACGGGCCGTCCCGGCCGGCCGTGCGGCGGATCGGCCGTGGCCTGGCCGTCCTGCTCGCCCTGCTCCTCCTCCCCGGCCTCTCGTACGTCGCCGGTTCAGCGGCGTACAAGGAGAACCAGTACAGCCCGCCCGAGATCACCACGACCACCGCCACGCCGCCGGCGCACGATCCGGGCAAGCCCACGGCCGTGGTCGTCGTCGGAAACAGCGGCGCCAACATCGCCGACGCGCTCGTCTCGTACGAGGTGCTGGCCGTCACGGGAGCGTTCAACGTCTACACCGTCGCGCCGGAACGCCGCCCGCTGCCCCTGCTCGGCGGCCTCGACCTGGTGCCGGACCTCAGCTTCGAGCAGCTGGCGCAGCGGCTGGGCGGTTCGGCTCCGGCCGTGACCGTCGTGCCCGCCATGCCGGACTCCGACACCTCCGACCGCTCCAAGGTGACCTCCTGGATCCGGGACACCGCCGGCAAGGGGCTGCTGCTGAGCGTGTGCACCGGCGCGCGGCTGGTCGCCGAGGCGGGGCTGCTCGACGGGCGGGACGCGACCTCGCACTGGTACTGGATCTCCGACTTCACGCACGAACATCCCCAGGTGAACTGGCAGCGCGGGATCCGCTACATCGACGACGGCGACGTGATCAGCACGGGCGGGTTGCTGTCGGCGGTCGACGGAACGCTGCGCGTGATCGAGCGGCTCGTCGGCGCCGAGGCCGCCCGCTCCGCCGCGCAGGCCGTCGGCTGGCGGTTCTACAGCCCCGGCAAGGCCGCGACGCTTCCCCAGTCGAAGCTGACCGTGAGCGACGCCCTGCTCCACACGCTCAACGTGGGCTTCCGCTGGGACGCCCCCACCGTGGGGGTCGTGCTCACCGACGGCGTCGGCGAGGTGGAACTGGCCGCCGCGTTCGACCCGTACGCCGAGCACTCGATGGCGGCCAGGACCGTCGCGGTCACCCCGGACGGCGCCACGATCCGCTCCCGGCACGGGCTGACGTTCGCGCCGCGGGACACCCTGGAGAACGCCGCCGACCGCTTCGACCGGCTGCTGGTGCCCGGCGCCGCCGCGGCCGCGAGCCCGCACCGTGCCGTGGACGCCGCCCGCGAGGCCGGTGTGCCGGTGGAGTACCTCCAATCACGACCCGGCTTCGCCTTCGACACGTCGCTGCGGGAGGTGGCGAGCACCATGGACGTGCCCACGGCGCGATGGGCCGCCAAGGTTCTGGAATACCCGACCGACGGGCTCGGGCTGTCGGGCTCCGGCTGGCCGTGGACGCTGGCCCTGCGCCCGCTCCTGCTGGGCCTCGCCGGGCTGGCCGTCGCCCTCGGCGCCACCTGGCTGGTACGGCGGGCCCGCACCCGCACCCGGTAACGCCGTCGAGGCCGGCTACAGCCAGCCGGCCTCCTCGGCGATGCGCGCCGCGTCGACCCGGTTGCGGGCACCCAGCTTGGTCACCGCCGACGCCAGGTAATTGCGCACGGTGCCGTACGTCAGGTGCATCTCGGCGGCGATCTCCGCCGCCGAGGCTCCGGTCGCGTGGCGCCTGAGCACCTCGGCCTCCCGCGGCGAAAGCGGGTTGTCGGCCGCCTCCAGCGCGGCCACGGCCAGCTTCGCGTCGATCACGCGCTCGCCCGCGGCCACCCGGCGTACCGCGTCGAGCAGTTCGTGCGCCGGCGAGTCCTTCAGGAGAAACCCGGACACCTGCGCGGCGAGGGCCCGGCGGAGGGTCCCCGGCCTGCCGAGGCCCGTGAGGATCATGGTGCGGCAGCTTGGCAGCCGCCGGCGCAGCTCGGCGGCGGCGGTGAGCCCGTCGACATGGGGGAGGTCGATGTCGATCACGGCCACGTCGGGGCGGTGGTCGAGCGCGGCGGGCACGATGTCCTTGCCGGAGCCCACCTCGGCGACGACGTCGAGGTCGTCCTCCAGGTCCAGGAGAGCGACCAGGGTGTCGCGCAGGATGCGCATGTCCTCGGCGATCAGAACCCGAATCATCTTTCCTCCCGGCGACCTGGCGCCGACGCCGCCACCGCCGTCCCCCGCTGCCGGCCGAGCATCAACCTAGCACCCGTGGCCGGCGGCACCGGCCCCCCCGATCACGGACCGAGCGGGATCTCCACGGCCAGCTCGAACCCGCCCGCCCCGTCGGCCCCGGCGGAGAGGCGCCCGCCGAAGGTGTCGACGCGGGC
>DASUCK010000070.1:0-8940 GCA_036276095.1 Nonomuraea sp. | reverse complement strand
TGGCCGGGGTGGCGATCGCAGCCGCCGTCATCAGACCGTCCGGGCGGATCCACACAGCCCGTCGGTACTGACTGACGACAACACCCCCCTCGTGGGTGCGCAGGCGGCCGGTGCTGTCGGAAAAATTGAAGCCCACAGGGCGGAGCACACAGACCGTGGGAGACGTGCCGCCGCACCCGACCCGCAAGCTCAGCACCGCCCAGCAGCGGGTGCTCGCGGCCACCTTCGCCACCGCCTCGGACGCCACCACCCGCCCTAACCGGCCTTCCACCGCAGATCGAACCGCAGTGCCGCCACCGCCTCCTCATCGGATAATCCATGCAAGGCCTGCAGCACCACCACCGTCGCCAGCAGGCTGGCGGCACCGACGGACGCCCGTTGACCGGCGCATACATGTCCGCGAACGCCTCCGACGGAAACAACACCCGCCGGTGCTCGGCCAGGAACGCGAACACACTCCCAGCCGGAATGAACTCCCGGCACACGACCCACACTTCAGGCCCGGCCGAAGCCCTCCGACGGCCCATCATGACCCGAGTCTGAAGCCCTGAGCACCGTCTGGCCAGACCGCCAAGATCTTCAGGACATTCCTAGGACGCCACGGCCGCCACGCTGCTGGCCGCAGACCGGCAAGATCCCGCCCCGTTCACCCGCATGCCGGTGCCATGGCGCACGTTGCTCGGATGATCGCATTCCCTTCTTCGAGTCTCGGATCAGTCCACGATCGTTCCGCAGGTCATATTGACTACCGTCCCGGTCATCGCGCTGGCCCGGTCAGAGGCCATGAACGCGGCGATCTCGGCAGTTTCGGACAGTGTCGGCAGCCGCTTGAGCAGCGTCTTGTCCACGAGGGAGGCGAAGTAGTCCGGCTCCAGCTTGGGCGGGGTATCGGCAAGCTTGTCCGGCCGGACGCACACCACTCGCACACCGTGCGGGCCGAGTTCACCCGCAAGGTGCCGCGTGAACGCCTCGATGGCGGCGCATGCCACCCCGAACCCGCCCATGAGCGGTCCCGGGAGCGCAGCGGGCGACGCGGACAAGGTTACGACCGTGCCCGCTCCCTGGCGGATCATGTGCCGAGCCGCCGCCCGCGAGGTCAGGAACTGTGATGTGGCGCCGGTGATGATGGGCGCGGTGAAGTCCTCCGAGGATATCTCCATCAGCGGGATGCCTTGCACATCTCGCAGGCTGATCGTGTTGAGCACGACATCGACACCGCCCGCGCGCTCGGCCACCGAGTCGGTGTGACGGTCCACCGAGTCCGCATCAAGGGCGTCGACCAGGTCGATCTCGGCTGGTGTGCCGATGGTGACGACCTCGGCCGCTACGGCCTCAAGCTTAGCGCGGGTCCGTCCGGCCAGGAAAAGCCGGGCTCCTTCTCGGGCGAAAGTGCGGGCAACGGCGCCGCCGAGCGCGCCGCCCGCACCGTGGATGATGACGCGCTTGCCGTCCAGAAGCATACGATCGGGTCCAATCAGTTCTGGGAGTAGGCCATCCGGCAGACTCCTAGTGGTAGCCGCCGGCGGGTGAGCACTCGCGGGGTCCTGGACATTGAGTCCTGACGGAAGTCCCGTGCCCCCGCCTTGGCCGGGAGTGTTGATTCGCTGATGGGAAATCGTGCCCGCACGCTCTACGACGAGACGGCCGCCTGGTCGCATCACACAGTCGGTCACGGCTTGACAGCGCAAGATCCTTGAATTGTTTGTCATGCCGTAGAGGGCTCAGTCTGCGGAGGCCGCAGGGGTGGGCAGGGGGAACAGCTCCAGAAAGCGGCTGACCATGGCGATGTCCCCGGTCACCCGCAGTGCGCCCGCCTCGATTGCGTCGTCGAGGTCGCGCCCTTCCCAGATGATTGCGTTGACGGTCGCCAAGTCCGCGACGATGGTTGCGTCCGCCGTGGCCGCGTCCCCGCGCACGATGTGGAACCGGCCGTCCGACACTGAGGCGACGAACTCGTCAGGGCCGAACCCCAAGCCGATACGGCCAGTGAGACCCCGCGCCGCTGCGGGGTTGAACAGAGTCCGCAGTGCCAGCACGAGCGCGTCGACGCTCAACGGGGCGTCGTGCCGCATCCTGGGCGAGCGGCTGCCCCACCGGCCAAGGGCGATGACCACCGGTTCCAGCTCCAGACCCCAATCGGTGAGTTCGTAGACCTTGGAGGCGGCCGGAGGGCGGAGGGTGCGCCTGCGTACTACCCCCGCGGTCTCCAGCTCCCGCAGCCGTTGAGCGATGACGTTCGCTGCCGCGCGCGGCAGGCCGAGGCGCAGGTCGGTGAACCGCTTGGGGCCGAGCAGCAGCTCGCGGACGACGAGCAGCGCCCATCGGTCTCCGACGAGGTCAAGTGCGTGCGCCGCCGCGCAGCCGTCCAGGTAGGCGCGCTTCCTTGTCATAGAACCATGCTACCCAGCGAGTAGTCATCTGCATCTTAGGGGTTGTGTCTCTGAGATTACTAGTTGTAAATTCCTATCAATAGAGCGCTTTGGACAACTCTGCCGGTGAGAGTGAGAGGTGCGGAAAACCGTGCAACCCGGATCGATCACACCCCTGCCTGCGCTGGATCCTCGGCGATGGAAGACCCTGGCCTTGCTGGGCGCCGCGTTCTTCATGGTCATCCTGGATGCGACGATCGTCCTCACAGGGATCCCCTCCATGCAGGAGGAACTGGGCTTCACGGTGGCCGGAGTGCAGTGGGTGCTTACCGCCTACTCGTTGACCTTCGCCGGGCTGATGCTGTTCTTCGGCCGCATGGCCGATCTGCTCGGCAGGCGGCGCGTCTTCATGACCGGACTCGCGTTGTTCATCACGTCATCGGCCGCGTGCGGCGCCGCCTGGTCGGCGGAGGTGCTCATCACGGCCCGGTCCGTCCAGGGGCTGTCGGCGGCGATCATGGCCCCCACCGCGTTGTCCATCGTTATCGCCACGTTCTCCGACAGCGCCGAGCGGAATAAGGCGCTCGGGATCTGGGGTGGCCTGGGCGGGATCGGCGCCACCGCCGGCCTGCTGCTCGGCGGCCTGATCACCGACGCGCTGGGCTGGGAGTGGATCTTCTACCTGAACATCCCAGCCGGACTGGTCATCCTCGCGCTGTGCCCGATGTTGCTACGGGAGAGCCGAGAGCGGGCCGTGGGCAGGACGTTCGACTTCGCCGGCGCCATCATGATCACCGTGGCGCCGCTGCTGATCGCCTACGCCGTCATCCAAGCGCCGGAGTCCGGCTGGGGCAGCGCCACGACCGTCGGCCTGTTCGCCGGCGCCCTCGCCGTCCTGGCGCTGTTCGTCTTCGGGGAGGCCCGGTCCCCCGCACCCCTGGTACCGCTGCGCATCTTCCGCAACCGCACCCTGGTGGGCGGCAACCTCCTGATGCTGGTGGTAGGTCTGGCCGTCGACGGCATGATGTTCCCGCTCACGCTTTACGCACAGCAGGTCCTCAAGTACTCGGCGCTGCAATTCGGTCTCATGAGCGCAGTCATGACCGTAATGTCGGTTGTCGGAGCGTTCGCCGGTCAGGCATTGGTCACCCGGCTGGGCATCCGGCCGATCGCCAGCGGCGGCACGCTGCTGATCGCCGCTGGGTGTCTGCTGCTGGTCCCGGTGTCGGTGGACGGCTCCTTCACCACTGACATGCTGTGGGGTCTGCTGGTGTTCGGCCCGGGCATGGGAGCCTCTTTCGTCGCCGCGCAGATCGCCGCACTCGCCGACGTTCCCGAGGAGGAATCCGGTCTGGCCGCGGGCCTGGTCGACACCTTGTTCAACATCGGCAGCGCACTCGGCATCGCCACGGTCACCTCCGTAGCGATCGCGGTCGGCCGTGTCACGGTGGTCGAGACCCGTACACCCGCCGTTTCGCTCGTTGCTCTCAACGACGGACTGCGCGCCGCGTTCGGGGTAGCCGCCATCTTCGCGGCGCTGGGCCTTGTCGTAGCGCTGTTCGTCCTGGCCCGAAGCTACTCCGCGCAGGTCGCCGACGACCTCGCCCTTCCCGAATCCGATTCCACTGCTGGAGAACCCCAGAAGAAGGAGAACGCACATGAAAGCGCATGTGATCAGAGTGGGCCGTTCTTGAGACGGCTGGATTGAAGTTGACAGGATCTCGTCAGAACCTGCTGTACGGTACATCAACCAAGGCAGGTTGTTCGGTCGCAGCGAAGGTTGAGCAATTTTTATCGAAGTTTGAGTGATCGTGGCTCGGTTGCTGTGCTCTTGTCCTGTCTCACCTGACTTGAGGCCAGTCCCATCGATCATGAGGCGTCCCGCCGTTTGTCTACTTATCCGAGTCATAATCGCGGAGTTCGCCTTCGAGGAGGCCCATAAGGATCATGTCGTGCCACTTGCCATCACGGCGGAAGCACTCGCGGACGCGGCCCTCCTCGACGAAGCCCACCTTCTCGTAAACCCGGCGCGCTGCAGTGTTGTCTGCCACGACGTCCAGGGTGATCCGGTGCAGGCGCATTTCGTTGAAGCCGTACCTGCACATCAGGCGCATCGCCTCAGTGGCGTAGCCACGACCCCAGACATCCTTCTCGCCAAGCTGGATATCCAGCTCAGCATTTCCGACCTCCGGCTTCGCGTCTCTGAGTCGAACGAACCCGACAGCGCGCTGATCGTGGAGCGGCTCGATGATAAACCGGCAATTCTCGTAGCTGTTGCGCGGCGCCGCTGCCAGCCGCTCCTGCGCCTGCACGAACGACTCGGGATAGCCGCTGCTCATCCAGTGCACCACCTCGGGGTCATGGCTCCAGCGCCATATGCTTTCGAAATCCGTGGGTTCGACGGCGCGTAGGCGGACAAGCTTTCCAGTCAGCATCGCCACGTTCTACCAGCGTTCAATCCGGACAATCAACTCGATTCCCTCGCCCTATGAAGATCAGACTGACCACGCCGAGAAACGAGGAGATGCCTCCTGATCGGTGAGACGCGCACCTTGCGGACCGTCTCATCGAACTTGAGGCACCGCAGGCCAGAGGTGCTCCATGCCTCAGATTGAACGAGACAGAACAGCTCTCAGCCGCCTCCTGGTCCTTCTGGTGATGTTCAGATGTCCGGTGCCAGGAGATCTTCCTCGATTGCCAATGAATCTTGCTCGCCGCCTCTGGCCTGGCAACTGATGCGCGGCCGTTGCGAGAGGTCCTGATGGACGGTCGCCATTCAAGATTCCTCACCGCAGGTCAGCCCCAGCGTCGTGAGGACGAAGTTTTGGCACAGGACATCAGAGGGCCAAGGCTCGCTCGACGGTGCTCGAGGCCAGGTCGACGAGATGCGCGTCAGGAAAGCGGAGGTCCGCCCAGAAGTCGCCGGGGCTCTGCAGGCCCAGCCGCGCCTTCACCCAAACAGTCATCGCCATGCCGTGTGTCGCCACCACGAGCGGGCGCCCGCCGGCAAGTGCGAGATGCTCGCTGATCCCGGCGTCGAAGCGCTTGGCGACCTCGGCTCGCGGCTCCCAGCCCGGGTGGTCCGCGCCTTCCACGTATGCGCGCCGCAACTCGCGATAGTTGCCTTCCCATGGCTCTACGCGGGTGACCTCGTTGAACCGTCGATCACGCGCGACCGCGTCGTCGCCGCCCAGGGTCTGCCAGGCATTCGGCTCGTTGCTGGCGACGAGGTGGGCGTTGTTGGCAGTCGGGCGATCAGCCGATGGGCCGCCTGCCACCCCTCGGCGCTGAGTGTCCATGCGTGCGGTGGGGCGGTCGGACCGTAGGCGGGCATGGCATGGCGGATGAGGAACTCAGGAGGGAGATCAACGAGGGCCTGAACGTGGTGGAGAACTTCAATTCCGCCAGCAAGGACCTGTTCTACGGCAAGGCCGCCGACCTGACCGGCGACGACCGGGAGAACGTCGAGGTCTCCGCGCTGGCGCTGCACCTGGTCGCCGCGGCCATCACCTACCTCAACACGCACCTGATCCAGATCGTGCTGCGCGATCCGGCCTGGCGAAAACGGCTGAGCCCGGCCGACCGGCGCGGGCTGACGGCTCTGTTCTGGTCCCATCTGAACCTGTACGGGCGCTTCGAGCTCGACATGAGCCGCCACCTGGAGCTGGACGGCGTTTCGCTCGGGCCTACCAGCGCCCCGTGACGCAAGGGGGCCTGTGACGCAAGGGGGACGGCTGGGCGGCGCCGCCCTGCCGTCTCCGCCGTGTACGGCCGGATCGCTTACTACCGGATTGGCAGGCCGGTGGCGGGGTCGAACGGCTCCCACCGTTGCACGACGGTCCGCGGCACCCTCTGGTCGAGCTGGGCCGCGACGCGGTGTTGCCCCTCGAAGTAGCGCCATGCGGGGTTGGGTTCGGTGTTCGGCTCGATTCCTCCGGTGCAGGCCAGGGCGAGGACCGCGTCCTGTTCCCGGTCGCCGAGGCCAAGCTCGTCAAGGCGTTCGATGGCGTAGTCGCTGATGCGTTCGCCATGCAGGCCGGCGGCTTGGGCCTGGCGGACCAGCCGAATGGCCGCCGCTGCGGCCTGCCGCCAGTCCACCTGGTGGTGCCAGCAGCACGCGCGCAGGGCCTGGCGGGGCACGAGCCAGGGAATCAGGCGGCGGATCCGCCGCCTGACCCAGACCTTCGGGCCGATCATGCAGTCCGGTTCGCGGATCTCGTTGGGCACGGGCAGGCGGACGACCTTCACCACGTCATACACCGGCTCATACACGGGCTGGATCGACTCGCTCGGCTCCGGCATGTATCCCATCTTTGCTTGCCTGGAGTGGGCGGGCCGGGGCAACGGGCGAAGTCATCGAGCCGCCGGTTCAGGAGTCCCGATAGCCTGCGGCCATGACCGAGATCCTGACGCCTGACGACGCCCTGGCGATGCTGCTGGAGGGCAATCAGCGGTTCGTCGCCGGCGCGCCGGAGCATCCCAACCAGGACGCCGCCCGCCGCGCCGAGATCGCTCCGGCGCAACGCCCGTTCGCGGTGCTGTTCGGGTGCTCCGATTCCCGGCTTGCCGCCGAGATCATCTTCGATCGGGGGCTGGGTGATCTGTTCGTGGTCCGCACGGCCGGGCACGTGGCCGGCACCGAGGTGCTGGGCAGCATCGAGTTCGGGGTGAGCGTGCTGGGCTGCCCGCTGGTCGTGGTCTTGGGCCATGAGTCGTGCGGGGCCATCGCGGCGGCGCGGGCCGCCGCGGACGGTGGCAGCACGCCGGCCGGGTTCGTCCGCGACGTCGTCGAGCGGGTGATGCCGAGCGTGCTCGCGGCCCGCGCCGCCGGACACGATCAGGACGAGCAGATGCTGCATGAGCACATCCGGCACAGCGTCGAGCTGCTGCTGGAGCGCTCGCGCGTGCTGGCCGAGCGGGTGGCCGATGGCCGTCTGGCGCTGTTGGGCCTGTCGTATCGGCTGGCCGATGGCAGTGCGCGGATGGTCGCCGCGCATGGCTTGAGCCGGGCTGCCGTCTGAACACGCGTCTGTACACGGGCGGAAACCCGCTGCTGAGGGCTGGGGCCGTCAGTCGCGCCCCCGGCGCGAGGTGTCCGGTGACGCCTGGTCGGCCTCTGCGCCATGGTGTGCCGTGTCAGGACCTGCGACGGTACCGGCGAACAGGTCGATGAGCCCTTGCACGGGAACGGTGTTCTGGCTGGGATGACGCAGACGACCGCCGGGCACGATCTCGTAGCGGTTGCGGCGGCCCTCGCGTACCCGTTCCACGTAGCCTTCCTGCACCAGATCGTTGATGATCCCGTGCGCGGCGCGTTCGGTGATGCCGATGGCCGCGGCGATGTCCCGGATCCGGGCGCGGGGATTGCCGGCGAGGATCACCAGGACGCGGGCGTGGTTGGTCAGGAAGGTCCAGGTGGGCTCTCGGCCGGCCGGGCCTTTGGCGCCCGCGGTCTCCTCTGCCCGGGGGAAGTCGGAGCCTGACGACACCGGAACATTTTATAGCGAAATGTTCTTCAGGTGATCCATGTCCGAGGTTGATCTGGCAGGCCCTGGTGCGCGGCGAGTGCGTCGGTTCAGCCGGGCTCGGCCGCGCCCGGTGGCTGTGGCGGGGCCGCCGGTCTTGGTGTTGCCTGAATGCCTGCTGCCTGCACAACCTGGATGGCTTCCTCCACCGATGCCTCTGCCTGGAAGGCGGTGCGCAGGCCGGTGATGGTCAAGATGCGCTCCAGGTGGTGCGGGATGGCCGACAGGACCAGGGTGCTGTGCTGCTCGCGGCTTTGGCGCAACAGCAGCACCAAGATGCCGACGCCCATGGAGTCACAGAAGGTCAGCCCGCTCAGGTCCACCACCAGCCCGGCCGACTGCGTGCTCGCCCAGGCGTCTTTGATCTGCCGGTGCAGCAGCCCGGCGGAGGCGTAGTCGAGCTCGCCCGCCGCGCGAGCGACGATGAAGTCCTCGTGCAGCCCGATCGTGACGGTGAACCGTTCCTCGGCGCCGCCGTCGGCCCGGTCGTCGGTGCTGTCGTTGTCATCGGCGTTCATGGACCACCATCTGTGACCTCATCTGGAAAAGAGCACTGCGGTGCCCCGGCAGCGAGCCGCCACACCATCGCGGCGCCGTGGAAAAGGCGGAACGGGACACGTTCACAGCGCAGCGGCCGGTGCCTGGGTACGCGCCGGGGTGAGGGGGCGTTCGTCGTGGTCGCGCAGCATGCGCAGGACGGTGGCGGGCGAGGGATGCCGGCCCTTCTTCGCGCCCCGGGTGATGACGAGCCGGGCGGCGATCTCGCGCAGGCTCAGGTCCTGCTCGCGCAGGTGCAGGGCCATGGACAGCATGGCGGGGTCGGTGACGGTGGCGCCGCCGATGCCCTTGCCGTTCTTGCGGGCGGACTCATGGCCTTCCAGGGTGCGGTCGCGGATGTATTCGCGTTCCATCCCCGACAGGGCGGCCAGCACGGTGAATACCACGCCGGAGGGGTCGTGGGTGCCTTGCAGTTCGCCGGTGAGGAACTCCAGGCCGACGCCCGCGGCGCGTAGCTGTTCGGCGAGTTCGGCCAGGGCCAGGCCGCG
>DASUCK010000069.1:0-2469 GCA_036276095.1 Nonomuraea sp. | reverse complement strand
ACCGCCGTCCTGGACAAGGCGACCGACCTGTACGGCTGCCCGCGCCTGAACATGGCCCTTGATCTCACCTGGAGATCGGGTGCGCCCATGGTCGTCCACACGTTCCGGCCCAACGACCAGCGACCGGGCTGGGGCGGGATCTACGAACACTCCTGACACCAGCCGGAAACGGCCGTCGCGGAGAGGCCGGCGCGTGGTGGAACCCCCACCGCGCGCCGGCTGCCGGCCGTTGAACAGGAACCGGGCGGCGCCGTACGCCGCGCCCCGCGCTATCCCGCCACACCCGGGACGATGCCCAGCTGAGTGGCGATCGAGGCGGAGTCGAAGTAGACCCGCTCACACGTGATCAGCTTGCCCTCGGGGCCGTCGAAGAAGAACAACGCCACCACCGGGACACGGAAGGTCCGCCCCGTGCCGGGGACGCCGAACAACTCGCCTCGATGGGTGCCGAGCAGGTCGAACTCGGCGATCACCACGTCGTCGGCGTGATGCAGCCGTACGTTGTCGTGGCGCAGGTCCGGAAACGACGTGCGGGACCTGCGGTGGTAGCCCAGCACCTCCTCCGGGCCGTCGAAGACCTCGCCGGTGCCGACCAGTTCGTAGCGGGGGTGGTCCATGGTCGCCAGCGTGACGTCGAAGTCCTGGTCGACTTCCGAGGCGAAATGGGTGAGGACGAGCGTCTCACGCTCGGCGCGCACGGTCGTGGCGTTCACGGCTTCTCCATTCTGGCGGTCAGCGCGCTCAGCTCGATACGGATGAGCGCTCGATACATCGCGGTGCTGGGCGCCTGAGTTTATTGATCGACAATCCTGACATGTCAATGGCCCCATCCGCGCCCCAGCGGTCCGCCGCGGTGCTTTTCGGCCCGTCGGCTGAAACTGAAACGCGGCGACGCCGATCCGCGGCCGGCCGCTCCCCGTCGCACGTCAGCGCCCGACGTGCCGACGGGGCCCTGGCCGACGGAGGCGCCCGTGCTCAACTGTCGACCGGCAAACGTCCGCGTGATGTCCGGTCAGTGACCTGGCGGGGCCGCACTCCGAGGGACGACCATGGGGTACGTCAACACAACCAGCCATGCCAGGATCGTCGCCGCGGCAGGCCGGCACCCGCGCCTTCGCCGCCACGCGGCCCCTTGCTCTCGGTCGAGAAGCGCGCCGAGTTTCGGCTTCCGGACCACTTCTCGCCCTGGAAACCAGCACCATTCGTCCGTCACGTGGAATCTGTAGTGGGAACGTGCACTCTTGAGGCGCTGGGGAAGCTCGCGCCCGCCGATGACGAAGAGCGGCGACCATGAGCACGGCTCACGTGATCGTCCAGGCTCCCGGCGGGGTGCCGTTCCTCGGCCATGCGATGTCGCTGCTCCGTGACCCGCTCGCGTTCCTCGAGTCCATGCCGGCCTTCGGCGACCTGGTCAGGCTCCGGCTGGGACCGCTGGAAGCGATCCTGGTGTGCGAGCCCGCCCTGACCCGGCAGGTTCTGCTCGACGATCGCACCTTCGACAAGGGCGGGCCGCTCTTCGACCGGGCGCAGGAGGTGTTCGGCGTCGGCCTGGCCAGCTGCCCCCACAGCCTGCACCGGCGGCAGCGGCGGCTGGCCCAGCCCACCTTCCAACCCGGCCGCTTCCCCGCGTACGCGCGGACCATGACCGCGCAGATCGCCGCGGTCGTCGACGGATGGCACGACGGCCAGATCCTCGACGTGCCGGCCGAGATGGCGGCGCTCACCATGCGGATCGCGCTGGAGACGATGTTCTCCGGCGCGCTGACCCCGCAGGCCCTCCACCGCTCCGTCGCCGACCTCGCCACCGTGGCGGGCGGAATCTACCGGCGTACGGTGCTGCCGCCCTCGTTGAACCGGCTGCCCACTCCCGCCAACCGACGCTACACCCGCGCCGGCATCCGCCTGCGGCAGACGGTCAGCGACATCATCGCCCACCGCCGCAGCACGGGCACCGATCACGGCGACCTGCTGTCCGCGCTGCTGGAAGCCGGCGACGCGCCCGCCGGGCGCACCGCGGCAGGCGACGGCAGCCCGACCGACGTCGAGCTCCGCGACCAGGTCATCACGTTTCTCGGCGCCGGCTCCGAGACCACCGCCAACACCCTGGCCTGGGCGCTGTACGCGCTCGCCCGGGACCCCGACCTCGAAGCCCGCGTCCACGCCGAGGTCGACGCCGTCCTGGCCGGCGCGCCCGCAGGCCTCGACCACCTGACGGATCTGGACCTGACCGGACGGGTCATCACCGAGACGCTGCGCATGTACTCGCCCGCCTGGTTGATCACTCGTATCGTCAGCGCCGACACCCACCTCGGCGGGCACCCCATCCCGGCCGGCACGACGATCATCTGCAGCCCGTATCTCATCCATCACCGCGGTGACCTCCACGACGGCCCGGACACGTTCGATCCGGACAGATGGGAATCCTCGCGCCGCCCGCACCCGCCGCGCGAAGCCTTCATCCCGTTCGGC
>DASUCK010000068.1:0-23107 GCA_036276095.1 Nonomuraea sp. | reverse complement strand
CCAGGCCCGTGCCATTGCCCGTGGAGAAGCCGGCGCCAGTGGCGGAACCGGTGACGGCGGAGACGGTTCGGGTGGGGTCGGGCGTGGGCGGGAGGGCGGGGCCGGGGTCGTCGGGGGCGTCGGGCCAGGACTCGTCCGTGGTCTGACGCGCCGAAGGCACCGCGGCGGCCGGACCTGGCTCGTGCGTGCCCTGGTCGGCGTGGGAGTCGCGGGCGGTGGCGCCGGGCGCGGGCGTATGGCCCTGAGCAGGCTGAGCACCTCCGGCCGGCGGACCCGCCGGGCCCTGACCGCCCGCCGGAGCGGCGGGGGCGCCACCGCCGTGGGACGGGGGCTGCGGTGGGCGGCCTCGGGATGCCTGCGGCGGCGGGGCGTTGCCGACCACGGCCTCGACCCGCCACGTGCCGCCGAGGACGTCGCCGAGCGCGGCCGCCACCACGGCGTCCTTGCCGCCGCCGGTGAAGTTCTTCATCGCGCCGACCTGGCTGAAGCCGAGCGTGACGATGTTGCCCTCGACGCCCACCACCTGGGCGTTGGTGCTCACGTTGGCCCAGACCACGATGCTGCGCTGCTTGAGCGACGCCAACACGGCGGGCCACTGCTGCTGTACGGCCCCGAGGCCGGGACCTCCCGCCGACCCGCCGCCGGAGGCCGGCCGGGGCGCCGAAGGAGCGGGTGCCGCGCCGCCCGCTGGAGGAGCGGACGGCCGGGCAGGCTCCGGCCAGTCGTCCGCCCCCGCGGGGCCAGGTTGAGCGGCCGGCGAACCACCGTGGCCGGAGGGAGCCTGGGGGGCGGCAGGAGTGTCATGGCCGCCGGAAGCCGGTTCGGACGCCGGGCCGCCGGCAGGTGGATGCTGGGCGGTTGGCTGCTGGGCGGGTGTGGCCTGGGGCGGATGGTCGGGGGCCGGGGGCCGGGCGGACGACGCCGTGCCGGGGCGGGGGATCGGCACCGTACCGGAGGCGGGCGCGCCGCCGGAGGCGCGGGCGGCCAGCTGGGCGACGGCGCCGCCGCGTTCCAGGCGTTCGAGGCGGGCGAGCAGCGCCTCCTCGCCCGGCGAGGCGCCGGGGAGCAGCACCCGCGCGCACATGAGCTCCAGCAGCAGCCGCGGCGACGTCGCGCCGCGCATCTCGGTGAGGCCGGCGTTGAAGACCTCGGCCGCCCGCGTCAGCTCCGCCGGCCCCATCGAGGACGCCTGCCGGACGAGCCGCTCCAGCTCGTCGGCGGGCCGGTCGAGCAGGCCGCTGGAGGCCGCCTCGGGGACGTTGGCCAGGATCACCAGGTCGCGGAAGCGTTCGAGCAGGTCGGCGGCGAAGCGGCGCGGATCGTGGCCGCCCTCAATCACCCGGTTGACCGTGTGGAACACCCGGCCGCCGTCGCGGGCCGCGAACGCGTCGACCACCTCGTCGAGCAGGTCGCCGTCGGTGTAGCCGAGGAGGGAGACGGCCTTGGCGTACGTGATGCCGTCGTCCTCGGCCCCTGCGAGCAGCTGGTCGAGGATCGAGAGCGAGTCGCGGGCCGAGCCGGCGCCGGCGCGTACGACGAGAGGCAGCGCGTTCGGCTCGAACGGCACGCTCTCGGTGGTGAGGATCTCCTCCAGCAGCGCGCGCAGCGTCGCGGGCGGCATCAGCCGGAACGGGTAGTGGTGAGTGCGCGACTTGATCGTGCCGATGACCTTCTCCGGCTCGGTCGTCGCGAAGATGAACTTCAGGTGCGGCGGGGGCTCCTCGACGAGCTTGAGCAGCGCGTTGAACCCCTCGCGGGTCACCATGTGCGCCTCGTCGATGATGTAGATCTTGTAGCGCGCGGACACGGGGGCGAAGAACGCCCGCTCGCGCAGGTCACGCGCGTCGTCGACACCGCCGTGGGAGGCCGCGTCGATCTCGATGACGTCGAGGTGGCCGGGCCCGGTCGGGGCCAGCGCGACGCAGGACTCGCAGGAGCCGCAGGGGTCGGGCGTCGGGCCCTGCTCGCAGTTGAGCGAACGGGCGAGGATGCGCGCGCTTGAGGTCTTGCCGCACCCCCGGGGGCCGCTGAAAAGATAGGCGTGGTTGATGCGGCCCGTACGCAACGCCTGCCGCAGCGGGTCTGTGACGTGTTCCTGACCCTTGACCTCGGCGAAGGTCCCGGGTCGGTACCTGCGGTAAAGCGCGAGGCTCATGCGACCATCCCGCCTGCGAGGGGGCTCTCAACGAAGGAACCCCCCGCACACCCGCCAGAGCCCGCTTATCCTTGCTGCCTTCCGGCCCTGGGGAGGTTCACAGGATGACGCCGCGCGAGGGGTCCCTGACTAGGATAGCCGCCTGCGGCAGTGCTCGCTCCACGCCGGCCCCACCGATCCGTCGGAAAACGTGGTCTGCGCACGCCCGCAAGTCCGGTAAGCTCGACGGCGGAGGATTCGCCTAGTGGCCGAGGGCGCACGCTTGGAAAGCGTGTATAGGGCAACCTATCGGGGGTTCAAATCCCCCATCCTCCGCGCCTGGTTGAGGCAGTAAACGCGAAGGGGCCGACCCTACCCAGTCGGCCCCTTCGCTATGCCCAGTCTCAGTTTTAGTCTCAGTTGGCCTCTTCGGAGGGCTCGTCTCCCTCCTTGCTCGCGTCCAGGAGCAGCCCATCAGCCTGCATGGCCACCGTGTTCGGATGCCGTCGGCCGAGTTCGCAGAACCAGCAGGTGCTCCTGGTCTCTGATGCCCCGTGTCACGGGGAGCCTTGTGGAGCCGTTCCGGCAACCGGGTTGAGTCATCGAGCATGGCCTCAGCACGTTGCTCCACAGTCAGCCGTCGCCTTTCCTCCACTACTGCGCCTTGCAGATTTGCCCTCATGAGGACGGCTTTCTGTAGCTGCGCACCGTAGAACCAGGCATCCTGCGGAGACGCACCGGTAAGCCGTGGCTGATGCTTCATGATCTCCGTGACGAGCCGCTGGCACTTGCCGCGCAGCAGGTGGCGCAGCCATGGCAGTAAATGGTCCGGTTGGGTGTGCCGTCGCCTGGTGCCAGTCCACCCACCGCCGGAATAGCCCAACCCGGGCACGCGCCGCCGAGCTTGCCGCAATCCTCGGTGTACTTCCGGACAACAGCCGGCGGGAGTTCGTCACCGCGCTGCGGCAGGCCGCCTTGACACTCGATCCCCCCTTGAACGCCCCGCCGGGGCTCCGCCGTACGCCCACGCGCCCCTGGCCAGGGGGTTCAACAAGCTGGACGGAGAAGTGTCCCTGCTGTCCCCGGCGTCCCTGAGCATGCTTTGACCAGCACAAACACGAGTGACCCAGGAGGGCCAGCCAAGAGTCAGAGGTGTCCCCGCTGTCCTGGGGCAGAGGGGCGGGTCTCCTCTCGTCAAGCCCCAAGCAGGCCGTCTACCTAGACTCCCGAAGCCGTTTTGTCGGCGATTGCTGCGATCATGCCGCTGACGCGACCAAGGAGCGACCATGACAGAGGCTCCCGAAGAACTCCCCTGTTTCCCCGGCTACGAGACATTAGGTGAGGTCTACTGCGTGTCCTTCGTCCGCGATCTCTCCCCAGAGGAAGTCCTCCGGCGGTTCGGCGTGGACGAGGAGACCATGGAAGAGGTGGCCTTCGACGAACTGGACTATCGCTCGGTGGAGAGCATGAGAGACGACGCGGCCGGTTACATCGGAGCCGCCCGAGTCGGCGACTGGACCGTGGTCGTCGAACCAGGGGGATGGCAGATCGCCGTCGACGACAACATCTACGCCCCGGTCTCACGAGGAACCGAGGTCGTGTCGGTCTGCCGCCACGACTACGCCCAGGACACCTTCGCCTACATCATCGACGGCACACCGGTCGTCTGGTTCGACCCGATGTACCCAGAAGAGCGATCGGGCAGTGATCCAGACCGTTTCGTCGCACAGATGCAGGAGGTCGGGCTGGATCCCGACCACGCCATCGATGGACCGGGGATCGACCACCCGATGGAGAGTTCGTTCGCCTTGGCGAGCACCATCGCCGGTCTCTCGTTCTTTACGGACCTGCGGAGCTTGCGGTTCCTCGGCGCGGAACCCCTTGGGGGTTGAGCGGCAGCTCGACGCAGAGCCGGAACGGCGCTTCGCGAACTCGCTGATACGTCCGGGCCGGTCTCTGGTCACAGAGAAGGTGTGGCGGGTCGTAGCGACAACCCTTGTCTACAGGACCTGGTGCTCTTGAAGGAACACGTAAACCATCCGTTCGCGCTGGGTGTGCTGGCCTGCGTGCTGATGGCGTTGGCCGCCCTCGGACTGCAGTGGAAGGCTACGTGCCGCGATCATCATCCTTGCCGGACTGGGTGCGAGTGCCGCGCTGTTCGTGGGGTTGGCCGCCACCGCGCTCACCGCTACCGAGGAGGCCGGTTTCGTCGATGGACCGGCCCCCGTACAGGATCCGGCTTCAGCAGTCGACAGCGGGACTGGGACCCGACGATGATGCTGCTCAGCGTCCGCAAGGACGACGGGCTTCTCAGCAGGGAGTGGCATCTCGGCGTTCTCCGATCACGCGTGTCAGCCGCGGGCGGCGCCGGTTCGTTCTGGTTCGGGGACCACGGGAGGCAGCGTGTCAGTCCACTCGGAGACTCGGACCGTGGTCGTCCCCTCCTTGAAGATCTTGCCGTTCTCGCCACTGCGGTAGCTGGAGCCGAGGACGAGCGAGGTCTCGGGGTCGATGATGACCTTCAGGTCCACGCCCTGGTCGGAGATCTCCAGGCCGTCGCCCGCGCGGCCCAGGCCGTCCTTCACGGTGCCGACGCTCTTCACGATGGGAATCGTGGCCAGCGCACGGAAGGCCGCGGCGCGGACCTCCGGAGCAGCCGGCACGTCGCCCAGCAGGGTGACCAGGGAAGTGGCCACGAACCACTCCCGTGCTGCGGGATCCACGTCGCCATCGCCGTTGTCGACCTTGTCGGCGAGCCACGCCTTCAGCGCCTCCGGATCGGTCGGCAGCTGCTCGATCTGGGAGAAGCTGACGTGGCTGTCGGCCAGGAGGAACGTCTTGGGGCCCTTGGCCTCGTAGACGGTGTCGCCCTCGTCGGAGGGCACCCATGCCTGCCCGTCGCGCCTGACCCAGCTTTCTGTGGACTTCGTGGGAAGTGTCTTATTCCCGGCGCGCGCGCTGTGGTCGGCCTTGATGTGCCAGTAGGTCCCTGAGTCGGACCTGTTCTGCGCGGTGGAGGCGGCCGCGAGAAGGATCTGCGTGCTGGACAGCTGGGCCGGCACCGCAGAGGCGCTGTGAGACGTTCCGTTCGGCGATCCGCTGGTCACCCGAACAGGCGTTCCATTGGTGGTGACCACCACGGCCACTGCCGCGGCCGCCGCGGCCGCCGTGAGGCCCATACCTCCGGTCAGCCAACCGAAGCTCCTGCGCCTCGGCTGTGCCTGGGCTTCTTGGAGTCGGCGCCGCCCTTCGCGTACGACGGTGTCGGAGGGATCGGGCTTGTGCAGCATCTGGCTGATCATCTCCAGTTCGTTCATGGTCTGACGTCCTCCAGTTCGGTGCGGAGCTTCTTGCGGGCACGGCTGAGCCGGGAGCCGACGGTGCCGTACGGGATCCGCAGGCTCTGTGCGATCTCCTCGTGGCTGAGCTGGCCGAGCGCCATCAGCAGCAGCACGTCCCGTTCGCCTCTGGTCAGCTTCATCAGCGCCTTCGCCAGCTGTGGCTGCAGTCGTTGGGCGGTGACCGCGTTGACCACCCGGGTCTCGTGGCTGTCGGCATCCGGTTCGGTCCCCACACGGGCCAGGGCTCGGTAGTGGCTGGCCTCCTTACTGCGGTGGCGCGCCACGAGGTTGGTGGCGATCCCGAACAGCCAGGGCCGCAGGCCGCCACGCTCGGGATCGAACTTCCTTAGCCCGCGGAGGGCGATGAGGAACGTTTCGGCGGTCAGGTCGTCGGCGGCCTGTACGTCCAGCCGTCCGGCGATGTACCGGTAGACGTCTCGGAAGTACCGGTCGTAGACGGCCGAGAAAACGGCGGGATCACGACCGGCCTGGGCGGCCAGCTGGGCATCTATGAGGCCCTCGACCGTGCCTGGTCCAGGGGTCATCTGTGGGCCTCCGTCATACGGGCACCTCTCGGCATCGGCGACACTCACCTGACCTTCTCCCAAAAGCCCGATCGCTTTCCCGCATGGTGCCGTACGGTCCGACGCGTACCGTGGCTCAGGTCTCCGCCCGGCGGACCGGATGGCGGTTCGGCGGTACCCTGCCGGGTTCGTCGGCGGCGCTTTGGAGCGGTCGGACGCAAGGCACGTCGCGGCAGCGCACGAAGTGGTTCAGCACCGGGTACGACACCGGCGACCCGTCCGGTGCGACACCTTCGCGGGGAGCATCCAGCCGGCCCTCCGGGGAAGAGGGTTCGTGCGAACGCCCCCGGAAGGATGCCAGCATGGACTTCAGAGACCAGGCCGACCTCGATCCCTCGCAGGTGGAAGAGCGCAGTGGGTCCTCCGGCGGCGGCTTCCCCGGCTTCCCCGGCGGGATGGTCGTCGGGGGCGGCGGCATCGTCACGCTGATCGTGTTCGTGCTGGTGATGGTGCTCAACAACGTCGGCGGCGCGCCCGAGCCGGCCCAGCGCCGGCCGCCCGCCGACCTGGCCGGCCAGTGCCACACCGGCAGGGACGCCGAGCAGTCCGAACGGTGCCGCGTGGTCGGCGTGGTCAACAGCATCCAGGACTACTGGAAGCGCGAGGTCACCGATTACCGCCTGGCCAGGACCGTGCTCTACTCCGGCCAGCTACGCACCGGCTGCGGCGCCGCGAGCTCGGCCGTCGGCCCCTTCTACTGCCCCGGCGACCAGCGCGTCTACCTCGACCTGAGCTTCTTCGACCAGCTCAGGAACGAGTTCGGCGCCCGGGGCGGGCCGTTCGCGCAGGCGTACGTGATCGCGCACGAGTACGGCCACCACGTCCAGAACCTCCTCGGCGACCTCCAGGCGGGCAGCTCCGTTGCCGTCGAGCTTCAGGCCGACTGCTACGCCGGCGTCTGGGCTCGCAACGCGGTCACTACCGGTTTCTACGAAAAGCCCTTCACCCGGTCGGAAATCGCCGAGGCTCTCGACGCGGCGGCCGCCGTCGGCGACGACAGAATCCAGCAGCGCACGGGGGGAAGAATCGATCCGGAATCGTTCACGCACGGCTCGTCCGAGCAACGGGTCGCCGCCTTCCAACGCGGCTACGAAAACGGCGCACCGGCGGACTGCGCACAGGCTGACCTGGGATGACGTGCTCGGATAGCGCAAGCAAGCGGAATCTCCCGATAAAATCGGTTGGGTGATCTTCAAGCTTGTCGGCGACGGACGTCCTTATCCCGACCACGGTCTGACGAACCGCGAGTGGGCGCAGATCCCTCCACGGCAGGTCCGGCTCGACTCCTTGATCACCACGAAGGCCATGCTGGACCTGCATTCGCTGCTCGCCGCCGACTCCACCTTCTACGGGGATCTTTTCCCGCACGTGGTGCACTGGCAGGGCGAGCTCTATCTGGAGGACGGCCTGCACCGCGCGTTGCGCGCGGCCCTGCACCAACGATCAATCCTGCACGCCAGGGTCCTCGAACTACCGACCTGAGAAGGAAAAGGGGGTCGCGTTTCGCGGCTCCCTTTTCGCATGCCACCCAGGAGGGTGTTCCGGGCGTCACAGCAGCGCCCATTCAACGTCGTCTCGGGGAAGGCGGTGTCGTACCCCCGGGTGACGCTCGTGAACCGGGGCCGGCTACGAGGACACCCATGGCGGCCCGCAACGCGACGAGGGCTCCCGGCGGAAGAATGCGGGAGCCCTCGTCGCGACTGGCGGTGGTGGTGGGATTTGAACCCACGGATGAGTTGCCCCATCACACGCTTTCGAGGCGTGCGCCCTCGGCCACTAGGCGACACCACCGCGAACGAGCTTACCGGATCCGCCGAGTGGCGAAGAACCGCTTCAGTACGCCCGAGCACTCCTCCGCCAGCACGCCCATGACGACCTCCGGCCGGTGGTTGAGCCGGCGGTCGCGTACGACGTCCCAGAGGGAGCCCACGGCGCCGCCCTTCTCGTCGACGGCGCCGTACACGATGCGGTCGACCCTGGCCTGCACCGCGGCGCCGGCGCACATCGTGCACGGCTCCAGCGTCACCACCAGCGTGCAGCCGCTCAGCCGCCACTCGCCGCGGGCCGCGGCGGCCCGGCGCAGGGCCAGGACCTCGGCGTGAGCGGTGGGGTCGGCGGTGGGGATGCGGTCGTTGCCGGCTGCGGACAGCAGCTCGCCGCGCTCGTCGAGCACCACCGCGCCCACGGGGACCTCTTCCCTGGCGGCCGCGGCGGCGGCCTCCGCCAGGGCCAGGCGCATCGCCTCCTCGTGGGTCACGCGGCTCAGCGCAGCCGGTCGAGCTCGTCGGCGAACGACAGCCGCTCGGCGATCACCGACAGGATGTCGGCGGGCAGCATGCCCTCTTCCATGCTGAGCTCCAGCAGTTCCTCCGAGCTCACGCCGAGGTCGGAGAGCAGCTCGAAGTCGCCGGCTGGGCGCACCCCCAGGCCGTTGCCCTCCTTGTCGGGGGCGACCCCGGCGAACTCCGCGAACAGCTCCCCCAGGCTGTCGGAGGCGACGGCGTGGACATCGGACAGGAACACGCGCGGCTCGTCGTCGCCGCGGTAGCGGGCGATGGCGAACCATTCGTCCTCGACCTCGACGCACAGCAGCGCCAGTTCGTCGCCGGTCAGCCCCAGCGTCTCCACGACGGCGTCGCCGAGGTCGTCGACGATCTCGGCCTCACTCAGATCGACTTCGGCTCCGCTCCATCCGTCGGAGGTCCTCACAAAAGCCGCAGAGAAGGTGTTGGACGCCATGTCCGCGCTCCCGGGGGTCAGCCGAAGACCGATTCGATGGCACGCTCGAACGGCTCGGAGAAGCCGAGCCGCGCGGCGATGCTGGACAGCACATCTTCGGGCAGCAGATCAATGTCGCCGGAGAGGATGCCCAGCTCCATCTCGTCCAACCCGAGATCGGCGAAGATCGACAGATCTCCGGCAGGGAGCACGGTCTCCTCGTCCTGGAGGATCTCGTCGAGCTCCTCCTCGTCGGGCACGGGCACGTCCAGGTAGTCGAGGACCTGGCGGGCCAGTGGGAAGTCCCACGAGGCGGCGATGTCGGACAGGAAGACGTCGACCCGCTCGCCGAGCACGCGCAGCGCCACGAAGAACTCGTCGCCCACGGCGATCAGGCCGATCGTGCCGCTCTGGCTCGGCTGCTGGCGCAGGGCGTGAATGAGACCCTTCAAGTCGGACGTGAGCGTGCTGGGCAACAGCTCGGCATCCCAGCGATCGTCTTCGCGATAGACCACGATGGCGAAGTCGAGCGCGTCTTCGTCTGTCATCGCCATCCCCACCCGACCTCTGACACGACAGATACCACCAGGACCCAATCGTTCCAGACCTGGCGACCGGGCGTGTGCCTCTCCGGCCAAATTGTGATCAAAACCGATGCCTCTGGTGCCGCCATGTCCCCTACAAGATAGCGTTGTCCCCTATGGAAACCCTCGTCGTTGATCATCCGCTCGTGGCTCACAAGCTCACCACGCTGCGCGATGTCGGCACCGACTCCCCCACCTTCCGCAGGCTGGCGGACGAGCTGGTGACCTTGCTGGCGTACGAGGCCACCCGCGACGTACGCGTCGTCGACGTCACGGTCGACACCCCCGTCGCCCCGGCCAGGGGCGTCCATCTGGCCAGGCCCTACCCGCTGGTGGTGCCGATCCTGCGGGCCGGGCTCGGCATGCTCGACGGCATGACGCGCCTGCTGCCCACGGCCGAGGTGGGCTTCCTCGGCATGATCCGCGACGAGTCCACGCTGCAGGCCGAGACGTACGCCACGCGCCTGCCCGACGACCTGTCCGGGCGGCAGTGCTTCGTGGTCGACCCGATGCTGGCCACCGGCGGCACGCTCGCGGCGGCCGTGCAGTTCCTGTTCGACCGCGGCGCCGTCGACGTCACGGCGATCTGCCTGCTGGCCGCCCCCGAGGGCCTGGCCCACATGGACAAGGTGTTCGCCAACTCCGGCAAGCCGATCCGGGTGGTCACCGCCGCCCTCGACGAGCGGCTCAACGACAACGGCTACATCGTGCCCGGCCTCGGCGACGCGGGCGACCGCCTCTACGGCGTCGTCTGACCGGGCCGTCCCCGCTGCGCTGACCTGGCCGACCCCGCAGAGATGTCACTCTCGGTCGCCACTTCGTTACATAGTGTGGTTAGGTGGGTACGAAGAGACGGGAAGGCAACTTCCGCATGCGCGTGGGGGAACACGATGAGCGACATGCCCGGTGCCGAGGTGTCCTCGTGAACGAGCACATCGAGGCCGATCCGACTCCGTACGCGGAGGTCGAGGCGGTGCTGCGCGAGGAGTTCGCCGGCGTCCACTCCACGACCACGGTAACGCGCTGCGTGGAGGCGGCGCACTACGGCGCGCTGGAGGTCACCGGCTACGCCCATCCGAGCCTGGTCGAGCGCATCGCGCGCAAGCACCTTCACGTGTTGGCCCTGGTGGCCAGCGAGCGTGGCTAAGCAAGATCATAACCAACCCGGCAAGACACCTTTACCCGGCCATCCGGGTGGGTAATGTAGTTGTCGGGTGGAGTGGGTAAGTGTCACGGAGGCGACGGTGCAGGTCAAAAAAGTCCTCACATACGGTGGTATCGCATTTGTGGCGTACTACCTGTTGGCCCGACCAGCTGACGCCGCTGACGCGGTGAAGGGGGCGTTCGACACGGTGTTCAACGCGGCCGACTCGCTGGCCCAATTCGTCAACAACCTCTCATGAGACTTGTGACCCACGGGGACTCCGCCCCGGCGTCGGTCAACCGCTACCTCCTCCCCCACGAACAACAAGTCCTCATGGTGCGGCGGCATCCCGCGATCCTGCTCCGGCCGGTCGCCGAGGTGTTCGGCGGCCTGATCCTGGCCGCCCTCCTCAGCAAGTTCTTCGGCGGGCAGGCGGGCGGCACGGCGCTCGTCGTGGTCTGGTGGCTCTGGCTTCTGCTGCTGATCCGGTTCGTATGGAAAGTCGCGGAGTGGTCGGTCGACTACTTTGTGGTGACGTCCAAGCGCATGTTGCTCACCACCGGACTGATCACACGCAAGGTCGCCATGATGCCTTTGGGCAAGGTCACCGACATGAGCTTCCAGAGATCTCTGCTGGGGCGCATGCTCGGCTACGGCGAGTTCATCCTCGAGTCCGCCGGCCAGGACCAGGCGCTGTCAACGGTCGAGTACATCCCGTATCCGGAGACCCTCTACCTCGAGGTCTGCCAGATGCTTTTTCCCAGCAAGGACGACAGCGACGATTAATCTCCGCGCGGCAAATTCTTCACGCGGGGATACCAGATTCGGCTACTTCATGCAATCATTGCGTGTTGTTGACCCTTCCCCGCCTTGAGAGATGAGATGCCGAGTCAGGGAACCATCGGTGACCGCGTCCGTGGATTGCGGCTGAACAGGCGGATGTCGCAGGCCCAGCTGGCCGGACCCGACCTGTCGGACAGTTATGTCTCGCTCATTGAGTCGGGCAAGCGCACGCCGACTCCTGTTGTGGCTCGGCTGCTCGCCGAGCGACTTGGATGCACCACCGAGTTCCTCCTTCACGGGATCGAGCCTCGGCAGCGCATCGACACCGAACTAGGGCTCCGCCACGCCGAGCTGGAGCTCCAGCATGGCGATCCGGCCGTCGCGGCCGACCGTTTCACGGAGATCGTGAAGGCGGCCGACGAGGAGAACGCCATGCTCACGGCGCAGGCCCGGTTCGGCCGGGCGCGGGCGCTGGAGGCGCAGGGCCGGCTCGGTCAGGCGGTGGAGGCGTTCGAGCGCCTGCGCAGGGAGGCCGCGGCTCACCCCGAGCGGCTGGCCGACCTGCCGCTGACGATCGCGCTCAGCCGCTGCTACCAGCGGGCGGGCGACCGGCTGCGGGCTCGCGACCTGGCCGGTTACGCGCTGGAGCAGGCCGAGCGCCTGTCCGTGACGGAGGGTGAGATCGCCGCCGACCTGGCCGCCGCCCTCATCGAGGCGGGCGGCGAACGCGAGGGCGACTCCCCCGAGCTGGCGTACGTCAAGCGGGTGCTCGACACCACTGGCGTTCCCCGCGTTGTGGACCGTTCCGGAGAGATCCAGGCGCTGTGGCGGGCGAGCGCCGCGGCCGCCGCGGGCGAGGACTCCGCGCTGGCCGTGCGCCTGGCCGACGACGCCATCATGGCGGGCCGGGCGGCCCGGCTGGCGCTGCAGCTGGCCCGGGCCGCCATGCACTGGGCCAGGATGGCCACGGCGTCCATCGACGAGGCCGAGCGGCTTGTCAGGGCCGCGTCCGGGGTCTTCGCCGCCTTCCCCGGAGCCGCTCGCGAGCACGGCGAGAGCCTGGTCGTGCACGCGCGGGTCCGGCTGCGCGCCGGCGACCTGGCCTGGGCGGCCCGGCTGGCCGACGCCGCGCTGGAGGCGGCCGACCAGGGCGGCACCACCCCTGCCGAGGCGCGGCTGGTGCTGGCCACCGTGGCGCTGGAGCAGGGCGGCGACGCCACGGCCGACCTCGCCACGGCGCAGCGGCTGCTCGACGGTCTCAACCGGCCGGTGTTCGGCTCCGACCGGCAGGCCGCGCGGTGCTGGCGGGAGCTGGGTGATCTCTACGGCAGGGTCGCGTCCGTAGCACAGCAGACGACCGCATATCGTAAAGCGCTCGAAGCTGCCGGGGTCCGGTCCGCCATGGCTGGGGTGACGGCCGCTGCCGCAGTTACTCGCTGAACCTCCGGGAGCTCCAGATTTGGCGTTTCGAGTCTGGAATAACTAGGGTCTACCAGTCATTGACTCATGGGATGACTGGACCCGGAGGAGGCGGACTGTGAGTCTGCGTACGGCTCAGCGGGCTTCGCTGGTCGACCAGGTGATCGATCAGCTCAAGGAGCAGATCACCTCAGGGTCGTGGCAGATGAACGGCAAGATCCCCACCGAGACGGTGCTCGCCGAGCAGCTCGGGGTGGGTCGTAACACCGTTCGCGAGGCCGTACGCGCGCTCACGCACGCCGGGCTGCTGGAGTGCCGTCAGGGGGACGGCACTTACGTCCGCGCGACCAGCGAGCTGTCCGGTGCCATGCTGCGCCGGCTCAAGCAGGCCGAGCAGCTGGAGATCCTTGAGGTGCGCCGCGCGCTCGAGGTCGAGGCGGCGCGCCTGGCCGCCACCCGGCGCACCGACGAGGACATCACCCGCATCGAGGCGGCGCTGGCCGAGCGCGACCGCGCGTGGGAGCTCGACGACCCCGACTACTTCGTCGAGGCCGACCTGGCCTTCCACATGGCGGTCGCGCACGCCACCCACAACCTCGTGCTCATCGACCTGTACGAGGACTTCTCGGCCGCCCTGCGGGCCAGCATCACCGCGGCGGGCACGTCGCTGAACAAGAGCTACATCCCCCACGACGCGATCGCCCGCGCCATCGCGGCCGGCGACGCGGCCGCTGCCGAGCGGGCGGGGCACGCCTGCATGGAGCACATCCTCATCGCCCTCACCGACGCCTGATCCCCTTTACGCCGCCGGGCCGCCCAGCTTCGCGGAGCCGCGGCGGTCATCTGACCGTGCCCTCTTCCACGGGCACCAGCTCGCCGATCGGGTCGACGAAGGCCCGAGAATGGGTGACGGTCACGATCAGCGGCTGATGGGAGAGCGCGAGGTGCGCAGGAGCGAGCGCAAGCGGGCCGACCCCGATCTCGGCGTCCTGTCCAGCCGGACGCTGTTCAGCCTGCAGCGGGAGCTGTTCAGCAGGCTGAGCGCGCAGGGGCATCCGCGGGTGCGGCCGCGGCACGGGGCCGTGCTGGCGTATCTGGACGAGGAGGGCACCCGGGCCACCGACCTGGCCGCGCTTTCGGGCCAGCACAAGCAGGTGATCGGCACGCTGGTGGACGAGCTGGTGGAGCTCGGCTACGTCGAACGCCGCCCCGACCCGGCCGACCGCCGCGCCAAACTCATCGTGCCCACCGAGCGGGGCCGCGACCACATGGCCAGGTCGGAAGCGATACTCGCCGAGATGGAGGCCGGGCACGCGCGGGCCGTGGGCGAGGCGGCGTACGCGGAGTTCAAAAGGGTCTTCAAGCTCGTCGCCGAGCGGCAGGCGGCCGTCAGGTCTGACGCAGGGACATGACGAGGTAGCGGAAGGCCGGCTGGGCATCGCCGGGCACGTCTTGGATCAGCGCGGGCCGAGTGGGTGACTCCAGGTTGATGCGGGCCAGCTCGCTCTCGATGCCGACCAGCCCGTCGAGCAGGAACTGCGACTGGAACGCGATCTGGATGTCGTCGCCGCGCAACTCGCACTCCACGACCTCGGCGCCGCGGCCGACGTCGCCGCCGCCGGCCTGGATCAGCACCTGCCCCCGCGAGAACGACAGCCGGATCGCGGTGTTGCGCTCGGCCACCAGCGCCACGCGCTTGATCGCGTTGACGAACGGCGTGACCGGCACGTCGGCCCTGATCGACCAGTCGTTGGTGAGCCGGGAGCGGTAGTCGATGAACTGCTCGTCGAGCAGCCGCACGGTGGTGCTGCGCCCCACGCTCTCGAACCCGGCCACCCCGTCGCCCATGCCGACCGACACCTCGCCGCCGCGCAGCGACTTGGCGAGCTCCACCAGCACCCGCGCCGGCACCATCGCGGAGACCGCCACGTCGGGGCCCGCCGGACGCCAGGTGAAGTCGCGGGCGGCGATGCGGTAGCGGTCGGTCGCGGCCATCGCCACCGAGTCGCCCTCGATGTCGACCCGGACGCCGGTGAGCATGGGCAGCGTGTCGTCGCGGCTGGCCGCGGGGGCGACCTGGCCCACGGCCGAGGCGAACAGCACGCCGCCGACCGCGCCGATGGCCGGCGGCATGGCCGGCATGGCCGGGAAATCCTCGACCGGCATCGTGACCAGCCCGAACTCGGCGCTTCCGCAGGTGAGCACCGCCTCGGGACCTTCGGTGACGATCTCGACGTCGTCGGCGGGCAGGCTGCGGCTGATCTCGGCCAGCAGCCGGCCGGGGATCAGCACGCTGCCCGCCTCTGCCACGTCGGCGTCGACGGCGGCCCTGGCCGAGACGTCGTAGTCGAACGCGGACAGGGTGAGGCCCTCACCCGCCTCCAGCAGCAGCCCGGACAGGACGGGCACCACAGGGCGGCTGGGCAGGACTCGGGCGGCCCACGCCACCGCCTCCGCGAGGACATCACGGTTGACCCGGATTTTCACCTGTTACACCCCTTCGTCGCCGTGCCCCTATGAAAATAGCCGAGGCCACCGACAAGTCAGGGACCGTTCACCCGCGGCTGTTGAGGTAGGCGAGAACGGCCAGCACCCGCCGGTTGTCGTCGTCGGAGGGCGCGAGGCCGAGCTTGGCGAAGATGTTGGCGGTGTGCTTGGCCACGGCGCTCTCGCTGAGGTGGAGGCGCTGGGAGATCGCCGCGTTGGAGCGACCCTCGGCCATGGCCTCCAGCACGTCACGCTCGCGCGGCGTGAGCGCGGCCAGCGGTTCGTGCCTGGCGTTGCTGGCCAGCAGCTTGGCGATGACCTCCGGGTCCATGGCGGTGCCGCCGACGGCTACCCGGCGTACGGCGTCGATGAACTGCTCGGCGTTGAAGACGCGGTCCTTCAGCAGGTAGCCGATGCCGCCGGAGCCGTCGGCCAGCAGCTCGCGGGCGTACAGCTGCTCGACGTGCTGGGACAGCACGAGGATGGGCAGGCCCGGCACCGACTTCCTGGCCGCGAGCGCGGCCTGCAGGCCCTCGTCGGTGAACGTCGGCGGCAGGCGCACATCGACGATCGAGACGTCGGGGCGCAGCTCCAGCAGGCCCTTCAGCAGCTCGGGGCCGCTCTCGACGGCGCCCACGACGCTGAAGCCGTGTGCCTGCAGCAGATGGACCAGGCCGTCTCTGAGCAGGTAGAGGTCTTCGGCGATGAGCACGCGGTTCATGAGCACCACAGCCTGGACGGGGTGGCCTCCGCCAGCCACCGGTCCCGGTTGTGGGTGGCGGGGATGCGGATGGCCATGGTGTGCATCGTGACACCCAGGAGGATCATGAAGATGATCGTCGGCCACTGCCACGGCCCGGGCAGGTGCAGCGCGAGGAACCAGGTCTTCTCGTCGATCTGGAAGATCTTGAAGATGGCCGCCACGAACCCCTGCGGGAACGTCGGGCACCAGGCCGTCGCCCAGAGGAAACCGACCAGGATCATCTTCCAGCGGGGCATCCTGCCGAGGTCGCCGGACCAGTGGTCGGGCAGCACCCTGGGCAGGTGCATCGTCACGGTGGTGGGACCGCCGGGCGGGCTGTTCAGCGCCAGCAACCCGTCGAACGCGGCCAGCCGCCGCTCGATGCCCGCCAGCCCGCTGCCCTTGGCCGGGTCGGCGCCGCCCATGCCGTCGTCGGTGACCGTGATGCGCAGGTCGGGGCCGTTGGTGCTGATGTCGACCGTGGCCGACGCGGCGCCGCCGTGGCGGGCGGCGTTGGAGAGCAGCTCGCTGATGGCGAAGTAGACCGCCGCCTCCACCGGGGCCTCCAGGCGATGAGGCAGGTCCACCTCCACCCTGACCTGCAGCGGGCTGTCCATGGCGAGGGCGCGTACGGCGTCGCCGAGCCCGCGTTCGGCCAGCACGGGAGGGTGGATGCCGCGGATCACCCGGCGCAGCTCGGTCAGCGTCTCCGACGACGCCTCCCTGGCCTTGGCCAACAGCGCCTTGGCCGCCGCCGGGTCGCCGTCCATCAGCTGCTCGGCCGTGCCGAGCGTCATGCCGATCGCCACCAGCCTGGCCTGCGCGCCGTCGTGGAGGTCGCGCTCGATCCGGCGCATCTCGGCCGCCTGGGAGTCGGTCGCCAGGTTGCGGGTGCGCTTGAGGTGACTCACCTGGCTGGCCAGGCGGCTCGCGGCGGTCGCCCCGAGCGTCAGGTCGCTCCAGAGGGCGTACAGGCGCAGGCCCTGCTCGGGCAGCCCGACGAACAGCGGGAGCAGCAGGGTCTTCACCATGGGATCGACCGCCAGCCAGAGATCGTCGCGCCAGGTGGCCGGGTCGGTGAGCATCCACTTCCAGCGGTCGTTCCAGGCCGGGACGCGGGGCGTCTTGTAGAGGGTGCGGTCGGAGCGGTACATCCCGTCCGGCCCCGGCACGGGCGGCGGGGGCTTGGGCAGGTAGGGGGCCTCGATCGGGACGCTCGTCCACTCGCGCATCAGCCGCCTGTTGAGCTCGGCCAGCCGCCGCACCATCCGGACCTGCGGCGGGAACAGGAAGACCATGCCGAGCGCGATCGCCAGGAACAGCATGGCGAACGACAGCAGGGTCGCCGGCACCTGGACGACGAGCAACGCCAGCAGCGCCGTGACCTGACCGTACCTCCGAAACATGACCTCAGTGTGCGTCACCGGGACGGGTGGGGTCACTGCATCTAGGTACACCCTTGCCGGGCAGCTAGCGGGATTCTCCGGCGCGGCCGGCCTTCCTTAGCGTCGATCGCATGAAAATCATCGAGGTCAGGAACCTGCGCAAGCGGTATCCGAACCACCTTGCGGTCGACGACGTGTCGTTCGAGGTCGCCGAGGGCGAGATCTTCGGCATCCTCGGCCCCAACGGCGCCGGCAAGACCACCGCCGTGGAATGCGTCGCCGGGCTGCGCACGCCGGACGGCGGCACCGTGCGGGTGGCCGGGCTGGACCCGAGGGAGGACCGCGGCAGCCTGCGCCGCGTGCTCGGCATGCAGCTGCAGAGCGCCGCGCTCCCCGAGAAGATCAAGGTGTGGGAGGCCCTGGACCTGTACGCCTCCTTCTACCCCGACCCCGCCGACTGGACCGAGCTGATGGACCGGGTCGGGCTCGGCGACAAGCGGAACGCCAGGTTCGGCAAGCTGTCCGGCGGGCAGCGCCAGCGGCTGTCGGTGGCGCTCGCGCTGGTCGGCAAGCCGCGCGTGGCGGTGCTCGACGAGCTGACCACCGGCCTCGACCCGCAGGCCCGCAGGGACACCTGGGAGCTGGTCGAGCGGGTGCGCGACGCGGGGGTGACGATCGTGCTGGTCACCCACTTCATGGAGGAGGCCGAGCGGCTGTGCGACCGGCTCGCGCTCATCGACGCCGGCAAGGTCGTCGCCACCGACACGCCCGCCGGGCTGATCGCGCAGGTGGGGGCGGAGCAGCGTGTACGGTTCCGGCCCTCGGTGCCGGTCGCCGACGAGGTGCTGCTGGCTCTTCCGGAGGTGCGCGAGGTCAGCAGGCGAGGCGGCCAGGTCACGGTCACCGGCACGGGCAACCTCGCCCCGGCGGTCACCCTCGCCCTCGCCCACCACCAGATCGTCCCCGGTGACCTGCACATCGAGCAGGCCACGCTGGACGACGCGTTCCTCGCGCTCACCGGAAGGAAGCTCTCATGATCAAGCTGCTCGTCGTGGAGACCAAGCTGCACCTGCGCGACTGGGGGTTCCTGTTGTTCCCCATCGGGCTGCCGACCGTGCTGCTCGTCGTGCTGGGGCTCGGCATCCCGGGCATGACCGAGGCGCAGGAGAACGGGGAGCGGCTGGTCGACACGCACATGCCGACCATGATGACCCTGCTCTCGCTGCTGACGCTGGCCGCCAACGTGCTGCCTGCGGTGATGACCACGTACCGGGAGCAGGGGGTGCTCAGGCGGATGTCCACCACGCCGGTGCACCCGCTGCGGCTGCTGGCCGTGCAGCTGCTGATCCACCTGGGTGTCGCGATCCTGTCCACAGCCGTTCTGATCGTCACCGGGGCGCTGCTGTTCGACGCGGCGCCGCCGCGGAACTGGCTCGGTTTCGTCCCGGTGTTCCTGCTGGGCACGGCCGCGTTGCTGGCCATCGGGCTGGTGATCGCCGCGCTGGCGCCCAACGGCAAGGCCGCGCCGGGAATCGGGTCGGTCGTGCTGTTCCCGCTGCTGTTCCTGGCGGGCATGTGGATCCCGCGCGAGATCATGCCGGACGCCCTCCGCACGGTCAGCGACTTCTCCGTCTCGGGGCCGTTCGGCCAGGCGCTCAGGGACACCTGGGCGGGGCAGGCTCCGGAGCTCACGCACCTGGCGGTGGTGGCCGCCGGGCTGGTGCTCTTCGGCGCGCTGGCCGTGCGGCTGTTCCGGTGGGAATGAGGCCGGGCGCCGAGAAGGCGGGCCGGAACGGCAGGGCGGGAATGGGGTCGAACGGGCCGGCGGGTTCGGCGTCAGCCGGTCGCCCAGACCGGGCGGGCGCCGGTGATGGTGGTCATCAGGGAGTAGAGCGAGGTGGCGGCGGCGATGAACACGCGGTTGCGCTTGGGGCCGCCGAACACCAGGTTGGCGGCCTTCTCGGGCAGCTTCAGCCGGCCGAGCAGGGTGCCGTCGGGGTCGTGGCAGAGCACCGCCTGGCCGGCCACGGCCCAGATCCGGCCGGTGTCGTCGAGGCGCAGGCCGTCGTACGTGTCGTGCTCGCCGCCGCGGGCCAGGACCTTGCCGCCGGCCAGCGTGCCGTCCTCCCGCACCGCGAACGCCCGGATGTGCCGCTCCTGGGTGTCGGCGACGTACAGCAGGCGCTCGTCCGGCGAGAACGCCAGCCCGTTGGGCCGGGCGAAGTCGTCGGCCACGACCCGCACCTCGCCGGAGACCGGGTCGACGCGGTAGACGTGGCAGCCGTCGATCTCCTGCTCGGCGGCCACGCCCTCGTAGTCGCTGAGGATCCCGTACGGCGGGTCGGTGAACCACAGGGAGCCGTCGGAGCGCACCACCACGTCGTTGGGGCTGTTGAAGCGCTTTCCCTGCCAGCGGTCGGCGATCACGGTGATGGAGCCGTCGTGCTCGGTGCGGGTGACCCGGCGGCCGCCCTGCTCGCAGGAGATCAGCCGGCCCTCGCGGTCGAGGGTGTTGCCGTTGACGTAGCCGGACGGCCGGCGGAACGGCCCCACCGCGCCGGTCACCTCGTCCCAGCGCAGCATTCGGTCGTTGGGGATGTCGCTCCACACCAGGAAGCGGCCGGCCGGGAAGTAGACCGGGCCCTCGCCCCAGCGGGTGCCGGTGTGGAGCACCTCGATCCGGCTGTCTCCGCCGAGCTTGGCCAGCCGCTCGTCGAGGATCTCGAAGTCGGTGGGGATCGTCTCCATCACGGCTCCTACCAGATGTTGTTCGACATCAACAGCATATGACGAGATACCATCCGATGATGGATGAGATCGACAGAATGCTGATCGGTTCGCTCCAGGAGGACGCCACGCGATCGTACGCCGAGCTCGGCCGGGCGGTGGGGCTGTCCAGCGGGGCCGCGCACGAACGGGTGCGCAAGCTGCGCGAGCGGGGGGTGATCAGGCGGACCACGATCGAGGTCGACCAGGCGGCGCTCGGGCGGGCGGTGACGGCGTACGTGCTGGTCGAGGGCCGGGCGTGGATGGGCGGCAGCGGCGGCCGTCTGGCCGAGATCCCCGAGGTCGAGGAGGCGCACGTGATCGCCGGGCCGGCGTCGGTGCTGCTCAAGGTCCGTACGGCCGGGCCGAAGGAGCTGCAGGACGTCCTGCGCCGGGTGTTCCGGGTGGACGGCGTGTCGAGGACGGAGACGGTCGTCGTCCTGGAAACGCTCTTCGAACGAACCCTCAAGTAAGCTTCAGGTATGACCAAGGTCGCCTGGAACGCCAAGGAGCTCACGGTCGGCCAGCTCGCCGAGCGCAGCGGCGTCGCCGTCTCGGCACTGCACTTCTACGAGGCCAAGGGCCTGATCAAGAGCCAGCGTACGGCCGGCAACCAGCGCCGCTACAGCCGTGACAGCCTGCGCCGGGTGGCCTTCATCCGGCTCGCGCAGCGCATCGGCATCCCGCTCAAGACCATCAAGGCCGCGCTGGCCGAGCTGCCTGACGAGCGCACGCCGACGCGCGACGACTGGGCCCGGCTGTCGGCCTCCTGGCGGGCCGAGCTCGACGACCGCATCCTGCAACTGCAGCGGCTCAGGGACGATCTGACCGACTGCATCGGCTGCGGATGCCTGTCGCTCGACCTGTGCCCGGTCGCCAACCCGTACGACCGGCTGGGCGACGAAGGGCCGGGCGCGCGGCGCATCGACACCCACCTGCGCCCCCCGCCCCGGCCGACCCCGGCAGGACCGGGCGGCGGGGTGGGGTGCGGGGTGGAGTGCGGGGTGGAGTGCGGGACATCGGCGGACACCGCCGATCAGGGCCGATCGCCCTGACTCCGCTCGGTCACGCCTCCTCGGCGCCGGGCGCGCTCAGCCGCAGCCGGGCCACGCGGTCGGGGTCGGACAGGATGTCGAACGCCACGATCTTGCCGTCGCTGACGGTGAAGCTCAGCACCGCCACCGGACGGCCGCTCTCCCGGCTGATGAGCCCGACACCGCCGTTGACCAGCACCGGCTCTACCCGGCGGGTGGTCGCGTACCGGTGGAAGTTGGCCGCGTTGCCGGCGACCGCGGCCGCGCCGGTGATCGTCCACATGCCGCCTTCCGCGACCGCGCCCGCGTCGACGCGCATGACGACGTCGGGGTCGAGGATCTCCAGCAGCGCCTGGAAGTCCCCACCGCGGGCGGCCGTGAGGAAGGCGTCGACCACCCTGCGCTGGCGGCTCAGGTCGGGGTCGGACGGCGGGACGGTGCCGCGTACGCGCTGGCGGGCCCGGCTGGCGAGCTTCTTCGCCGCCCCCGGCGTGCGGTCGAGGATCATCGCGATCTGCTCGAACGGCACCGCGAACATGTCGTGCAGCACGAACGCCAGCCGCTCGGCCGGGTTGAGCGACTCCAGCACCACCAGCAGCGCCAGCCCGACCGCGTCGGCGATCAACGCCTGCTGCTCCGGGTCGCCGCCGTGCTCCGGGCTCACCACCGGGTCCGGCAGGCGCTGCTCCAGCGGCGTCTCCCGCCGCGCCGTACGGGCCCGCAGCATGTCGAGGCACACCCGGCCCACCACCGTGGTGAGCCAGCCGGGCAGGTTGTCGATCTGGCCGGAGTCCGTACGGCTCAGCTTCAGCCACGCCTCCTGGACGGCGTCCTCGGCCTCGGCGAGGGAGCCGAGCATCCGGTAGGCGACCGCCTTGAGATGGGTGCGGTGCTCCTCGAACTGGCTGGCCAGAAAGTCATTGGCGTCCATGGGTCACATCTTTCCTCAAGGGCCCGTTACGTCCTTGACGTACGAGACCGGGCAGACGTGACTTAATGCTGTGCCATGTCCACAAACCGGCTGTAATGCCCCTGGAACGCCACGGTGACGGTGGCCGTGGGACCGTTACGGTGCTTGGCCACGATCAGGTCGGCCTCCCCGGCCCGCGGCGACTCCCGCTCGTAGGCGTCCTCCCGATGCAGCAGGATGACCATGTCGGCGTCCTGCTCGATCGAGCCCGACTCGCGGAGGTCGCTGACCTGGGGGCGCTTGTCGGTGCGCTGCTCGGGGCCGCGGTTGAGCTGGGAGATGGCGATCACCGGCACCTCCAGCTCCTTGGCCAGCAGCTTGATGGCACGCGAGATCTCCGAGACTTCGTTCTGGCGGCTCTCGGACTTCTTCGGGGAGCTCATCAGCTGGAGGTAGTCGATGATCACGAACCGCAGGTCGTTGCGCTGCTTGAGCCGGCGGCACTTGGCCCGGATCTCCATCATCGACATGTTGGGCGAGTCGTCGATGAACAGCGGCGCCTCGGCCACCTCGCTCATGCGGCGGGCCAGGCGAGTCCAGTCGTCGTCGCCCATCATGCCCGAGCGCATGGTGTGGAGGGCGACGCGCGCCTCGGCGGACAGCAGGCGCATGGTGATCTCGTTGCGGGACATCTCCAGCGAGAAGATGACCGTGGTCATCCCGTGCTTGATCGCCGCGGAACGGGCGAAGTCGAGGCCCAGAGTGCTCTTCCCGATCGCGGGCCGGGCGGCCACCACGATCATCTGGCCCGGGTGGAGGCCGTTGGTGAGCTGGTCGAGATCTTGGAAGCCGGTGGGGACGCCGACCATCTGGCCGCCGCGGCTGCCGATGGCCTCCAACTCGTCGAGGGCGCCGGGCATGATGTCTGCCAGAGGCGCGTAGTCTTCGGAGGTGCGGCGCTCGGTGACCTTGTAGATCTCGGCCTGGGCGCGGTCGACGAGGTCGTCGACCTCTTCGTTCTGGCCGCCGTAGCCGTAGGAGACGATGCGGGTGCCGGCCTCGATGAGGCGGCGGAG
>DASUCK010000067.1:0-4174 GCA_036276095.1 Nonomuraea sp. | reverse complement strand
GACGGCCTGCACGAACGCTTCTTGCAATCGCTCTGCGCTCGTCAGGCCCTCTGGAAGTGTCGGCGGCCACGAGAAACTGCCCGGAGACGGCCACGAAGCTGCCCGCTGGCGGACATGAGAACTGCCCGCTGACGGTCATGGGATCTGCCCGACACGACGTCGTCTGCCTTGCCGCGTTGCGCGGTCCAGGCCCCTTCCTCGGGTGCGATGAGCGGTGCTGATGCGCCCTATCGCCCCGAGGAAGGGATGAGTTGAAGTCTGCCGAGGAGATCATGGAAATCTGGCTCTTCTGACTGATCCGTGGGTCATCGGCCGGGCAGCAGCGGCCGGTTGCCGCCGAGATTGAGCATCGCTAGACCGATGAGGGCGTCGGGTGAGCGGAATCCGAAGGCCACCCTGGTGATGAGCCGGATCTTGGTGTTGACCGATTCGATGAGGCCGTTGGACAGGCCGTGGTCGATGGCGGCGAGGATCTCGGCGCGGTGCTTGGTGATGCGCTGCTGGAGCTTGACGAACGATGCGATCCGGCAGCGCCGTGCCCACGCGACCCATCGGTCCAGCGCCTCGGCGGCCTCGTCTGCTGGGAGCTTGAAGACGGTACGCAGGCCTTCTTTGAGCAGATAGGCGCGGTAGAGCCGAGGATCAGTCTTGGCGATCCACGCAAGCTTCGTCTGCTGCTTGTCGGTGAGGTTCTCGGGGTTCTTCCACAGCGCGTAGCGGGCGTGCTTGAGAGCGCGAGCGTGTCCGGTTGCGACCGTAACCGCCCGGCCGTTCTGCCAACCGGCGGGGCGGGTGTGGCCCGCGCGTCTGGCCTGATTCCAGGCGTCTCGTCGCACGGCGTCGAGGGCATCGGTGGCCCAGCCGACGACGTGGAAGGGGTCGGCGCACCGGACCGCGGCTGGGCAGCGTCGCCGCACAACGTCCGCGATCCAGTCCGCGCCGTCGGCTGTGACATGGGTGATCTGGGCGCACCTGCCTTCGCCGGAGGCTTCCAGTGCGTCGAAGAACTCCTCGAGGGTGGCGCGGTCGCGTCCGGCCTTGGCCCACACCAGCCGGCCGGTGTCGTGGTCGACCACGACGGTCAGGTACTTGTGGTTGCGCTTGTAGGAGATCTCATCGATGCCGATGCGGCGCAGTCCGGCGAAGGCGTCGATCCCTTCGGCGGTGTCGGCCCAGACCCGGGCGATGATCGATCCCACGGTCCGCCACGCGATCCGCATCAACTGGGTGATCGCGGACTTCGAGCACTGGGTAGCCAGCCAGGCGACCTGCTGGTCAAAGCTCAACGTGTGACCAGCCGCGTGACGCGCCCAGGGCACATGCCGCACCGTCGGCCCATGGACCGGGCAGTTGACCCTTGGCGCGTCGGCCTCGAGGAAGACCTCGACTGTTCCGAGATCCAGGCTTCGCCACCGTCGGCGTCCTTCTCCGTGGTCGTACCAGGCGGCTCTGGTGCCGCATCGTCCGCAGCGGCCCCGAGCAGCTCGCCGTGGTCGCACGTGCGCGATCACGATGTCCTCGACCTCGCTGAACTCGATTGCCTCGATGACGGTGTTCTCGACGCCCAAGAGGGCGCGCCATAGGCTGGCGTTTCGCACGCCGTTCTCCGTTCCGTGGTTCCTGACTCTCGACAAGCCAGAAACCTAGAGCGGGAACGGCGTGCGGCCATTCAGACGCGATCAACCACCCACGGAAGCATCAGATGAGCCGGAAATCTTGGATGCCTACGACCTGACCGGGTCGTTGCGCGATGCCGGGGAGTTGGCCGGCTGCTCCCATCACACGGTCAAGCACTACGTCGAGCGCCGTGCTGCCGGCGGCGCGCTGGATCGGGCTGCGGTGCGGCCGCAGCTGATCGATGAGTACCTGTCGAAGGTCGAGGAGTGGGTCGAACGCAGCCACGGGAAGGTCCGCGCCGACATCGCGCACGAGAAGCTGGTCGCTCTGGGCTACACCGGGTCCGAGCGCACCACCCGCCGCGCGGTCGCGCAGGTCAAGGCGGCCTACCGGGCCGGCCGGGTCCGGGTGCACCGGCCCTGGATCACCGAGCCGGGTATGTGGCTGCAGTACGACTACGGCGACGGCCCCGTCGTCGACGGCGTCAAGACCGTCCTGTTCGTCGCGTGGCTGGCCTGGTCGCGGTTCCGGGTGGTGATCCCGCTGCGCGACAAGACGATGCCGAGCGTCTTCGCCGCGCTCGACCAGGCGTTCCGGCGCCTGGGTGGGGTGCCGACCTACGTGCTGACCGACAACGAGAAGACCGTCACGGTTGAGCACATCGCCGGGATCGCGGTCAGGAATCCGCAGCTGGTGGCGTTCGCGCACCACTATTCGGTGACCGTCCACACCTGCGTGCCGGCGGACCCGGCGTCCAAGGGCGGCACCGAGTCGTCGGTGAAGATCAGCAAGGCCGACCTCGTCCCGAAGGACACCAACCTGCGTGGCCAGTACGCCAGCTTCGCTGAGCTCGAGGCGGCCTGCGTGGAGTTCTGCGAGAAGGTCAACACCCGGCCCCACCGGGTGACGAAGCGGCCACCGGTGGCGATGCTCGCCGAAGAGCGGGCCCGGCTGCACCCGGTCCCGGCGACGCCGCACACGGTCGCGTTCGGCACCACGCGGGTGGTGCCGGCGAACACGCCGATGGTGACCTTCGAGTCCGGCCAGTACTCGGTCCCACACACGCTGCTCGGCGCAACCGTATGGGTCCGGGTTCACGGCCGCGGCGCCGACGAGCAGGTCGTCATCGTCCACGTCGGCGAGGACGGCCCGGTCGAGGTCGCCCGCCACCGGCGGGCCACGCCTGGCACGCCGAAGCTCGATGACGGGCACTTCCCGCCCCAGCCCGAAGGGCCGCTGGAGCGCCGGCCGCGTGCGAAGAACGCCGCGGAAGCCGAGTTCCTCGACCTGGGCGAAGGTGCCCGGCTGTGGCTGGTCGAGGCCGCCGCCGCGGGCACCCCGCGGATGCGGGTGAAGATCACCGAAGCGCTCGCGCTGGCGAAGCTGTTCGACCCCGTCGAGGTCGACTGGGCACTGGGCCACGCCGCGGTGCACGGCCGGTTCGCCGAGGCCGACCTGTCCTCGATCCTGGACCACCACGCGCGTCGCCCAGCTTCGGGTGAGCACCGTGCCAGCGAGGACTCCTCGCTGACCCAGGGCACGAGCGCGTGGGCACGACTCGGAGCGCCGGTAAAGGCATCGGGCACCGACGAGCAGGTGATCGCGTGAGGACCACGAGCCCGGTCAGCACGGCGCCGCCGCTGCCGGCCGACCTGGAGGACCTGCTGCGCAAGCTGCGGCTGCCGCACATCCGTCGCCACGCCCCCGAGGTCGTCGCGACCGCGAAGGCCCAGCGCTGGGAGCCCGCCGAAGTCCTCAAGGCGCTGTTCGCCGAGGAGGTCGCCGGCCGGGAACGCTCCGCACTCGCCACCAGACGAGCCGCGGCCGGGTTCCCGACCGGGAAGACCTTCGAGGCCTGGCAGCCCGAGATCTCCTCGATCCCGGCACCCACCCAGCAGGCGCTGCGCACACTGGAATGGGTGCACCGTCGCGAGAACCTGGTGGTGTGCGGCCCGTCCGGGACCGGGAAGACGTTCCTGCTCGAGGCGCTGGGTCAGCAGGCCGTCGAGCAGGGCCTGAAGGTCGCCTGGTTCACCCTGGAAGACCTCGGCGTGCTGCTGCGCCGCCACCGTGCGGACGACACCGTCACCAAGGCCATCGCCCGCGTCCTGCGCGCCGACCTCGTCATCGTCGATGACATCGGCCTGTTGCCCGTCGCAGCCGACGCCGCCGAGGGGCTCTACCGGCTCGTCGACGCCGCCTACGAGAAGCGATCGGTCGCGATCTCATCGAACCTGCACCCGGCCGGATTCGACGAGCTCATGCCCAAGACGCTGGCCACCGCCACCGTCGACCGGCTGCTGCACCACGCCCACGTCTGCCAGACCTCAGGTGAGTCAGTACGACTCACCCAGGCACTGGCCGGCCAGGGGGTGAACCCGTTGAGCTGACCCCTGCCCGGTGGTGGCCGCAGCCCCCTTGGGCAGATCCCATGGCCACCACCGGGCAGTTCTCGTGACCGTCAGCGGGCAGGTCTCATGACCGCCACTGGGCAGTTCCTACTGGCCCTTGACAGTGGCCCAGCTCGATGTAGCGGATCTGAGGCGAGCCGAGGGGT
>DASUCK010000066.1:0-6828 GCA_036276095.1 Nonomuraea sp. | reverse complement strand
TTCGCGCTCGTCGAGGAGCGCGACGGCCGCGCCGCAGTCGGGGCACGAGGCGACGTGGTCGCCGGGGCCCTGCCCGTTGTAGAGGTATGAGTCCGTCATGACCACCTCCGCAGCCGACGTTAACCCGGCATGCGCGCTGGGGCCAGACGGCAACCGGGTGACGGCGCCGGAAGCCTCTCACGCCACGGCACGCCGAGGTGGGCCGCGGAGCCGTTTGCCCGGAGCGGAGCCGAGGCCCGGGACGGGTACCCGCGTCCCTTGCCGAGCACGGCCCGGAGAGGTGGTGCCCGGCCGGCTCAGGCCGGGGCCGGGGTGGGCTGGGGGCCGCGGCCGGTCAGCCATTCGAGCACCCTGCGGTGGCCCGCGGTGGCGTCCTCGAAGTGGCCCCAGTGCCAGTAACGTGGCTGGTCGCGGATGCCGGTCACCCACGTGCGGTAGGACACGGCGGCGCCCGTGGCGGCGGGCGCCACGCCGTACGTCCGGATCACGACCTTGCCGCCCGGCGCGAACAGCACGTCGTCGGCGATCGGATACAGGGTCATCTGGTCGAGCATGACCTGAATCCTCGCCGGACGACGAGGCCGGGCGGTTACGCCCCCGGCGCACCCCCGTTAAGCGGGCGCACCGGAGGTTAACAGGGTGTTAAACGAGCAGGCCGTCGAACTCTCCGTCCTTCACCCCGAGCACCAGAGCCCGGATCTCGTCGCGGGTGTAGATGAGGGCAGGGCCGTCCGGGAATCGTGAGTTGCGTACCGCGACGCCTCCGTCGGGAAGCTCCGCGAGCTCCACGCAGTTGCCCTGCGAGTTGCTGTAGCGGCTCTTTCGCCACGCGACCTGGGTCAGGTCGGTCGCGGGCATGCCGTTGTAGGTCTGGTTCATCTAAATCTTTCTGAGAAGACCGCCGATGAGCTCGACGGTGCCCCCTGGCGTGGTGCTCTCCACGCACAGCTGCTCCATGGCCGTGAGGTACGGATCGATGTCCTCACGCTTGTCCAGGTACAGGGCACCCCAGAGCTGTTCGACGTAGACAACGTCCGACAAGTCGGACTCGGGAAACCGCAAGATGCTGAACGCACCCCCTTCAGCGGCGTGCTTGCCGAACCTGAAGGGCATCACCTGGATGGTGATGTTGGGCAGGGCAGCGACCTCCAGCAGATGCTGGAGCTGCTCGCGCATGACCTCCCGCCCGCCGATCGTCCTCATGAGCGCCGCCTCGTCGATGACGGCCCACAGCCGGGGTCCGTCCTTCTGGGTGAAGCGCTCCTGGCGCTGCATGCGCATGTGCACGCGGCGCTCGATGCGTTCCGGACTCGCATCGGGATTGCCCATCTCGAAGACCGACCGCGCGTACGAGGCCGTCTGCAGCAGGCCGGGCACGAACTGCACCTCGTAGGTGCGGATCACGCTGGCGGCCTCCTCCAGGCCCACGTAGGTCGTGAACCACGAGGGCAGCTCGGCGGAGTACTTGTGCCACCACCCGGGGGTGTTGGCCTCGCGGACCATCTCCAGGAGGGCCCGGCGTTCGGCGTCGTCGACGACGCCGTACAGGGTGAGCAGGTCTTCCACGTCACGTGTCTTGAAGCCGACCCGGCCGAGCTCCATGCGGCTGATCTTGGACTCGGACGCACGGATGTGGAACCCGGCCTGCGCCCGGTCGAGTCCGCAGGCCTCACGCAGGCGCCTCAAGCTCGCCCCGAGCATGATTCGCCGAACGGTCGAGCCGGAACCGGGCGGATCAATGGACACGTGCTGCTCCTTGGTCGTTTCCTTGCGACACAGTCTGTCACTTCACGGCCGAAAGATCATGGGCCGCGGACAAGATCCCCTTTCCCCCATATTGACCATTTGATGGCAACCGTAGCGCCTGCACGGGTTGTCTGCACGTGCATTCGCTCTTGCACCTGCACGAGAGTTTGAAGCAGAATGATCACGTGCAATCCACCACGGCGCCGAGCCTGTGGACCACGTTCGATTGGTGGCCACCGGTCGGCTGGTGGCCCGAGGCGGCTCGCGATCTGCTGGTCCCCGGCCCGTCCGCGAGCGCCACCTTCGTGCTCCCGCCCACGCCGGCCTCGGTCCACGCCGCCCGCAGCTTCGCCGCCGGGGCCCTGGCCGGATGGGGCCTTCCCGAGCTGGTCGAGAACATGGAGCTGGTGGTCTCGGAGCTGGCGACCAACGCGCTGCGGCACGGCCTGCGCCTCGCCGAGCCGCACCGCGGGTGCCCGGTGCACATGTCGCTCGTCCGCCGTGGAGCTCTCGTGACGAGCGCCTTCACCGATCCCGGGTCATCGGTGCCGGTGCTGCGATACCCTGGCCCCCTTGACACCGGCGGCCTCGGACTCCACATCGTCGAATCGCTCAGTCACCGCTGGGGGTGGTCCGCACTCGCACCCCACGGAAAGATCGTCTGGGCAGTCCTCTCCTGACGGGGGTGATCTGCATTACGGTGGATGGTCATGGCTCACGGTGAGTCCCGCGTGCGACCCCATGAGAGTGCTGACAGATGGAAGATCACCTGCTCGGCTGGCTGCGAACCCTAGACGAAGACCGGCTTGCCCGCATCCTGGCGAACAGGCCTGACGCCATCGCCGCGCCGTGGCCGCGGCGGCTCGACACGCTCGCCCAGCGCCTGGGCAACGGCTTCGCCGTGATGGAGACCCTCCAGCGGCTCCCGCTGCCGTGCCTGCAGCTGGCCGAGGCCGCGCTGGCCATGCGCGGCCCCACCGCCGCCACGCTGGCGGCCTTCGTCGACGCGCCGGCCGACGAGGTGCTCCCCTGGCTCGACCTCCTCTACGACCACGCGCTGGCCTGGCCCGGCGACGACCGCGTGATCCACCTGGCCGAGGGCGTCACCCGCTGGTGGACCGCCCCGCTGGGCCTCGGCGAGCCGCTCGACCACTACCTCAACTCCTGGACGATCAGCAACGACGCGCTGCGCGCGCTCGCCCGCAACCTCGGCCTGCCCGCCCAGGGCCCCAAACGCCGGACGATCTCCCGCGTGGCCGAGGCGCTCGGCGACGCCACCCGCATCGCGACGCTGACCCGCGCCGCTCCCGAGGGCACGGCGGCGCTGCTCGACCGGTTCGTCTGGGACGGCCCCGCGCTGCCGGTCGAAGGCGGCCGGTTCGTCACCCCCGGCACTCCCGAGAAGTGGTGCGCCGACCACGGCCTGCTCTTCCGCCCCAGCTGGCACGTCGCGGAGATCCCGCGCGAGGTCGCCCTCTGCCTGCGCGGCCCCGGCTACCACCCGCCGTTCACGCCCGCGGCCCCCGAGGTGGCCACGATCCCGGTCGACCCCGAGGAGGTCGACCATCTCATGACGCTCGCCGCCCCGCACGTGGTCGAGCGCTGCGCGGCCCTGCTCGACAACGCGTCCAAGACGCCGCTGCCGCTGCTCAAGACCGGCGGCGTGGGCGTGCGCGAGGTCCGCAGGGTGGCCAAGGAGACCGGCTGCGACGAGGACGAGACCCGCCTGCTGCTGGAGATCTGCACCGTGGCCCGGCTGCTGGCCTGGGACGAGCCGTCCGGCGGCCTGGTGCCCACCGAGCGCTTCGACCGGTGGCGGCTCGACGAGGGCGCCGCCCGGCTGCGGGTGCTGCTGGCGGCGTGGTGGCGCATGGAGCGGTCCTCGCTGCGCAAGATCGACGGAAAGTACGTCACCGTGCTGGGCGACGACCCGGCCGGCAGCGTGGTGGCCCGCGTGCGCCGTTCGGTGCTGTCGGTGCTGGCCGGCCTGCCCGACGGCACGGCGTTCGCCGACCGCGACAACCTCATCGCGAGCGTCCACTGGCACGCGCCGCTGCTCGACCGGCGCTTGCTGGCCGACTGCGCGCCGGCCGTGCTCGACGAGGCCGGGCTGCTCGGCCTGCTGGCCAACGACGCGATCACCGACCTCGGCCGGGCGCTGGCCGGACTCACCGCCCGCCCCGGCGACGAGAACGACGACGCCGTGCCGCTGGTCGAGCACGATCCGGTGCTGGTGGAGGTGTCGACGCGGGCGCTGGCGAGCGTACGCAGGAGCGCGCTGTTCGGGCCCGACCTGACCGCGGTCGTGACCGGGCCGCCGTCGGCGGAGCTGGCGGCGCTGCTCGACCTGGTCGCCGACCGTGAGTCCAGGGGCGCGGCGTCGGTGTGGCGGTTCACCGCCGAGAGCGTGCGCAGGGCGCTCGACCGCGGCCACGACGCCGACGAGCTGCTCGCCGAGCTGGCCGCGGTGGGGGCCGTGCCGCAGCCGCTCGACTACCTCGTCCGCGACACCGCGCGCCGCCACGGCGAGGTGACGGTCACCACGGTCGGCTGCGTCATCCAGGCGGGCGACCCGGGCCTGCTGGCCGAGATCGCCGCGCACCGGCGGCTGACCCGGCTGGGCCTGCGGCTGCTGGCCCCCACCGTATTGGTCAGCGCGGCGGGGGCCGAGCGCACGCTGTCGGCGCTGCGCGAGGTCGGCTACTCGCCGGTTCCGGTCTCCGACACCGGTGAGATCACCATCCGCCGCACCCGCGCCGCCGAGCTGGCCGGCAGCGAGGAGCCCGGCAACGGCAAGCTGATCCTGCTGCCCGGCGGGCAGGTGGCCGAGCTGTCCGAGCTGTCCGACTGCCCGGGCGGCGCCGGCCTCCAGCCGCCGCCCCACCTGCTGGCCGAGCCGCCGCCCGACCCGCACGAGCACGCCCGCCGGCTGGTCGCCGCCAGCCGGGCCGAGGCCGACACCAACGGCCGCACATGGGCGATCATCGGCCGCATGGCCACCAGGCTGCCGACGGCGCAGCAGTCGCTGCTGGGCTTCGTGGTCGACCGGGGCGTACGGGCCGGCATCACGCTCACCGACGGGCTGACCGCCACGATCAGCCACGGCGAGCTCAAGGGCGCCGCGCTCGACGCCTGGTGCGAGGAGGCCGGCGACTACCTGGAGTTCCCCCTCGCCGAGATCGTCGAGGTCAGGGGCGCCTTCTAGCGGTGCCGGAGCCTGACCCGCAAGCCGCCGGCGGTGCCGGGGTCTCGCCGCCGCGTCGCTCAGCGCGCCTCGCAGCGGCGGACCGCGAGCAGGGCCAGGGCGCGCGTGACCGCGCGCACCTCGCTCAACCGCACCTGCTCCCTGGGGGCGTGCGCGTACCGGACGTCGCCTGGGCCGTAGTGGAGGGTCGGGATGCCGCCGGCGGTGTAGAGGCGCAGGTCGCTCCCGTACGGCGCGGCCGACTCGGGCGGGACGTCGCCGCCGGTCGCGTCGGCGACCGCCCGGCCCACCTCGGCGAGCAGCCCGTGCCCCGCGGGCAGCCGGCCGCTGGCGAACTGGCCGCCCGGCCACGTCACCACCGGCGGGTGGTCGCGCAGCCACGGATGCGCCACCTCGGCGACCGCCCGCTCGAACGCCGCCCGCGCCTCCGCCGGGTCCTCCTCCAGCCGCACCCCCAGCCGCCCCTCGGCGACCAGCAGGTCGGGGACGGTGCTGGCCCAGTCGCCGGCGCGGACCGTGCCGATCTCGATCGGGTACGGCATCGCGTTGTCCCGGAAGACGCCCGGAACATCCCGGTTACGTTCGGCCTCCAGGCGTCTGAGCGCCTCGAACACCGGCCAGAACACCTCGATCGCGTTGACGCCCTCGTACCGGGTGGCGCCGTGCGCGGCCCGGCCGGCGACCTCCAGCCGGAACGTCAGCGCGCCCGCGTTGGCCGTGATGACCGCGCCGCTGGTGGGCTCGGTGATGACCGCGGCCTCGGCGGTGTGGCCCCTGGCCAGGGTGGCGAACGCGCCGAGCCCGCCGTCCTCCTCGCCGATCACGCAGTGCAGCGCCAGCGGCCTGCTCTGGCGCACCCCGGCCCGCGCGAACGCCCTGGCCACGGCCAGGTTCGCGGCCAGGCCGGCCTTCATGTCGCAGGCGCCCCTGCCGTGCAGCACGCCGCCGGAGATCCGGGCCGCGAACGGGTCGCCGCCCGCCCACATGGCCAGGTCGCCGGTGGGGACGACGTCGACGTGGCCCTGCAGGGCGAGCGCGGGCGGGCCCTCGCCGCCGGTGACGGCCACGACGCCGTACCCTTCGGTCCTCGGCGCCTCGGTGCCGGGGAAGCCGGGGCGGGCGGTGAGGTCGTCGAGGTCGAGCTTCCAGACGTCGACGTCCATGCCGGTCTCGGCGAGCAGCCCGGCCAGGCGGTGCTGGAGCTCGGACTCGGCGTCGGTGCCGGTCACGCTGGGGGTGCGGACCAGGTCGGCGAGCAGGCCGACGGTCTCCTCCTCGTCGATGGCGTCGAGGACCCTGGCTTCCACGTCACGCATGGAGCACACCCTCTCATACGTGGAGTCGGTGCCGGGCGGGGGCGGTGGGTCCCGCCGTAGCGGAGGTCGGGTGGGGCCGTGGCTCGTACACTGAGCGGGTGGAACAGCCCAAGTTCGAGATTCAGATGCTGCACGACCGAATCATGATCAAGCCGGAGCGCGAGGCGGAGGAGCGGCGCAGCGGCTCAGGCATCGTCATCCCGGCCACGGTCAAGATGGCCAACCGGCTGGCGTGGGGCGAGGTGTGCGGCGTCGGCACGAACGTGCGCTCGGTCAAGGTGGGCGACAAGGTGCTGTTCAACCCGGAGGACCAGTTCGAGGTCGAGGTGCACGCCCAGGTCTATCTGGTGATGCGCGAGCGCGACCTGCACGCGGTGGCCACGCAGGAGACCGATCACGGCACCGGCCTGTATCTCTGACCCTAGTGAGCCGGTCGTGAGTATCAGGGACGCCACATGAGGTGCGTTTCGTATCGGATCAGCTGATCGGTGGTGACGGTTGCCGGCTTCTGGGATCTGCTGGAGGAATGGCGGACAGCAGACTCGAGCCGGTGGTGTTATC
>DASUCK010000065.1:0-13991 GCA_036276095.1 Nonomuraea sp. | reverse complement strand
GGCCATGACCAGTGCCAGCCAGGCGGTGCCGCCCTCGACGATCTCGCGGAAGACGAACACCTTGGCGAACAGCCCCGCGAGGCCCGGCGGCAGGCCGGCCAGGCAGACCAGGCAGAACGCGAGCGCCACGCCCGCCGCCGGGCTGCGGAAGACCAGGCCGCGGTAGTCGTCGAGCTCGTTGCGGGCGGTGGTCTTGGAGACGTGCATGACGACGGCGAACGCACCGAGGTTCATGGCGGCGTAGATGACCAGGTACGCCGCGGACGCGCCGACCGCGCCCGGCGTGGCGACCGCGAGCGGGGCCAGGACGTAGCCGGACTGCGCCACGGACGACCAGGCCAGCAGGCGTACGGCGCTGCGCTGGCGCATGGCGAGCAGGTTGCCCGCGGTCATGGTCAGCGCGGAGATGATCGCGACGATGGGGGCCCAGGTGGCGGCCTGCCCGGGCAGGGCCATGACCAGGACCAGGATCAGCCCGGCGAACCCGGCCGCCTTGGAGATCACCGACAGCAGCGCGGCCACCGGGACGGGGGCGCCCTGGTAGACGTCGGCCGCCCACGCGTGGAACGGCACGGCGGCGACCTTGAAGGCGAACCCGGCCACGACGAGAACGACGCCGACCGTGACGACCGCGGGCAGGCCCTCGACGCCCGGCGCCGGGACCTCGCCGCCGACGACCGCGGCCAGCCGGGGCAGGAAGACCGTGCCGGCGACGCCGTACAGGAGGGAGACGCCGAACAGCATGATCGCCGTGGAGACCACGGACACCACGAACAGCTTCACGGCGGCCTCGGACGAGCGGCCGTCGTATCGCTTCAGCGCGGTCAGGGCGAAGACGGGCAGTGAGACGAGTTCGAGCGCCACCACGAGCATGATCAGGTCGCGGGAGGCGGGGAGGGTCACAGCGCCCACCAGCGTGCAGAGCAGGAGGAAATACCACTCGCCGACCGGGATGCCGCCGCCGGCCAGCTCCGTCATCGACATCAGCACGACCACCACGGCCGCCACCAGCACCAGGCCCGCGAAGACCAGCGTGAACCCGTCGACCGCGAACGAGCACCACGCCCCCTCCGGCCGCAGGCCGGCCGGGACGCAGAACGTCCGCATCGGCGGGCCGCCCCACTGGGCGACGACGAACGTCAGCGCGGCCAGCACGCCGGCCAGCGTGACCAGGCCCAGCGCGCTCTTCGTCCGCGGACGGTTCGGGAGAAACGCGTCGAGCAGCAGCACCAGGCCGGCCACGAGGGCGAGCACCAGCGGCGACGCGATGACGTAGTAGTCGATCTGCTGGATCATGAGACGGCTCCCAGCAGGGTCTGCACGGCCGGTGTGGTGAGGGAGAGCAGGAGCCCGGGCCAGAGGCCGAAAAGCAGGATCAGGGCCACGAGCGGGGTCCAGGCCAGGAGTTCGTACCTCTTGATGTCGGTGGGGGCGGGCGGGGCGAGGGTCGCGGTCGCCGGGCCCGCGGCGAGGGTGGTGACCGGGCGTTCGTCGGGGGACTCGTGGACGAGGCGGTCGTCGACGGGCGCGGTGGGAGTGACGGTGGCGGGGGTGGCGGCGGGCAGGGGGCGGCCGTGGGTGACGCGGGAGAGCATGAGCAGGAAGTACGCCGCCGTCAGCACCGCGCCCAGGCCGCCGATCACCATGTACGTGAGGAACAGCCCGCGCGGCAGCCCGCTCGCCGGCTGGAACGCCCCGAGCAGCGCCAGCATCTCGCCCCAGAACCCGGCCAGCCCCGGCAGCCCCAGCGAGGCGATCGACGCGAACGTCAGCACCGAGCCCAGCCGCGGCATCGTGGCCAGCAGGCCGCCGCCCAGCGACGGCATGTCGGCGGTGTGGTAGCGCTCCTTGATCGCGCCAGCCAGGAAGAACAGCAGGCCGGTGATCAGGCCGTGGGCGACGTTGGCGAAGAGGGCGCCGTTGACGCCGGTCGGGGTCAGGGTGGCGAAGCCCAGCAGGACGAAGCCCATGTGGCCGACGGAGGAGAACGCGATCATGCGTTTGAGGTCGCGCTGGGCCAGGCAGGCGAGGGCGCCGTACACGATGCCGACCACGGCGAACGCGCCGAGCCACGGGGCGACCGCGGCCGCGCCCTCGGGGAGGATGGGAATGGCGATCCTGGCGAAGCCGTACGTGCCCATTTTGAGCAGGACGCCGGCCAGCAGCACCGAGCCGACGGTCGGGGCCTCCGTGTGGGCGTCGGGCAGCCAGGTGTGGAGGGGCCACATGGGGGTCTTGACGGCCAGACCGATGCCGATCGCCACGAACGCCAGGATCTGTACCGATCTGGCCATGCCGCTGCCGTGGGCCGCAGTCAGCGCCTCGATGTCGAGCGTGCCGGCCTGGGCCCAGACGAGCAGCAGGCCGAGCAGCATCACGACCGAGCCGAGCAGCGTGTACAGGATGAATTTGATCGACGCCGCGCGCCGGCCCGCGCCGCCCCAGATGCCGATCAGGAAGTACATCGGAATCAGCACGATCTCGAAGAACACGAAGAAGAGCAGCAGGTCGAGAGCGAGGAAGGTGCCGATCATGCCGACTTCGAGCACGAGCAACGTGAACGCCAGCGCCCGTGGCCGCGCGCTCATGAGCTGTCCGGAGGCCCGGCCGCCGCCCCAGGAGAGATAGCCGAAGCACAGGAACGTGAGCAGCGCGGTCAGCGCGACCAGCGGTAGCGAGATGCCGTCGACGCCGAGGTGGAAGCGCAGCCCGAGGCCCGGGATCCAGGCGATGTCGACCTCGAACTGCTGCCGCGCGGGCTGGCCGTAGTCGAACGTGGCCACCAGCAGCGCGGCCAGGGCCAGGGTGATGCCCGAGAGGATCAGCCCGTACGCGCGCAGCGCGCTGCGGAGCGCCTGTGGTGCGACGACGAGGGCGAACGCGCCGAGCAGCGGCACCACCAGCATCGCCACCGGGATCCAGCCCGTCATGCGAACATCACCGCCCCCACCGCGATGAGCAGGACACCGGCCAGGAGGCCGCTCACGTAGAACTGGACGTTGCCGTTCTGGGCCAGTCTGAGCATTCCGGACAGGCCGCGGGCCGAGCGGCCGGAGCCGCGTACGGCGCCGTCCACGACCGTGTCGTCCGCCCGTACGACGAGCCTGGCCAGGGCCAGGACCGGGCGAGCGAACAGGGCGGTGTACAGGTTGTCTACGTAGAATGCCCGCTCGCACGGCACCCGCAGCGGCCCCAGCAGGCGGGCCGGGTCGGCGACCGGGTCCATGCGCCACAACGCGTACACCGCCCCGGCGCCGAGCAGCGCGAGCACGACGCTCACGGCCGCCACGCCGAGGTCGAGGTGCGGCTCCGTGGCGAAGCCCAGCAGCAGGGCGGGGACGGCGAGGAGGATGAGGGGGACGAGCATCGTGCGGGGGGCCTCGGTGACGTCGACCACGTGGGCCGTGCCGGGCTCCGGCTCGGGGAGCGCCACCGCCCGCGGCTCGCCGAAGAACGTGCGGAGCCACGCCCTGGTCGCGTACGCGCCGGTGACGGCCACGGTGGCGAGGGCGCAGCCGTACAGCAGGAGGGCCGCGGCGTCGGTCAGCGCGCCGGTCGTCAAGGCGTCGTCCATGGTCGCCAGGACCGCGTCTTTGCTGAAGAAGCCGCTGGCCGGCGGGATGCCCATGAGGGCGGCGAAGCCGATCGTCATCGTCACGAACGTGATCGGCAGCTCGCGGCGCAGGCCGCCCATCCGGGTCATCAGGTTGGAGCCGACATGGTGGATCACCGCGCCCGCGCACAGGAACAGCAGCGCCTTGAACGCGCCGTGGGTCAGCAGGTGGAAGACTGCCGCGGTGTCGGAGCCCGCGGCGAGGCCGCCGGCCATGTAGGCCAGCTGGCTGACCGTGGAGTAGGCGAGGACGCGTTTGAGGTCGTCCTGGGCCAGGGCGGCGAGGGCTGCGCCGAGCATGCCGAGCGCGGCCATGACCGCCAGCACGTCCATGGTCGGCGGTGCCGCGTGGAACACGCCGAACAGCCTGGCCACGATGAAGATGCCCGCGGCGACCATGGTGGCGGCGTGGATCAGCGCGCTGATCGGCGTCGGGCCCGCCATGGCGCCGGGGAGCCACGTGTGGAGCGGCACCTGGGCGCTCTTGCCTGCCACCCCCGCCAGCAGCAGCATCGTGGCCGTCACCAGGGTGGCCGTGGACATCTCGGGCACCCCCGCCAGAACGTCGGCGATGCGGAAACTGCCCGCGGACAGCCCCAGGACGAAGATGCCGAAGAGGAAGCCGACGTCGCCCAGCCGCGTCACGAGGAACGCCTTGACCGCGGCCCGCGAGTTGCCGCGATCTTCCCACCAGTGGCCGATCAGCAGGTAGGAGCAGAGGCCCATGATCTCCCAGCCGACGTAGAGGACCAGGAGGTCGCCCGCGTACACGACCAGGAGCATCGCGCTGGTGAACAGGCTGACGAAGGCGCTGTAGGAGGGGTAGCGCGGATCGTCCCGGAGATATCCGACCGAATAGACCTGTACGGCCAGCGCGACGAGCGTCACCAGAACGCCGAGGACGGCGGACAGCGCGTCGGCCTGGAGCGTGAGCGAGATCGGGATGGCGCCGGTCGTCACCGTGCCGTACGTCCGGCCGACCGGTTGGCCTGGGCTGTCGCCGCCGGCGAGGAAGCCGAAGCCCGGCTCCCAGGCGAGCCAGACGGCCAGCACCGCGGCTGCGGCGGTGGGCAGGACGGCGATCCAGGCGGCGCGAGCGTTCGTCCGCTCGCCGGACAGTGGGGTGAAAGCCGGGCGGCGGGAGAGCAGGAGGCCCGCGAAGGCCGCCAGAAATGGCAGCAGCACGACTACCAGCGGGAACATCGTCACAGCCGGCCACCTCCTCGCTCGACGGTCTGCTCTTCACCACGGCCATCCGCCGCCTCAGCCCGGTCCTCTGCGGCCGGGCGGGCGGGTGCCGAGCTGGCCCGGTGGTCGGCACCGGTGGACGCGGCGAGGACGGCGGCCGGCGGGTCGTCGGCGGGTTCGGCGAGGTCGCGGAGGTGGTCGACGTCGACCGTGCGCCGGTTGCGGTAGAGAGCCAGCACGATGGCCAGGCCGAGGCCCACTTCGGCGGCGGCGATGACGATGACGAAGAGCGTGAGCACCTGACCGCTGTGGAGGCGGTCGGCCAGCCACACGTCGAACGCCACCAGGTTGAGGTTGACCGCGTTGAGCATCAGCTCGACCGACATCAGCACGAGGATCGTGTTGCGGCGGGCGAGGACGCCGTAGACGCCGATGGAGAAGAGCAGCGCGGAGACGACGGCCGGATAGACGATATGCACTAATGACCCCCGGGGTGATCGGGTGCCGAGGTACCGCCGGTCTGTGGGTCCGCCGGTGGGCCGGGAGGGGAGCCGCCCGGAATGTCCGTACGGGACAGGACGATCGCGCCGATCAGCGCGGCGAGCAGCAGCACGGACAGCGCCTCGAACGGCAGCACCCAGGTGGCGAATATGCTCGCGCCCAGCTCGCCGGCGGCGCCCGCCCCGGGGTCGAGCGGTGCGTACGCCCTGTGGAACCCGTCGATCACGACCGTGACCAGGATCGCGGCCGTGGCCAGCGCGACCAGGGCCGCGACGAGGCGGTTACCGCTGTCGAGGTCGGCGGAGCGGCCGATCGGGGCGCGCGTGAGCATGATGCCGAACAGCAGCAGCACGACCACCGCGCCGACGTAGATCAGCACCTGGACCCAGGCCACGAACTCGGCCGTCAGCACCAGGTAGCAGCCCGCCAGGGCACCGAAGGAGACCACGAGCCAGAGGGCGGCATGGACCAGTTGCCTGGTCGTGACGACAAGCAGCGCCGATCCGACCGCTACCGCACCCAGAAGCAGGAAGACGATCTCTTGCCCGGTGGGTGACAGGTAGGAGGGCACCGCCTCGGTCACGACTCCTCCTCGGACTCCCTTGTCTCGTCAGGGCCGAGCCGACCGGGCGGACGGATGGACCGAGGATCGGCCATCCTCCGCCTGCGAGGGCTCGGACCAGAAGTCTGCTCGTCCGGCGCGGGCCGCGTTCGCCGCTCGCCCGAAGCTGTGGACAACTCTTGCGAGAACGGCTCGCCTGTGGATGAAGCCTGCCGGCCCGGCGCTCCCGTCTCGGGTTCGGGCCCGGTGGCGGGTTCCGGCGCGGATCCGGGCTCCTCGCGCCTCGCCGTAGGGCCGCCTGCCGCTTCGGTGTGGGGGGCGGGTCCGGGTTCGGATGGACGAGCGGACCGGGTGGCGGGTGGTTCCTGGGGCGGCTTCGCGGGCGTACCGGCTGCCGGGGCTTCAGGCGTACCGGAGGGTGGGGAGTCAGGCGTTCCGCCGGCGGAAGAGCGCTCGGACGGGCCAGTGCGCTCGGGCGGGCCACTGGCGGGGCGGGGGGCCGGGCGGTCGGCGGGACCGCGTGAAGGGCGGTCGGAGGCTGGGCGGCGAGGCTTGGCGGCGCGTTCCTTCGGGGGCTCGGCGCCGGGGTCGTGGATCGGGGGCGGCGGGACCGTCCACGACCAGGTGGCCAGCTTTTCCTTCTCGTGGATGAGATTGCGGATGTCGCCCTCGGCGTACTCGAACTCCGGAGACCAGAAGAGCGCGTCGAAGGGGCAGACCTCGATGCAGATGCCGCAGTACATGCACAGGGAGAAGTCGATGGCGAAACGATCCAGGACGTTGCGCTGGCGGGGGCGGCCGCCCTCGGGGGCCGGGACCGTCTCCTTGTGCGAGTCGATGTAGATGCACCAGTCGGGGCACTCTCGGGCACACAGCATGCAAGAGGTGCAGTTTTCCTCAACCAGGGCGATAACTCCGCGACTGCGGGGCGGAAGATCGGGTTTGACCTCGGGATACTGCTGCGTCACCGATCTGCGCAGCATGTGGCGAAGGGTGATGGACAACCCCTTTGCCAATCCGACTCCCGGAATCCTGCCCATGGTCAACATCATGGCGCACTTGGCGGCCCAGGTGAATGACGTAGAGCATTGTCCACAGTTTTTCCACAGCCATCCACAGGTTCGGGGAAGGTTATCCACAGGCTGGGCACAAGCCGGGTGCGTGTCACCGCAGGGCGATAGTCTCTCGGCCATGCAGCACAGCCATCCAGTTCGTCCGAGTGGCGGGGCGTGGGCGGCCGCCGCGGTGTGGGCCTGCCTGCCGCTGTTCACGTGCGGGCTGGCGACCCCGTTCACGATCGGGTTCGCGGCGTACTGGCTGCGGAGTGCCCTGCAGGTCGTCGCGGCCGCCGTCTATCTCGTCTGCATCGGCTCCTTCGTGATCGTGGCTCTCGCGTACGACGACCTCGACTCCGTCCCGCAGCCGTTCCAGGGGCTGGTGTCCCTGGGGCTCGTGGTCAGCTGGCTCGGCGGCGTCATCCACTCGGGGATCCTGGTGCCGATGATGGTGCGGGCCCGGCTCCGGCCGCTTCCCCACCACCTGCAGCAGCTCCACATGCCCCATCCTCCGCAGCGCCACCACCGGCGGCCGCCTCAGCATCACCAGCCGGTCAATCTGCACCAGCGAGCCACCGAACCGTCCTACCATCGGCGAGCGAGCGAACCGGAGTGGATCGGGCATTACCGGGTGGTCAAATCGCTCGGGCGCGGCGGGCAGGGAGCGGTCTATCTCGCGACGGCGCCCAACGGGTCGCGCGTGGCCGTGAAGGTGCTGCACGATCTGGTGGACGAGACGGCGCGGGCACGGTTCGCGCGAGAGGTGGAAGCGGCGCGGCGGGTGGCCACGTTCTCCACAGCCCGGGTGCTCGATGTGAACATCTCCGGGCAACACCCGTACATCGTGAGCGAATACGTTGAAGGGCCCTCGCTGGAGCAGCTCGTCAGACAGCACGGTCCGCGCGACGAGGACAGCCTGACCCGCCTGGCGCTGGCCACGGTCGGGGCCTTGGCCGCCATCCACAAGGCGGGGATCGTTCATCGCGACTTCAAGCCGAGCAACGTGCTGATCGGTCCCGACGGGCCGCGGGTGATCGACTTCGGGATCGCGCGGGCGCTCGACCAGATGACCATGACGGCCGGGAATATGGTGGGCACGCCGCCTTACATGTCGCCCGAGCAGTTGAGTGGGGAGACTGTAGGGCCGGCGTCCGATGTGTTCAGCTGGGCCGTGACCATGGTGTTCGCGGCGACGGGCCGACCGGCGTTCGGCGAGGACTCCGTGCCGGCGGTCTTCAACCGCGTCCTCACGGTTCACCCCGATCTGTCGCCTTTACCACGTACGTTACGCGGCATCGTCGGAGGCTGCCTCAACAAACGCCCCGAGGAACGACCGTCGGCGTCCGACGTCATGCTGGCGATCATCAACTGATCAACCCTCCACTGCCTTCTGGACCGGCTACTTCGCGACCCGACCGCCCACACGTCACGGTCTTGGCCACGTCACGAACAGGGCCGATGGCGAGATCCTCTGGCTTTCCCCTGTCGGTCTCGCGGGGGCAATCGTCGTTCGCTCACGTCACGTCCGCTGGTTCTGTCCTGGGTTACGGAGTCGCGGATCTGGACTTTCTGATCAAGGCCACGTACTCGTCCCGGGGAAGGGATTCCACGGCCAGGAGCAGGTCCTGGTGTTTGGCGAAGCGGTCCACGTCGTTGGGGGGCCAAGGGCCTGGGAGGTGGTGGAGGATGTGGTCCATTCGGTCGCGGACGGCCAGGCCGACCACGTCTTCGTGGCGGTAGAGGAGGAGGCCGAAGGCGTCGCCGACGTCCACGCCTCTGGGGAGGTCGGCGATCACCTGGTTGCGGTGGATCACCTTGACCCGGCTGCGCTTTCCGACCAGGTACGGGCCTTCGGGAGGGCCGACGACCGAGCCCCGGTCGATGCGGCGGCGGTGGATCTTCGCTCTGGCGGGGCGGATGATCAGTAATGCCGGGCTGAAGAGGACGCCCAGCCACTTCACATCGATGATGTCCAGGAGAAGGCGGCCGATGAAGGCGATGCCGCGCCAGGCGACCCACATCCCCATGTACGCCAGATACGCCATCACGGCGACGGCCACGATGCCGGCGCCCACCGTCACCGGTTTCCGCCAGGCGGTGAGCAGGGGCCGGGGTAATCCGCGTACGCGTCGCCAGCCGGGGGCGCGTCCGGCGAGCAGCGTTCGTACCTGGTCGGTGGGTTTGCTGCGGGCGTCCACCAGCGGGATTCCGGCCTGCCTGGCGAAGGCCCGCAGGTGGGGGGCGTGCCAGTCGCCGGGGAGGTCGAGCAGGACGAGGCCGTCGGCGTCCAGAGCGGCCAGGCCCTGGATGTTCTGGGACTTACTGGTCCGTCTCGGGGCGTGTGGGTTGTAGGTGTAGTGGTAGAGGGTGGCCGGCGCGAGTGTGGCCGAATGGCCGGAGGCGCGGTCGGTGACCGTCAGAGTGCCGGCTTCACCACTGCTCAGTACGGTTTTGGGGCATCGGCTTCCCTTGGTCGGCCCCGCTACTGGCGTAAGTATGCCCAATTCTCATCCTCCTAGTGGCCCCATGCCATTCAGGACGAATAAGGCGTAAGTGAAGTGCCCGGCCAGGCGGGGCACCTGTCAGCGGATCGGCAGCCCGGATCAGTTATCAGCCGATCCTGGCAGCGGATCGAAGCAGCCGGTCCGCGCAGCCGGTCCGCGCAGCCGGTCGAGGCAGCCCTCCGGGCCAGTTGCTTGGGGCAGCTGCTCGATGGTCAACCGGTCCGCGGGCCGGGGGTTCACGGGTTGGCGGTCGCGGCCGTGGGGCTGGGTGGGTTAGCCGTGGGGCTGGGTGGGTTAGAGGAGGACCTTGATGGTGCCGGTCAGTGCCAGTTGGGCCAGAGCCAGGGGGACCAGGCCGGCCCAGGCGAGTTTTTGGAGTTGGTCCTCGCGCAGGCGGGGATACGAGACGCGGAGCCAGATCACCACGAACGCCAGCAGGAACACCTTGACGAGGGTCCACAGCCAGCCGGGCAGGAACGGGCCCTGCCAGCCGCCCAGGAACAGAACGGTGGTGAGGAAGGAAAGGACGACGATGCCGGCGTACTCGGCGAGCATGAACAGGGCGAAACGCATGCCGGTGTACTCGGTCATCGGGCCCATGATGATCTCGGATTCGGCGATCGGCATGTCGAACGGCGGGCGGCGCAGCTCGGCGAGGCCCGCGATGAAGAAGACCACGCCGCCGATGGCCTGCCACGGCAGCCACCACCACTGCCAGGCCTCGACGATGCCGGGGATCGACAGCGTGCCGGCGGCCATCGCCACGGACGAGGCCGCCAGCACCAGCGGCAGCTCGTACGACATGAGCTGGGCTGCCGACCGCATCCCGCCGAGCACCGAATATTTGTTGGCCGAGGCCCAGCCCGCCATGATCGAGCCGAGCACGCCCACGCCCATGACGGCGAGCACGAAGAACAGGCCGAGGTCGAGGTCGACGGCCACGAAGTCGCGGTCGAAGGGGATGGCGATCAGTACGACGAGGTACGGGACGAGGGCCACGCCAGGGGCGATCATGAAGATGCGCCGGTCGGCCGCGGCCGGGATGACGTCCTCCTTCTGCGCGAACTTCACCCCGTCGGCGATGAGCTGCGCCCACCCGTGGAAGCCGCCGGCGTACATGGGGCCGAGCCGCGACTGCATGTGCGCCATGACCTTGTGCTCCGTCTGCCCGACGATCAGGGGCAGGGCCAGGAACACGATGAGGATGACGGCGAAGCTCAGCACCACGTCGAGCATCGGGTGGCTCCCAGTCGGTCAGCGCCGGGGGGCGGCGCGGTCGGGCGGCGGATCCGCCGTACGGAGATTCCCGGGGTCAGGCATCCGGGGTTCCCCAGTCGGCTGGTACGCCGGGTGGCAGGGTTCTGCGGCGGCTCGGGGAACCGTGTCCGGACTCGCCCGGTTCTTTCGCGCCGGGCCACGGCTTGGCCACGCGGGCGGCCAGGACGAAGTCTTTCCGCAACGGGTGTCCCTCGAAGCCGTCGGGCAGCAGCAAGGGCACGAGGTACGGGTGATCGTCGAAGATGACGCCGAACATCTCATGCGTCTCGCGCTCGTGCCAGTTCGCCCCCCGGTAGACGCCGACGGCGCTCGGCAGGTGCGGGTCGGTCCGCGGCACGGTGGTGCGCAGCAGCAGCCGCTCGCCCGCGACCGGGTTGTAGACGTGAGCCACGACCTGGAAGGAGTCGGGCGGGTCGTCGACGCCGGTCAGCCAGTCGAAGAAGGCGTAGCCGAACTCGTCGCGGGCGAGCGTCAGCAGCTCAAGCCAGTCGGCGCGCTCGACGTCGATCGTCGTGTCGCCGTACGACTCCGAGACCCGGGCGCGGTCGCCGAAGCGGGCGGACAGCTCGGCCGCGCTCATGCCTTCTCCACCGCGGGCCGGAAGCGGTCGCCGAGCTTCTCACCGGCGATCTTGTCCTGGAGTTTCGTGATGCCGTACAGAAGGGCCTCGGGGCGGGGCGGGCAGCCGGGGACGTAGACGTCCACCGGGATGATCTGGTCGACGCCGTTGGTCACGCAGTAGGAGTCCCAGTACGGGCCGCCGGTGTTGGAGCAGGCGCCGAACGAGATCACGTACTTCGGGTCGGGCATCTGCTCGTACAGGCGTTTCACGGCCGGGGCCATCTTGTCGGTGACCGTGCCCGAGACGATCATGAGGTCGGCCTGGCGCGGGCCGTTCGCGAACGGGATCACCCCGAACCTGATGAAATCGTGCCTGCTCATCGATGTCGCGATGAACTCGATCGCGCAGCAGGCCAGCCCGAAGTTGAACACCCACAGCGAATAGCGGCGGCCCCAGTTGAGCACGAAGCGCATCGGCTTCGGCGCCAACCGCGAGATCGGGCCCACCGTGGGCATCGGGAGATCCGTCGCTGCCATATTGCCCATTCTTGCGCGGATTGCAGGTCAAGCAAAGGATCGGGGTGACAGGCGTTCCGGCAGGGGTCTCTGGTGAGCCCGCGCGGTCGGGGGCGAGGTCAGCGTAACGCGTCGGCTGGGCGTTGCCGGGTGGTACGGAGGGGTCAGGTCCAGGTGAGGACGCGTTTGCGCCAGGCGTAGAGGATGCCCAGGGCGATGAAGCCGAGGAAGACGAACATTTCTACCAGCGTGGTCAGGCCGTAGCCGGGGGCGTCGAAGACGGTGGCCCAGGGGAAGAGGAAGACGGCGTCCACGGCGAAGACGACGTACAGGTAGGTGAAGACGTAGTAGCGGACCTGGGACTGGGCCCAGCCATCACCCACCGGGTCGACGCCGCATTCGTACGTCGTCAGTTTCTCGGGGGTGGGACGGGCGGGGCGGAGGAGTCGGTTGGCCATGAGGGCGCCGGCCACGATGGCGACGCCGATAGCGAGCAGTGCGGCGACCAGCGCGTACGACCCGAAATAGCCGTCCATGGACGTGATCGTAACTCAGCCGATCCAGGAACCCTACGGAGCGAGGCTCCAAACCCGGAACCGGTCAAAAGATCAGGATCATTCACTTCAAATCGGGGTAAACAGGAAGATCGCAGGAAGATCACCGACATAATGTGACATGCATGCATAAAGCGCGATTCGTTTCCGGGATCGCTCTGCTGGCCGTCTCGGCCGGCGGGTGCGGCCTCGCGGCCGCCGCTCCCGAGCGGAACCTCCTGGTTCCGGCAGAGCCCACCCGGATCGACTTCGCCGACCCGGCAAGCGTCGCCGGACTCTCCGTCCGGGCGCTTTCCGAAGGGGATTCCTCCAGCGGGGTTCGCTTCGTGCACATCTCCTACCCGGAGCTCGCCGACGCGCCTGCGCTCAACAGGGCGCTGACCGCGCAGGCCGAACGGCAGCTGCGGGACTTCCGCGAACGGACCGAGGGCGGCGGCGTCTACCCGCGCCCCGAGCTGAACGTGGACTGGCAGCTGGCCGCCGCCTCCTCCGAGGCGGTCGCGGTACGGCTGCGCACCGGGGAGTTCCTGGGGGCGAGCTGGGGGAACTCCACGCGGACGCTCTGGTACGACCCGCGTACGGGCAAGGCGTCCGGGGCGACGGGGCTGCTGGCCGGGGACGGCGCGGTGGAGCGGCTGGCGGCGCTGGTCAAGGGGCAGTTCCAAGATCGTGGGCCGCAGGTCGAGCGGGGCCAGGTGACGGGCGAGAAGTTCGACTCGATGGCGTTCAACCGCAGCGGTGACCTGGTGGTCGAGTTCGACGACTGCGAGATCGGGCCGTGCTCGCTGGGCCGCCTGGCCGCCGCCGCGCCGGCGCGGGAGGTGACGCCACTGCTGTCGGAGCTGGGGCGGCGCGCCCAGGAGGCGGCCATGGCGTCGACGGCGTCGTCGAGGTACGGGCCGGAGTCCGACCCGGACCCCCTCGGCCTCTCCCCCGGCGACGACCCCGCGCCGGACACGGCCAGCGACACGCCCGGCGACACGGCCGGCGACGCGCCCGGGCCCGGCGCCACCGGTGACCCCGACACGACCGCCGCCCCGCCGCGGCCCGACGCCACCACCGGCCCGGACGCGGCCGGCGAGGGGCGGCGGTACGACTCCACGAACGAACCGGACGCGCCGGAAGTCGCGAGAACGAAGAAGCCAAACGCCCCAGAAATCACGAAAAACACGGAAAATCCGACACCTGCAATCCCGTCGGAAACCCCCGCCGCCCCCACCGTCGACTGCGCCAGGACGAAATGTGTCGCGCTGACGTTCGACGACGGGCCGGGCCCGTTCACCGCTGGATTGCTCGATGTGTTGCGCAGGGATCGGGCTCGGGCCACGTTCTTCACCGTGGGCAGCAGCGCCGCCGCCCAGCCGGAGTTGGTGCGCCGGATGAGCTCGGAAGGTCACCTGGTCGGGAACCACAGCTGGGCGCACAAGGATCTGACCAAGCAGGCGACCAGCAAAATCGCCGATTCGCTGCGCCGGGTGCAGAACGCGGTCGCGGCGGTCGCCGGGAGGGCGCCGCGGCTGGTGCGGCCGCCGTACGGGGCGGTGAGCCAGGAGGTGCGCGACGTCGCGCGGAGGATGGGATGCCCGCTGGTCACCTGGGACGTGGACGCCGGGGACCAGGAGGGCGGCACGGCGAAGGACATAGCACGCCGTGCGGTGC
>DASUCK010000064.1:0-6387 GCA_036276095.1 Nonomuraea sp. | reverse complement strand
CCTCGGCCTCCGCCCCGGTCTCGGTCCCGGCCCCGGCCTCCGCCTCCGCACCGTCCGGCCGGGCCGGGGCGGCCCTCCTGGGCGACGCCGAAGCCTCCCTCCTCCACCGGAACCCAACGCCGCGAATCCCCTTCTCCGCCGGTGCGCGGTGGGGAAGGGGGGCGGCGGGATGGGACTGGGTGTGGAGGTGTCCGCGGATCGGGGTGAGGCCGGGGCAGGCCGGCCGAGCGGTTGGTGGGGGCACGGGATCCGGCCTTCGACGTGAGGCTGCTGCGGCCGGGTCGGCGGCGAGTACGGCCCGGGGTCAGGCGGCGAGTACGCCTGGAGTCAGGCGGCGAGTACGGCCCAGACGAGCTTGCGGGTTTCGCCGGGGGTGAGCCAGCCCCAGGCGGTGCAGAGGGCGTCTACCAGGCGGAGGCCGCGGCCGTACTCGGAGAAGACGTCGGGGGCGGTGGCGATCGGGGCGGTGCGGCTGTGGTCAGTCACGACGCACGCCAGTTCGGGGCCGTGGGCCAGGAGGCGGAGCTGGGCGGCGCCGCCGCCGTGGCGCATCGCGTTGGTCACCAGCTCGGAGACCACCAGCTGGGCGTCGAAGGCGATCTCGACCGCGCCCCACGTGGTGAGGGTCTGGTCGACGAATTTCCGCGCCGTGGCCACGCACGACGGCTCCAGGGCCGCGAGAAAGGGGAACACGGCGTCGCAGGCACCGGTCTGACCGTCGACCAGGATGGAGAAGAGCCATCCTGGCGGCCGGGACGCGATGGCGGCTTGCGGCCGAGCGTCGAAAGTCGTCATTCAGGCCCCCGAAGCGCGGTCTGGTGATCCAATACCCATCTTTACGGGGAGTACTTGCCAATGCAAGACTTTTCGTATTTACGGATGCGAATCGCATCTGCACGTGCAGATGACCTAGGAGCGGCACGGTGAGCGCACAGAGCGCGGAGGGGAAGCTTCTCAGCCACTCGCCGGGAAGCCCGACGGTGCTGCGGATTTTGCTCGGAACCCAGCTCCGCCGGCTCCGCACGGAGAAGGGTATCTCGCGCGAGGACGCCGGGTACGCGATTCGCGCATCTCACGCCAAGATCAGCAGGCTGGAGCTCGGCCAGGTCAGCTTCAAGCAGCGCGACGTGGCCGACCTGCTCACCCTGTACGGCGTCACCGACCCCGCCGAACGCCAGCCGCTGCTCGACCTGGCCAAGCAGGCCAACGCCCCCGGCTGGTGGCACCAGTACGGTGACGTGCTCCCGCCCTGGTTCGAGGTCTACATCGGCCTGGAGGGAGCCGCGTCCAGCATCCGCACGTACGAGAACCAGTTCGTCCCCGGCCTGCTGCAGACCCCCGCGTATGCCAGGGCGGTCATCGAGCTGGCGCACGAGAAGGCGGCGCGGGCGGAGAAGGACCGGCGGGTGGCCGTGCGCACGACCCGGCAGCAGCGGCTGGAGAACGGCCTGACGCTCTGGGCGGTGATCGACGAGGCCGTGGTGCGGCGCGTGCTCGGCCGACCCGAGGTGATGCGGGAACAGATCGCCCACCTGCTCGACCTCACCGGCGAGGCGAACGTCACCGTGCAGGTCATGCCGTTCGAGCGGGGCGGGCACGCCGCGGCCGGCGGGCCGTTCAGCATCCTGCGTTTCCCCGAGCCCGAGCTGCCCGACGTGGTCTACATGGAGCAGCTCACCAGCGCCCTCTACCTGGACAAACCCGCCGACTCCGACCACTACACGGAGGTCATGGACCGGCTCAGCCTCCAGGCGGAGACGCCGAAGGAGACCAGGCGCTTCCTCGCACGCCTCATTTCCGAATGACCTGCTGAAACTTCTGTGATCCACTACATATCGGGATTTTTGGTCGTCCGGTATATGGGGCTCCGCGCGTTGCCGTATTGTCACCTCGCAAACGCGGATGCACGTGCATCCGTAAGAGCGCGAGGAGCTGCCCCCATGCACGAGTTCCGGAACGGAACCCCCGCCGGCCGCCTTCCCGTCGTCTGGCGCAAGAGCAAGAGGAGCAACCCCAACGGCAACTGCGTCGAGGTCGCGAGTCTGCCCACGGGGGAGATCGCCATGCGTAACTCACGTTTTCCCGAAGGGCCGGCGCTGGTCTACACCCAGGCCGAGATCACGGCGTTCGTCCTCGGGGCGAAGGACGGCGAGTTCGACGATCTCATCGTCTGACATCTCGCCGACTGCTTGCTCGGCCGACTGCTTGCTCGTCGCTTGACCGCTCGTGTCCGACCGCTCGTGCCTGACTGCTCGTCGTCGGGACGGCCGGTTCAGCGGGACGGCCGGCCCGGTCTGGGCCGGGCGGATTACGGTCGCGATCCGTGGCGGATTCCGGTCGTCACCGTACAGACCGCGGGGTCGGCGATGGTCACCAGGTCCGGTGGCGTACGCGGGCGAGTCCAAGCGGTGCGTCCACCGCCGTCCCGGTGCGGGACCGCGCGCGTGGGTCCGGCCGGCTCGAAGCGGGGGTGGGAGCCGTGCTTGCCGGGGGTCGGCGGCGGGGGAGGCCGGTGACCGGGCCGTGGCGCCCGTCCCGTGCAGCGCACGCGCACACCAGAATGCCGGCGCACATCACGATGCCCGCGCCCGTGAAGATACCTGCGAGTACGTGAAGGTGCCTGCGAGTACGTGAAGGTGCCTGCGTACGTGAAGGTGCCCGCGCACGTCATGGCGATGCGTCTCATGGGGCGCACCCTGGAGCAGGGCCACATGTCGGACGCCACGGCAACGCGCGATCATCGAAGTGCCTGATCAGGCAGTTGTCCCGACCGGGTTCGCCAGAGCCTCGGCATGGCGGGCCAGGCTCCGGTCATCGGGACAACTGCGTGATCACGCGATGATCGTGTAGCTGCCGGGTGTGTCAGGCGGCGGAGATGCCGGCGCTGGCCGCGCGGCGCATGCGACGGCGCCGCTCGGAGGCGCGCTCGTCCTCGTTGAGACCGCCCCACGTGCCGTACTTCTCGGGCCGGGACAGCGCGTAGTCAAGGCACTCGGTGCGGACGGGGCACTGGGCGCAGATCGCCTTGGCCTTCCGCTCACGTACGTCACGCTCGGGCTGCCGCTCCCCGTCGGGGCCGAAGAAGAGCACGAGGTCCTCACCCCGGCACGCGGCATCATCCTGCCAACCCCAGCTGGGGCGCGGGCGGGCGAGCTGCCGACGTACCTGAGACATGAGAAAACCACCTTCGTGAGAGGTATTTCGGTAATTGAGCCGCATTGGACGCTTTTGGCGTCTCTGTACCAACGCAAAGCCGGGCCGTGTTTGTTCCCTGTTCAGGCAAGGGCGGGCGTGGCATACCGCACAGGCGTGAGCCTGTCCAGCGAAACCAGCCGGTAGGTGGTGATCGTCTCGGCGCAAGCCGTACCACACGGCGCTGTGAACGCCGATGGCTCAACCACAACCTGGAACCGGACGTCCCCGCAGCGCACGATCGCTTCGGTGACGTCGCCGTCCGACCTGGAGGATTCCACGGCCACCGCGCCGACGGAGCGCTCTCCCGTATGGGCTCGGGCGAAGTGCTCGACGGCCTGCGATGGCTCAGGGATGCCTGCGCGTCCCCGGTAGCGGTCGAGGATGACCTCGCCCGACCGGTACGCGTTAGCCGCTGCCAGTGCAGCAGCCTGAGACATGCTGCCGTAGAAAATTCCGTGTGGCAAGCACACGAGGTTGGCGGCGTAACGATCGCCGCCAACGTGTGACGTTTCCCATACTCTGTCGGGCCACCACTGGGCCAGCGATCGAGCGAGGGGTAGTCCAATGCGGGCGCAGCACACATTGCGCTTGGCGTGCGTGCAGACCAGAAATACCGGCTCGTCTTCCAGTATGCAGGACTCGGGGACCACTCCGGCCACGAAGGCGTCCAGGTCAAGATCGTCGGGAGCTGCGACGACGCCGCTCGCGAGCCAGGGACGATCCCCGGCGGCGTACGCCAATAGCACACGGATCGCCTGCGCCCGCGGGCGGGCTCGCCGGCCCGGCCGGCGGATCAGCTGGGGCCGGATGCCGAGCTGGAGCCCCCGGTGAACGAGCTCGGAGATTTTTTCGGGAAGTTCTGAGTTTTCCAGGCACGAGGGCCATGCTCCGGTGTATTCGACGAGCAGCCAGAGCCGGGCTCCCACGGTGGCGCTGGCCAGCGTGGGCACTTCCCCGGTGTGACACCCGATCGGATGCTCGCAGCCCTTGGCCAACGCCCTCTCTCCTTCCCCGCTCCGGTTAGGTAAGCCTAATCTAACGGATTGGCCGGCTCAGGCGTGGCGGATCCGGTCGAGCACGGCCCGTGCCACGGGCAGCGCGCGGTCCCTGTCCTCGCCGACCAGGCCGATGCGGGTCCGCCGGTCGAGCAGGTCGCCCTCGTCGAGCGCGCCCTCGTGGGCGGCCGACCACATCAGCTCTCCCTCCGTGACGCCGAGCCCGACCTCCTCCGGGTACGCCTTGACGAGCTCGTGCACGGCGGCCGCCTCGCTGCCGTACCGCTCGGCCAGGCGCGCCGGCGCGCCCGGCGGCACGGGGCCGGCGCCGACGAGCGGGATCCGCCGCGTACGGCACGGCCCGGCCGGGAGATTCCTGGACGAGACCGCGCGATCCACTGCGTCTTCGGCCATACGCCGATATGTCGTGAGCTTTCCGCCGACGACCGTGACGACGCCGCCCTCGGAGAGCACCGCGTGCCGCCTGGACAGGTCGGCCGTGCGCCCGTCGGCCGCCAGAAGGGGCCTGAGGCCCGCGTACGCGCCCGCGACCGCCTCTCTGGTCACCCGAGTCTCGACAGCCTCATTCAGCACCTCCAGAAGCGCTCTGACGTCCTCCTCGGGCGGCTCGGGGACGTCGGGCGCCGGCCCGTCCACGGGTACATCGGTGAGGCCGACGTGGACGCGGCCGTCGCGTTGGGGGAGGACCAGGGCGAACCGGTTGATCTCCCCCGGCAGCGGCAGGTGCAGGCCGGCGATCAGGCCGGGCAGCGTCCCGGGGCGCAGCACGAGATGGGTGCCGCGGGACGGGCGCAGCCTCACCGCCGGGTCCAGGGCGCCCGCCCACACGCCGGTGGCGTTGATCACCACGCGGGCGCGGAGCTCGAACTCCTCCCCGGTCAGCTCGTCGCGCACGGTCGCGCCGCGATCGGTGAGCCGGAGCGCCCGGCAGCGGGTCAGCACGCGGGCGCCGCGCGCGGCGGCGGTCCTGGCGATTGCGACCACCAGGCGGGCGTCGTCGAGCAGGCGGCCGTCCCAGGACAGCAGCGCGCCGCGCAGGCCGTCGGCGCGGACGACGGGGGCCAGCGTGCGGGCCCTGGCCGCGGTGAGCCGGGCGGGGCCGGGCAGCAGGCGGCGCGGGGTGCGGGCGGCGGCGCGCAGGGCGTCGCCGAGCCGGTAGCCGGTCATGGCCAGCGCGGCCTGGCGGCGGGAGACGCCCGGGGTGAGCGGGAGCGCGTACGGGTGGGCCTTGACCAGGTGCGGGGCCGTCCTGCGGAGGAGGATGCCGCGCTCGACGGCGCTCTCGTAGGCGACGTCGACCTGGCCCTTGGCGAGGTAGCGCAGGCCGCCGTGGATCAGCTTCGAGCTCCACCTGGAGGTGCCGAAGGCCAGGTCGTGGGCGTCGACGGCGGCCACGCTGAGCCCGCGGGTGGCCGCGTCGAGCGCGGCGCCCGCGCCGGTGGCGCCGAGGCCCACGACCAGCACGTCCACGACGTCATCGGCGGCCCGCCGCAGCTCGCGGGACCGGCGGGCGGCGTTGAGGGAGCTGTTCACAGGTAGGCCTCCAGGAGGGCGGCGAGCTCGGCGTCGAGGTCGTCGAGCGTCACGGGGTCGAGCATGGTGGGCGCCGACAGCAGGAACGACTGCGCCACCAGCAGCACCGCCCTCGCCCTGCGCGGGCCGCCGAGCGCCGGCTCCAGCGCCTCCAGCACCGCCTCGTGGGTGGCGCCCCGCCGGTCGAGCAGGTACGGCAGCAGCAGCTCGGGATCCGCCTCCACGATCTTGCGCCACAGCGGGTGGGCGCGCAGCCCCCGCACACCGGCGACGACCGCGCGCACGGGGTCGGACAGGTCGAGCCCGGCGACGACGCGGACCCACTCCCTGGTCATCAGGTCGGCGACCAGCGTGCGCACGTCAGGCCAGCGGCGGTAGATCGTCATCCGGGACACGCCCGCGCGGCGCGCCACGTCCGTCAGGGTCGTCCTGCGCACGCCGTAGGCCAGCACGCAGTCCCGCGCGGCATCCAGAACGCGTTCGTTGTGACGAATCGACGTCATATGTCACAGTGTAAGCGTGGCGAGAGAACCGATGCTGTGGTCCGGCTGGGGCGATCCGGCCAAGGCCCGCGAGCTGCCCGAGGCGGTGCGCGAGCTGCTCCGCGAGCTGCTCGGCGTGCGCGCGCCCGAGGCGCCCGCGG
>DASUCK010000063.1:0-8754 GCA_036276095.1 Nonomuraea sp. | reverse complement strand
GATAACACCACCGGCTCGAGTCTGCTGTCCGCCATTCCTCCAGCAGATCCCAGAAGCCGGCAACCGTCACCACCGATCAGCTGATCCGATACGAAACGCACCTCATGTGGCGTCCCTGATACTCACGACCGGCTCACTAGGTGGGGATGAACAGCCAGGACTTCGAGGGGCCGGGCTCGTACGCGGAGTCCAGGCGTTTCGCCACCACCCCGGGCAGGCCCTGTTCCTTGGCCGCGTGCCGCACCGGGCCCGCCTCGCCGGGCCACGCCGGCGCGGTCTGCCAGTGGGGTCCGGACAGGTCGAGGGCCTCCAGGCGGGCGTGGCGGGTGCGGTACGGCTCCGACACCAGGGAGTGGCCGTCGTCGTACAGGAGGTCGTAGAAGACCAGGATCTCGGCGCCGCCGAGGGTGGCCATCTCTCCGTCCAGCACCGCCGTCCGGCTCCCGAACGACTCCGCCAGCGCCCGCAGCCACGGGTGCTCGCGCGCCGCGTCCGTGCGCCCGCCTTCGATCGGCACCAGCAGCCGGCGGCCGCCCCAGGCGAACTCGAAGGCGTACGCGGCGGCGTCCTTGGGGGGTTTGGCCCGTTCCGTCGGGAGCATGGGGTCGAGGGCGGGGAAGGGCTCGCGGACGGAGGCGTCCATGCGGTGGATCATCCAGTTCTTGCCCCGCGTCTGGAACAGCACGAAGCGGCCCGTGGCCCGCTCGCCATGCAGGACGATCTTGACTTCGCGGTCGGACCACTTCTCGGTCTCGTACGTGCCGGTGTCCCAGACGGTCATGGTGCCGCCGCCGTACTCGCCCTGGGGGATCTCGCCGTGGAAGGTGAGGTACTCCATCGGGTGGTCCTCGGTGTGGACGGCGAGGTGGTTGGTCTTGGGGTCGGCGGGCAGGCCCTTGGGGACGGCCCACGAGACGAGCACGCCGTCCCGTTCCAGCCGCAGGTCCCAGTGGAGCGACCGCGCGTGGTGCTCCTGGATGACGAACGCGTTGCCGTCCCCTCCGGACGGCGTCTGGTCGGGGACGGGCTCGGGGGTACGGGTGGGGTCGCGCTTGCTCCGGTAACGTTCGAGTTTGTCCGCCACGACCGGGTTCTACCCGCCGGTACTCTCCCTCACCACGAGCCGGTACGGCACCTCGATCTCCCTGGCCGCCACCAGCGGTCCCTTGGCCAGGCGATCGGCCAGCAGGTCGACCGCCCGGCGGGCGATGGCCCGCTTGTCGGGCGAGATCGTGGTGAGGGTGGGGGTGGCGTAGCGGCCGTCCTCGATGTCGTCGAACCCGGCCAGCGCCACGTCCCCGGGCACGGAGTGGCCGCGTTCCAGCAGTGTCCGCAGGGCTCCGAGGGCCAGCAGGTCGTTGAAGCAGAAGGCGGCGTCGGGCGCTGCCCCGGAGTCGAGCAGTTCGGCCATGGCCTGGGCGCCGTCGGCCCGGTGGTAGGCCTCGACGGGCACCACCAGCCGGTCGTCCCGGGGGAGCCCGGCCTCCTTCAGCGCCAGCCGGTAGCCCTCCAGCCGCAGGCGGGACGTCTCGGCGGCGGCGTCGTCCTGGGCGCCGACGGCGGCGATGCGGCGGCGGCCGAGCGCGGCGAGGTGCAGGGTGGCCTCCTTGGCGGCGGCCACGTTGTCGACGGCGATGTGGTCGGCCGGCCCGTCGTGCACGCGCTCGCCGAGAAGCACGGTGGGGATGGGGCTGGCGGTGGTGGACGGGGCTTCCCAGATGGCGGCGAGGTCGTCGGACGACAGGGCGAGCGGGCTGAAGATCACACCGTCGATGAGGTGGGCGCGGAACCCCTCGGCGACGAGCTGCTCGCGTTCGCGCGTGGCGCCCGTCTGGTCGATGAGGACGGTGAGCCCGCGCTGCTCGGCCGCCGCGACCACGAACCTGGCCAGCTCGGCGAAGTACGGGATGTCGAGCTCGGGCACCGCCAGGGCGATGATCCCGGTGCGGCCCTGGCGCAGGTTGCGCGCCGTCAGGTTGGGCCGGTAGTTCAGCTCCTTGATGGCGGCCTCCACCCGGATCCTGGTGGCCGGGGTGACGTGTACGTAGCCGTTGACCACGTTGGAGACGGTCTTCACCGAGACGCCGGCCAGCTGGGCCACGTCCTTGAGTCCCACGCGAGGTCTGTCCATGAGGAGAAAGTGTAAGCGGTTCTTTACAACGTTGAATACAACGATGTATAGATAGGCCGAAGCCCCGCTGTGCCCAAGGAGGACTGCCCATGGAATCCGCCAAGCTCACGCTGGACCCGGCGTTCGAGGTCGGGCCGGTGGAACGGCGGTTGTTCGGATCGTTCGTCGAGCACATGGGGCGGTGCGTCTACACCGGCGTGTTCGAACCCGGCCACCCGGAGGCCGACACCGACGGGCTGCGCCGCGACGTCGTCGAGCTGGCCCGCGAGCTGGGCGTGACAGCGGTGCGCTACCCGGGCGGCAACTTCGTGTCCAACTACGAATGGGAGGACGGCGTCGGCCCCGCCACCGAACGCCCCACCCGGCTCGACCTGGCCTGGCGGCAGATCGAGACGAACGCCTTCGGCCTCGGCGAGTTCATGACGTGGGTACGCGCGGTCGGCGCCGAGCCCGTCATGGCCGTCAACCTCGGCACCAGAGGCGTACGCGAGGCCCGCGACCTGCTCGAATACGCCAACTACCCCGGCGGCACGCGGTGGTCGGACCTGCGGGTCAAGCACGGCGTGCGGGAGCCGTACGGGATCAAGGTGTGGTGCCTCGGCAACGAGATGGACGGTCCCTGGCAGATCGGGGGGAAGACCGCCGAGGAGTACGGCCGGCTGGCGTTCGAGACCGCCAAGGCCATGCGGCGGGTCGACCCCGACATCGAGCTGGTGGCCTGCGGCAGCTCCAACCCGCGCATCTCCACGTACGCCTCCTGGGAGGCCACCGTGCTGGAACACTGCTACGACCAGGTCGACTACATCTCCGCGCACGCCTACTACGACGCCGTCACCGGCGACCGGGCCAGCTACCTCGCCTCGGCCGTGGAGATGGAGCAGCAGATCCAGGGCGTGATCGCCACCGCCGACCACGTGGCCGCCAAGGTCCGCAGCCGCAAGCGGCTCAAGATCTCCTTCGACGAGTGGAACGTCTGGTCGCACACCCGTTTCGGCGGCGAGAGCACCCTCGACTGGGCGTACGCGCCGCGCATCATCGAGGAGGAGTACGACGTCGCCGCCGCGGCCGTCGTCGGAAGCCTGCTCATCACCCTGCTCAACCATGCCGACCGGGTCGGCATCGCCTGCCAGGCCCAGCTCGCCAACGTGATCGCCCCCATCCGCACCGAACCCGGCGGCCCCGCCTGGCGGCAGACGATCTTCCACCCGTTCGCGCTCACCGCCGCCCACGCCCGCGGCCGGGTGCTGCGCGTCCAGGCCGCCGCCCCGGCGATGGCGACCGAGCGGTTCGGCGAGGTGCCCGTGCTGGCCGCCGCCGCGACCCTGGAGGACGACAGGCTGGCGGTGTTCGCGGTGAACCGGGGCGACCGGCCGCTGCCGGTCGAGATCGACCTGCGCGGCCTGCCCCGCCCGACGGACGTCGCCCACGTCACGGTGGCCGACGACGACGTCACGGCCCGCAACACCGAACGGGAACCGCGCCGCGTGGAGCCGCGCGCGATGGCGGGCGCCGCCGTCGACGGTCACCGGCTGACGGCGGTCCTCCCGCCGGTCTCGTTCAACGTCCTGAACGGAAAGCTCTCCTAGCCGGTACGGCGGCTCGCCCCGAAGGCGCAGCCCTGCGGCCTTGCCCGTCAAGCGGGGTCCTGCGCTGATGGGGCGCTCCGCCCCCACCTCGTCCCGAGCCGCGCGATGGCCCGTCTTTCGCCGGCGGGGAGCCGGTGGTCAGTCGAGTTCGAGGGCCTTGCGGAGCCAGGACTCGACGCCGGCGACGTGTACGGTCGCCCACGCCCTGGCCACCTCGCCCTGGCGGGACGCGATGGCTTCGTAGATCGCGGTGTGCTGTTCGCGGGTCTTCTCCAACGCGCCCTCCTGGGTGAGGCCGCGCCAGATGCGGGCGCGAGTGGTCGGCCCCGCCAGGCTCTCGATGAACGAGCAGAGCACGCTGTTGCCCGAGCCCTGCGCGATCCGCTGGTGGAAGCGCAGGTCGTTGGCCAGCAGCTCCTCGACCGTGGGCCGGGCGGGCAGGGACTCCAGGATCGCCCGCAGCTCGCCGATCTCCTCGTCGGTCATCTGCTCGGCGGCCATCGCCGTGGCGGCCGGCTCCAGGATGCGGCGTACTTCGAAGAACTGCAGCACCGTGTCGTCGCGGTGGAGGTCGAGGACGAACGACATGGTGTCCAGGAGCAGCCGGGGCTCCAGGCTGGTGACGTACGTGCCGTCGCCCTGGCGTACGTCGAGGACGTTGATCAGGGACAGGGCGCGCACGGCCTCGCGCAGGGAGTTGCGGGAGAGGCCGAGCCGCTCGGCGAGGTCGGCCTCCTTCGGCAGCCGGTCTCCGGGCGCCAGCTCGCCGGAGACGATCATCTGCTTGATCTTGTCGATGGCCGCGTCGGTGACCGCCACGGTTTTCTCCCTGGACATCGGATGTCTAGGAGTCTAGGGCCTGGAAGCGGACCGAATCGACCCCCGGGACGCGGCGTATCCGGCCTCGGGCCTCCAGCGTGCGCAGGTGGGCGGCGGCCTCGCCGGCCGCCATGCCGCGCAGCATGGGCGCCAGCTCCTCCCACGGCTTGTTCCACGTCATCATCGCGGCGACCTCCCAGATGGTCAGCGGTTCCGGCCGCTGGGCCAGGAGGGCGCGCAGCCGGACGAGCTTCTCCTCGTGATGGTGGCGGATCGCGGCCGCGCGTGCCGCCACATCGGGAAATATCCACTCATGTGCGGGTAGCGCTTCGAGCGGGCCCATCTCGCCGACCCGGTCGAGGGAGGCGAGGAAGTCACCCAGCGGGTCGACGTCGTCGCGATCGTACGGATAGATCCCGACGTGTGGGGTGATGTCAGGCAGGACATGGTCGCCGGTGAACAGCCGGTCGGCGTCCTCCAGATGCAGGCAGATGTGCCCGGGGGTGTGGCCCGGCGTGTGGACGGCCCGCAGCTTGCGCCCCGGCAGGTCCACCAGGTCGCCGTCCCGCAGCATCCGGTCCGGCCGGGCGGGCGGCGTCGGCCGGCTCACCGCCCGCGGGACCTCGTCGGGGCCCGCCCCCGCCCGCCTCAGCATGTCGGACTGGACGCTGGCGTGCTCGCCGTCGCCGTACTCGTGCATGAGGGTCACCAGCGCCGCGTCGTGCTCGTGCATGGCGATCCAGGCGCCGGCGGCGTCCCTGACCTGCCCGGCGAGCCCGGCGTGGTCGGGATGGAAGTGCGTGACGACCACCCCGCTCACCGCGCCCACGTCGATCCCCAGCGCCGCGAGGCCGCCGCTGAGCGCCTCCCACGCCTCGGGGTGGTTCCACCCGGCGTCGATCAGCACGGGGCCCTTCGGCGAGTCGAGGGCGTAGACCAGCGTGTAACCGAGCGGGTTCCCGGGGATCGGCACCGGCACGCTCCACACCCCGCCGCCGAGGTCCTGCGGGCGCTGCTCCGCGTACGGCCTGCGTCTGCTCTTCAAACGAGTCCCCCCGATGTGTCGATCCGCTCCATCGATCAGTTGAGCCGTTCCAGGACGGTGGCCGTGGCCAGGGCGCCGCCCGCGCACATGGTGACCAGCGCGGTCGTGGAGTCCGACCGCTCCAGCTCGTGCAGCGCCGTCGTGATCAGCCGGGCCCCGGTGGCGCCCACGGGGTGGCCGAGCGCGATGGCGCCGCCGTTGACGTTGACCCGGTCGAGGTCGGGCTCGTGCACGCTCGCCCACGACAGGACGATCGAGGCGAACGCCTCGTTCACCTCGAACCTGTCGATGTCCCTGATGGTCATGCCGGCCGCGGCCAGCACTCTGGCGGTCGCCTCCACGGGGCCGTCCAGGTGGAAGTACGGCTCCGCGCCGACCAGCGCCTGCGCCCGGATGCGGGCCCGTGGCCGCAGCCCGTGCCGCCGCGCCGCCTCCTCGCTCGTCACCAGTACGGCGGCCGCGCCGTCGGAGATCTGCGACGAGGTGCCCGCGGTGTGCAGGCCGCCCTCCAGCACCGGCTTCAGCTTGGCCAGGCCGTCGACGGTGGTCTCGCGCAGACCCTGGTCCCTGCGTACGTCGCCGACCGGCACGATCTCCCGCTCGAATCGCCCGTCGGCCCACGCCTTGGCGGCCAGCTGCTGCGAACGCGCCCCGAACCAGTCGAGCCGCTCCCTGGTCAGCCCCCGCCGCCGCGCGATGCGCTCGGCCGCGGTGAACTGGTCGGGCAGGTCGATGTTCCAGTCGGCGGGCCGCGGATCGGCGGGCAGCACGTTGCTGCCGAGCGGGGCCCGGCTCATCACCTCGACGCCGCAGCCGACGCCCACCTCGATGACGCCCGCGCCGATCAGCGCCGCGGCGAGGTGGACGGCCTGCTGCGACGAGCCGCACTGCGCGTCCACGGTGGTGACGCCCGTCTGGTGGGGCAGGCCGGCGTAGAGCCAGGAGTGGCGGCCGATGTGGCCGCCCTGCTCGCCCGCCTGGGTCACGCAGCCGGCGAACACCTGCTCGACGGCGGCCGGCTCGATGCCCGACCGCCGGACCAGCCCGTCGAGGGCGATGGCGAGAACCTGTTGCGGCTTGAGCTCGGCGAGCCACCCGCCCCGCTTGCCGATGGGGGTGCGAACGGCCTCGACGATGACGGCTGTGCCCACGATCGCCTCCAGAACGATGCTCTGGAGCTGACTGTAACGGGTTCTACTTTGCTGCGGAAGCCTCCAGCGTCGAGGGCAGCCCGAACGTCTCGAACAGGGCCGCCTCGAAGAACATGCCGACGTGGCGGATCCGGTCGCCGTCGAACGTCGGGATCATGATCGAGAACTGCGTGTAGACGTCGTCCCGAAGATGGTAGAGCGCGAAGGCCGGCTGCCCGTTGGCCGCGACCGGCACCACCTTGAGGTCGCCCCGGCTCCTGGCGGGGCACCTGATCTTGATGAGCTCGACGATCGTCTCGGGGCCTTGGTACCAGCCGACGAAGGGCGGCATCTCCCAGATGGCGTCCTTCGTGAACATGTCGACCAGGCTGTCGATGTCGTAGTTCTCGAACGCGGCGGCGTAGCGGTCGAGCAGGCCCCGCTGCTCGTCGGTCAGCGGCTCGACCGGGTCGTCGAGGCTCGGCGACACCTCGTCGAGCTGCGCCCGGGCCCGTTGCAGCATGCTGTTGACGGCCGCGGTGGACACCCCGACGGCCTCGGCCACCTCGGCGGCCCTCCACTTGAGCACGTCACGCAGGATCAGCACCGCGCGCTGCCGGGGCGGCAGGTGCTGCAGCGCGACGATCAACGCGAGCCGGATGCTCTCGCGCGAGGTCACGATGGCCGCCGGGTCGTCGGCCGCCGCGCCGACCATGGTGTCGGGCACCGGCTCCAGCCACGGCACCTCGCGGTCGCTCGTCAGCGGAGCGGTGGCCTCGGAACTGGGCGCGCCCAGCCCCGTCGGCAGCGGCCGCTTGCTCCGGCTTTCGAGCGCCGTCAGGCAGGTGGTGGTGGCGATGCGGTAGAGCCAGGTGCGAAGCGAGGAACGCCCCTCGAACCCGTCGTAGGCGCGCCAGGCGCGAAGGTAGGTCTCCTGGACCAGGTCTTCGGCGTCGTGCACCGACCCCATCATCCGATAGCAGTGGGCCAGCAGTTCGCGCCGCATCGGATCGGCCTGCTGGAGGAAGTCCTCGTTGGTCGGCTTGTCGCTCATACCCCCTTGTATAGACGGCGCCACCGACAGACCGATGTAGTTTTTACCTCGAACTGGTCAAACCTGGCGAATTCTCCCCGCGACCTGCTGTCCCGCCGGGGCGTCTTCCTGACCGGTCTGTCGGTGTTCGTCCTGGCCTCGCTGGCCTGCGGGCTGGCGCCACTCCCGAGGACGCCGGCCTGGCCTCCGGCCTGGTGAACACCACCACCCAGGTCGGCGCGGCGATCGGGCTGGCCCACAGGCTCCGCGTACCGGTTGTGAACACGGCCTCCGCCGGGAGCCCGCGAGGGCGGGCCCCAGCGGAGGTCGTGCGCGGTTCAGCGGGGGACGGTGAGGACGATCTTGCCGGCGGTCCGGCCGGTCTCGCCCAGCTCGTGCGCCCTGGCCGCCTCCGCCAGCGGCAGCACAGCCGCGATCTCGACCCGCAGCCGGCCCGCCTCGGCCAGCGCCGCGATCGCCCGCATCGCGGCCTGGTCGGGCTCGACCAGCATGGCCGCCGACCGGATGCCCAGCTCCGCCGCCCGGGCGTGGAGGCCCGGGTCGAGCCGGCTGAGGGTGAGCGAGACGATCGTGCCGCCCGGCCGCATCGTCCGCAGCGAGCGCGGGCCGTAGTCGCCGCACACCGTGTCGAGGACCACGTCCACGTCCCGTACGACCTCGGCGAAGTCCTCGTTCCGGTAGTCCACCAGCTCGTCGGCGCCCAGGTCGCGCAGGAAGTCGTGCTTGGCGGCGCTGGCCGTGCCGATGACGTGCGCGCCGCGGGCCTTGGCGATCTGCACCGCCAGGTGTCCCACCCCGCCGGCCGCCGCGTGCACGAGCACCCGCGCGCCGCCCTTGAGCCCGGCCACGTCCACGAGCGCCTGGTAGGCGGTCAGCGCGGCCAGCGGCAGCGCACCGGCCTGGACGTGGTCTATCCCGGCGGGCATGTGCGTGAAGACGCGGGCCGGCCCGGTCACGTACTCGGCATGCGAGCCGGCTCCGCCCGGGTA
>DASUCK010000062.1:0-37511 GCA_036276095.1 Nonomuraea sp. | reverse complement strand
ATGGACCAGCACGGCACCGTCGTCCACGTGCACTCGCTGACGAAGATCCTCTCGCCGAGCCTGCGGGTGGCGGCGCTGATCGCGCGCGGGCCGGCCGCGCACCGGCTGCGGGCGGCGCAGCTGGTGGAGTCGTTCTTCGTGGCGCGGCCGCTGCAGGAGACGGCGCTGGAGTTCGTCGGGTCGCCGGGCTGGCGGCGGCATCTGACGGCGGTGCACGCCGAGATCGCGACGCGGCGGGACACGCTCGCGGCGGCGCTGGCGGCGCGTCTGCCGGAGGCGGAGCTGCGCCTGCTGCCGATCGGCGGGGTGCACCTGTGGCTCCGCCTGCCCGCCGACGTCGACGAGGGCGACCTGGTCGAGGCGGCCAGGCGCAACGGCGTGCTGGTGAGCCCGGGGCGGATGTATTACGCGTCCGAGCCGCCGGGGCCGCATATCCGGGTGACGCACATCGCCGCCGCCCATCTGCCGGAGTTGAACGAAGGCGTACGGCGGCTCGCCCGGGCCCTCGCCGAGACCCGGCAACCCACGTGATCACGGAACAAGGCCCCCGTGATCACAGGGAGTTCCAGCGTGATCAGGGAACGTTCCAGCGTGATCAGGGAACAGGGCCACCGTGGTCAGGTAGCGAGACCCGATGCGATCATCGCGGGAAGGCCATGTGATCACGAAGCAAGTAGAGTGACCGGCATGTCGTCCTCCGCGGAGCTCATCCGAGACTTCGTGAACACCTACGACGTCGAGTCCGGCGCCGACGAGCTCACCTCCCCCGCCGAGCTGGCGCTGTGGCTGCGCGAGCGCGGTCTCGTCGGCCCCTCCGACCGCGCCGGCGACGACGAACTCCAGGCTGCCCACGCCCTGCGCGAGGGCCTCAGGACGGCGCTCAGGCGCCGGCGGGCCGACCTGCCCGCGTTGGCCCTGGAGGTCAGGATCGGGACGGATGGGAGCCCGGAGCTGGCGCCGGCGCGGAACGGCGTGCCGGGCGGACTGGCCAGGATCGCGGCCGCCGCGGTCGGGGCGGCGTGGGATCGGCTCAAGGTGTGCGCGGAGGGCAGCTGCCAGTGGGCGTTCATCGACTCGTCGAAGAATCGCTCACGATCGTGGTGTTCCATGCGGGTATGCGGCAATCGCACCAAGACACGGGCTTACCGGGCGAGGAAGCGGGGTTCGCGTCGTCTCCAAGGGTCAAACACCGATACGGTGTAACTCGTGCCTTGTGGCATGAACGGCAGGCGAAGGAGCGGGCCGAGATGGCAGACGTAGGCGTCCGGGCGGCCCGGCGCGAGGATGTGCTCCAGGTTGCGAATTGTCAGATCCGTGCCTGGCGCTACGGCTATCGGGAGTTCCTCCCCGAGGGGCCACTTGAGCAGATGACCGGCCCGGCAGCGGAGAAGATGTGGCTCCGGCAGTGGGACGAGGCGATCGTCGCCCCGCCCACGCCCATGCACCGGGTGCTGGTCGCGGTCGAGACCATCCTCGACACCGAGGGGTTCCCGGCCCTGGGCGCGGCGGGCGCGCACGCCGCGCTGGTGACCCCACGCGGCGGAGAGCGCGTGGTCGGCCTGGCCTCCCACGCCCCCGCCGAGGATCCCGACCTCGACCCCAGCGTCGCTGCGGAGATGCTGACGCTCCTGGTCGACCCCGACTTCGTCCGGCGCGGCCACGGCAGCCGCCTGCTCAACGCGACGGTCGACTACCTGCGCGACGACGGTTTCCGGCAGATCGTCACCTGGGTGTTCGCCGACAACCACCCGGTGCTCGGCTTCCTGGAGTCCGCCGGGTGGGGCGAGGACATGGCCGAACGCGTCCTCGACATGGGCCGCCCGATCCGGATGGTCAGGCTCACCACGGACATCAGCTGATGGCCACCGCGAGTCAGTGGTTCGCCGGCGCGCGCCCGCGCACCCTCCCCAACGCCATCGTGCCCGTCATGGTCGGGACCGGCGTGGCGATCGGCGAAGGCGGTTTCGTGTGGTGGCGGGCGCTCCTGGCGTTGCTCGTGGCGCTCTCCCTGCAGGTCGGCGTCAACTACGCCAACGACTACAGCGACGGCATCCGGGGCACCGACGACCAGCGGGTCGGGCCGATGCGGCTGGTGGGCTCGCGGGCGGCCACGCCGCGTCAGGTGCTGGCCGCCGCGCTCGGCTCGTTCGCCGTCGCGGCGGTGCTGGGGCTGGTCCTGGTGGTGGTCACGCGGGCGTGGTGGGTGCTGCTCGTGGGCGCGGCGGCCATCGCGGCCGCCTGGTTCTACACCGGCGGCGAACGCCCGTACGGCTATCGGGGGCTCGGCGAGGTGGCCGTGTTCGTGTTCTTCGGCGTCGTACCGGTGGTCGGGACGGCGTTCGTGCAGACCGGGTCGCTGAGCTGGGCGGCTTTCCTGGCCTCCATCCCGGTGGGGCTGCTGTCGTGCTCGATGCTGGTGGTCAACAACCTGCGTGACGTCCGCACGGACGGGCAGGCCGGCAAGCGCACGCTGGCGGTGGTGCTGGGGGCCGAGCGCACCCGGACGCTGTACGTGGCGTGCCAGGTGGCGCCGTTCGCGGTGGCGCTGGCGATGGTGCCGATCACGCCGTGGGCGGCGCTCGTGCTGCTCGCCGCGCCGCTGGCGGTCACGCCGATCAGGGCGGTGCTGGGCCGGGCGGTCGGTCCCGCGCTGATCGCGGTGCTGCAGCAGACGGGCAAACTCCAGATGGCGTACGGGTTGCTGTTCGCGGTGGGGCTCGCGCTGGTCTTCTAGCCCCTCGGCCTCGGCGGCCTGGCGGGAAACCCGATCACGCTCGCGGACCCGCTCCACGTCACGGGCGAGGCGCCGGTCCCGGCCGGGAGGGGGCGCGTTCGTGATCGCCTGGCTCCCGCGGCGGATCGTGGCCGCCGGTCCCGCCGAGGCGGCTATCGTGTTTCGGGAAACGCTGGCGTAACGACCCCTTGTCAGGGCAGGCTTTGCTTGCCGACCGAGCGTGCGAGGGGTCGCATTTGAACCGGCTGAGCGGGCCTCCCGGCATCGAGGAGTTCGAACGGGCACTCGGTGAGTGCGTCGCCATCGCCGCCCGGGCGATGCCGGACTCGCCGATGGTCAGCATCGCGCTGTGTGGTGAGGACGGCCTGCGTACGGTCGCGTGCTCCCATGCGCGGGCCGGGGTGCTCGACGAGCTGCAGTCGGCCACCGGGCAGGGGCCGTGCATCGACGCGATCGACACCGAGCAGCCGGTCACCGTCACCGACCTCGACGCCGACCCGCGGTGGCGCCGTTTCGCGGCCGAGTCGGGGCTGCGCAGCCTGCATTCCGAGCCGCTGAAGGCGGAGGGCAGGCTGCTGGGGGTGCTGACGATCTACTCGGGGCGGCACGGCGCGTTCAGCGAGGGGACGCGGGCGGCCGTGGACGTGACGGCCGGGTTCATCCAGGTTCTGTACCGTGCGGCGCTGGACGCGGCCCGTCAGCGGGAGATCGCCGCGCAGCTCAAGGAGGCGCTGACCACGCGGGCGATCATCGACCAGGCGCTGGGCATCCTGATGGCGCAGCGGCGGTGCACGTCGTACGAGGCGTTCGAGATGCTCCGCCAGGTCTCCCAGGACCGCAACGTCAAGCTTCACCAGGTCGCGGCCGCGGTGGTGGAACAGGTGAGCGGCGAACCACCCCAGAGCTCCCGCTTCGAGGACCCGCCGCCGCCGCGCTAATCACGGTTCGATATCCGGGGCTCCCGCAATCCCGGCACCCCGCGATCCGGGTCCAATCCCCCGGCCCAATCCCCGGCGTGCCGCGCCGGTCGGCCGCCGATGCCCGGCTCCCGCTTGTTCCCCAAAAACGGCGAGCTTTACCGATATCTCAAGGAATTGCTGTATTACCACGAGGAAATTCGCCATGGCCGTCATAAATCTTGACTGGTACGCGAAATCATGAGAGATAGAGACCGGGGGATAGCGCTCCTCCCGCATGGGCCCGCGGGCCGCGCCAAAGGAGCGCACGACGCTTAAGAGGTAGGCCGTTGCCAGGAAGACCAGAATCGGAGTCCCTGCGCACCACGGGGTTCCCGGAATTCCTCGACGTCGCCGCGCTGCTGGCCGAGGGCTGGACGCCACTGGCCTTCCAGCAGTTCGTCCTGAAGATCCACAGCAGGTGCGACCTGGCCTGCCGCTACTGCTACGTGTACGAGATGGCCGACCAGAGCTGGCGCGAGCAGCCGCGGCGGATGTCGGAGGCCGTCGCCGACCGCGCGATCGAGCGCATCGCCGAGCACGCCTCCCGCCACGACCTGGCCGAGATCGACGTCATCCTGCACGGCGGCGAGCCGCTGCTGGCCGGCCCCGAGCTCATCTCCCGCCTCGTCCGCGGCGTGCGCGGCGCGGTCGACACCGGCACGCGGGTCAACGTCGGAGTCCAGACCAACGGCGTCCGGCTGGACGAGGCGTACCTGCAGCTGTTCGAGTCGCTGGAGGTACGGGTCGGGGTGAGCCTGGACGGCGACGCCGAGGGCCAGGACCGGCACCGCCGCTTCGCCGACGGTCGCGGCAGCCACGCCAAGGTCAGCGAGTCGCTGCGGCGGCTGACCGCGGGGCCGTACCACCATCTGTTCAGCGGCATCCTGTGCACGATCGACGTGCGCAACGACCCGGTGCGGACCTACCGGGCGCTGCTGGAGTACGACCCGCCGGCGATCGACTTCCTGCTGCCGCACGGCAACTGGGCCACGCCGCCGCCGTTCCGCGAGCCGGGCTCGCCGGAGACGCCGTACGCCGACTGGCTGATCAAGATCTTCGACGTCTGGTACGACAGCCCCGTCCTGCAGACCGAGATCCGCCTGTTCGGGGAGATCATGCGGCTGCTGATGGGCAGCCACTCGCGGGCCGAGATCGTCGGGCTGTCGCCGGTGCGCATGGTCGTGATCGAGACCGACGGGAGCATCGAGCAGTCCGACATCCTCAAGAGCGCCTACCACGGCGCCCCGGAGACCCGGCTGCACGTGCTCACCGACCCGCTGGACCACGCGCTGCTGCACCCGGCCATCGTGGCCCGCCAGATCGGCGCGGCGGCGCTGTCGGAGACCTGCCGCCAGTGCGACCTCCTCTCCACCTGCGGCGGCGGCCTGTACGCCCACCGCTACCGCCCCGAGACCGGCTTCGCCGAGCCGTCCGTCTACTGTCCCGACCTCTACCGCCTGATCAGCCACATCGCGGCGCGCTGCGCGCGGGACGTGGCGCGGCTGCGGGGAGCAGGGGGATGAGGCTCACCGAGCACCGGATCTCCGGCGCCGCCTTCGCCGGTCTGGCCAGGGGCGCGGGCGGCGCGCGGGCGGTGGCCGAGCTGTGCGCGGCCCAGACCAGCAAGCACCGCCTGCTGCTGCGCCTGCTCGTGGACGGGGCCCGCGACGCGGTTGTGGATCGCGCCTACGACGTGCTGGCGGACCTGGAGCCCGGAGCTCCCGAGGAGGTCGGCCGCTGCCTGCGGCACCCGGCGGTGGCGGCGTGGGCGCTGCGGGCCTGCCGGGGCCGGGCCGACCCGCGGCGGCTGGCGGCGCTGGCGCTGGCCGCGGCCGTACGGACGCGTACCGCCTGCCGGCTGGAGGCGCCCGTGCGCGGCGGGCGGCTGATGCTGCCCTCGCTCGGGCTGGTGACCCTGCCGGTGGGCGTGCCGGAGCTCGCCACGGTGTCGGTCGAGCCCGCCGGCGACGGGGCCGAGCTGCGGGTCGGCGGCCACACCCGCCGGGTGTGCTTCGACCGCGACGGGCCCGGCTGGCAGGCGCTGCGCCGGGTGCCGTTCGCGGCGGACGTGCTCATGACCGTCGACGACCTCGACCCGTACCGGTGGCCCGGCGACGACGTGGACGGGCGGCTGAGCGAGGAGCGGCGGCGCCTGTGGGCGTCGTGCCTGCGGGAGGCGGGGAACATTTTGCGGGCCCGGCACTGGACGGTCAGCGGGGAGCTCGCCACGGCGGTCTCCGTGCTCACGCCGGTCGTCACGCGCTCGGAGGAGCAGCACAGCGCGTCGGCACGGGACACGTTCGGCACGATCGCGCTGTCGGACCCGATCAACGGCATGGGCATGGCGGTGACGCTGGCCCACGAGCTGCAGCACGCCAAGCTGTACGCCCTCGCCGACGTCGTGGACCTGACCGGTCCGGACGACGGCCGCCGCTTCTACGCGCCGTGGCGGCCGGACCCGCGCCCGCTGTCGGGGCTGCTGCACGGCGCGTACGCGCACGCGGGCGTGGCCGGCTTCTGGCGGCGGCATCTGGAGGACGGCCTGCGCGGGCAGGTGGAGTTCGCCCGCTGGCGGGAGGCCGCGTACGAGGTCACCGGCACGCTCCTGGACAGCGGCGCGCTGACCGGGGCCGGCACGCGGTTCGTCGCCACGCTGCGCGAGACGCTGGCCCGCTGGCGCGCCGAGCCGGTGCCGGACGAGGCCGCGGCCCTGGCCCGCCTGGCCTCCGACCGCCACAGGACCGCCTGGAGCCGGACGTAGGCCACTGCCGCGGCCCCGGAGGTCAGATCGGCGGCGGGTCGAAGTCGCAGTGGAGGCGTTCGCCGGCGAGCAGGGCGAGCGAGTCGGGGTGCTCGCGTCCCATGACCCGGTCGAAGCGCCGCGTCGTCTCCGTCAGCAGCTGCTTGGCCTCCTTGTCGGCGCCCGTGGCCTGAAGGTCGAGGCACACGTTGGCGGCGCAGATCAGGCTGAGGTAGTGGTCGGGGGGAAGGAACGTCTGGATCCGGCGGTAGTTGTCCTCGCCGAGCGTGCGGGCCTCCTCGTGCCGGCCGAGCGCGGCCAGGTCGTTCTGCAGGTTGATGGCGCAGGTCACCGAGTAGGTGTGGCCGCGGCCCACGGTCTCGACGAGGCCGGCCATGGCCCGCTCGTTCATCTCCCGCGCCGCCTCCGCGTCGCCGCGCAGCCGGGTGAGCAGCGCCAGGTCGATCCTGGCCGAGTGGGTGAACGGATGGTCCTCGCCGAACACGGCGGGGTAGAACGCGCACGCCCGCTCGGCCATCTCCAGCGCCTCGTCCAGCTCGCCGATGGCCCGCAGCACGTTGCACAGGCCGAGCGCGGCGGCCATGGTGTCGGCGTGCCCGTCGCCGTACAGGCGGTGGAGGCGGGTGTGGGTGTCCCTGATGAGCTGCAGGGCCTCGGCCAGACGGCCGCTGCGGCGCAGGGAGATCGCGAAGTCCCTGGCCGCGGTGAGGGTGTTGGGGTGGTCGTCGCCGAGCTGCGCCACGCCGTAGGTGTAGGCCTCCTCGGCCATGTCGGTGGCCACGTGGAACTGGCCGCTCAGGCGTACGGCGCGGCTCAGGTTGCTCCAGGTCGAGAGCAGGATGCGCCGCCCGACGCCCTCCACACCGCTGCGGTACAGGAAGATGTCCTCCAGCATCTTCTGGGCCTGCTCGTACCGGTTGGTGAGGGTGTAGTCGAGGGCGAGGTTGTTGCGGGCCTGGAGGGTCAGGTGGTGGTAGTCGCCGTGGAGGCGCTGGTAGACCTCCGTGAGCTCCTCGTCGATCGTCTGCGCCCCGGTGAAGTCGCCCCGGCCGCGGACGGCGGCGGCGTAGCTGTTCTTGGCCCACAGGGTCTCGGAGTGCTCGGCGCCCAGGGTCTCGACCATCTTGTCGAGCGCGCCGGACATGAGCTCCTCCGCCTGGGCGTACTGGGTGAGGCCGAGGTGCACCAGGCCCTGGTGGACGCGGGCGACGAGCACGTCCTTGTGGTCGGGGCCGCTGGTCTCCGTCCACCTCATGACGTATTCCTGGAGCAGCGCCTGCGCCTGCTGGTAGCTGCCGCGTACGAACAGGTAGCGCACGAGGTCGAGGGCGAACCTGCGGACGGACGGGTCGGAGCACTCGATGATCCCGGACGGCTCCACATGGGCGGCGAGCTCCTCGAACCGGGGCCAGCTGGCGGTGTCCTCCGGGTCGCTCGGGGCGGTGCCGGACAGCAGCAGGTGCACCTCGTGCCGGAGCTCGGCGCGGTCCTTGTCGGGGGTCTGGTCGCGCAGCAGCGCCTGGTTGAGCCGGTGGACCTGGAGCGTACGGGTGGACTGCTCGACCTTGACCAGCGCCAGGCGCTCCAGGTGGCTGAGCGCGTTGGTCAGCTCGATCGGGTCGGACAGGATGGGCGCGAGCCGCGGGCCCACCACCCGGTTGCCGCGGCGGAAGACGTCGCGCGGGATGGGCTCGGGGCCGAAGAACGCGCAGCAGCGCAGCACCTCGACGGCGGCGGGGAGGCGGTCCTGGAGCTGGGAGACCGACAGCTGCCAGGCGGCGGTCATCGACTGCGGGTAGGCCGGCGCCTTCTCCAGGCTGAGCAGGCGGCTGGTCTGCTCCTCCAGCAGCGCGAGGTATTCCTCCACCGACATCAGCGTCCTGGCCAGCAGCGCGGCGGCCTGCTCCAGCGCGAGCGGCAGGTCGCCGAGCTTGTCGGCGAGCCGGTCGGCCTCGGCGTCGGTGACCGCGTCGCCGAGCCGCCTGCGGAGGAATGACGTGCTCTCCTCGCGGCGGAAGACGTCGACCTCGATGGTGGGCTCGTGGTCGCTCCAGCGGGAGTTGCGCGAGGTGATGAGGACGTGGCCGGGGCCGCGCGGGATGAAGTCCTTGATGAACTCGGGCTCCTCGGCGTTGTCGAAGATCACCAGCCAGCTCCTGTAGGGGGAGCCGCTCTCCAGCGTGCGCAGGACCGCCTGGGTGGCCTGCTCCACGCCGGTGCTGGTGGCGGGTGGCAGGCCCAGCGCCGGGGCCATGCCGGCGAGCACCGACGGCACGAGCATCGGCTGGTCGGCCGAGACCCACCAGACGAGGTCGTAGTGGGCGCGGTACTGCCAGGCGTACTCGATGGCGAGCTGGGTCTTGCCGACGCCGCCGAGGCCCTGGAGCGCCTGTGGCTGCGCCACGACGGCCGTCACGGTGTTGATGCTCTTCCTGAGCGCGGTCAGGAGGTCCTTACGGCCGGTGAAGTTGGGGTTGCGCTTGGGAACGCGTTCCCAGACCTTCGGTCCCACCGATGGCACGGAATTCTCAGCCACGTCGGTCCTCGCTTCGCCCGAAGAGGTACGGCAACAGCAGGAATCCATCCTAGAGGTTGATAAGTCGTTCTGTTTATCACAGAATCATAATAAGAATCTTGCTTGACACGATCGGGCAAACATTCCGGGAAAGCGCCTACACGTCGTCCGATATCCGGGTGACCGAAAAAGGTTGGAGCGCACATGCGTGACGGACAGTACGGTTCGACGCCGCTGGTGGACGTGACCAGCGTGTCCCTTCGCGACCTGCGCGAAATGCGGAGCGCCGCGCTCCAGGCGGCGGCGGCCTCGTGCCTGGCCGACGACAAGGACCAAATGGCGGCCTTCCAGAGCGCCATCTAGCGCCCTTTTATCTCACGCCCACCTATCACCCACCGTGACCGTCGCGGAGGAAATGTGCGGCAATTGCGACAGCGGATGGGACCGGCCCGGTGACGACGCCGGGACCGTACCAAGGCATGGACGCCTTTCGTGCCGAAGACCACCACAGGTTCTTCGGACGCTACGAAGAGTCCCATGAGCTGCGCAAACTGTGGCTGTCGCAGCGCCTGACCGTCCTGTACGGCGCCTCGGGCGCCGGCAAGACCTCGCTGCTCCAGGCCGGCGTCATCCCGCTGCTCGACTCCCACACCGCCGACGTGCTCCCGCTCGGCCGGGTCACCTACGCCTCGCCGTTCCCGCGCGCCGCGCTGCCGTCGCACAACCCGCTCGTCCTGGCCCTGCTGATGTCCTGGCAGCCGGAGGTGCCGCCGAACCGGCTGGCGGACATGACCATCCCCGCGTTCCTGAAGGCCCGGCCGGCCAGGCGCGACGCCTTCGGCGACCGCCTCCCCACGCTGGTGGCGATCGACCAGGCCGAGGAGCTGTTCCTCGGCGGCCGGCGGCAGCGGCTCCACCGCGACTGGTTCTTCGGACAGCTCGCCGAGGCGCTGCGGGCCGACCGCGAGCTCCGGCTCCTGCTGTCGATCCGCATCGACCGGCTCATGGACCTGCTCCCGTACGAGTGGCAGCTCGGCGAGGGCCTGGAGCCCGACTGGGAGCGGTTCCCGCTGGAGCCGCTGAGCTTCACCCGCGCGCTGGAGGCCGTGCGGGAGCCGGTGAAGGGCACCGGGCGGGCCTTCGCCCCCGGCGCGGCCGAACACCTGGTCCGCGACCTCATCCGGGTCAGGTCCCGGACGAGCGGCCGCCTGGAGTCCCAGGGCGTGGAGCCGGCCCAACTGCAGGCGGTCTGCGCGGCCCTGTGGAACTCCGTCCCGCCGGACGCCGCCGAGATCACCGTGCGCGACGTGCACGAGCACGCCGACCGGGCGCTGTCGGCCCACTACGAGCAGGCGATCAGGGCGGTGGCCGCCGAACGGTTCGACGGCGACGACCGCAGGCTCCGCGCGTGGCTGCGGCTCACCTTCGAGGGGCGGCAGCCGGTCCGGCAGAGCGCGGTCCAGCAATCCGGCATCGGGCGCGCGGTGATCGCCCTGCTGGTCAAGCGCCGGATCGTCAGAACCGACCAGCGGATGGGCGAGGGGTCGTACGAGCCGGCCTACGACCGGCTGCTCCAGCCCGCCGAGCCCGGCGGCCCGTCCGCCGCTCCCCCGCCCCGTCCCGGCCCCGAGGAACTGCTGCGCGAGGCCGAGGAGGCCATGCGCGAGGGCGACCTCCAGCACGCGGCCCGGCTCGGCGAGGAGGCGATGGCCGGCTCGGCGGAGGACGATCTGCCGCTGCGCGGGCGCATCGAGGCGACGCTCGGAAACGTGGCCCACGAACGCGGCGACCTCGCCGCCACCATCGCCCACTACAGCGCGGCGGCCAAGTCGTACGAGGCGGCGGGGGCGGTGCCGGCCGTGGGGCCGCTGCTGACCGCCATCGGGCGGCTGCGGCTGGCCCAGGGCTCCCCCGCCGAGGCCGTACGGGAGCTGCACGCCGCGATGGTGCGGGTGCCGGCGGACCTGTCGATCCAGACGGAGCTGGCCTGGGCGCTCTGGCAGGGCGGCCACCTGGACGCGGCCGTCGGCGTGCTCAACGGCGTGCTGGACCGGGAGGGCAACAACACCGACGCGCTGCTCAGCCGCGGCGAGATCCTGGCGGGCCTGGGTCAGGCCCGCGCCGCGCTGCGCGACCTCGACCGGGCCCAGCCGCTGCGGTGGCCGTTCGCCAAGGTCGCGCACGCTCTCGCGCTCGCCCAGATCGACGACATCGAGCACGCCCAGCAGGAGATGATCGAGGCGCTGGCGGAGAGCTCGGACCAGGACCCGTCCGTGGCCCACGGCCCCCTGCTGTTGTACGCGGCCCGCGTCGAGCAGTTGTCCGGCAAGACGACCTCAGCCATGCACCTGGCCGAGCGTGCCATCTCCGCCCGGGGGCCGGCGCTGCCTGACCACCTGGCCGAGGTCGCCAGGCAGCTCGCCCGCGCCCGCTGAGGCCCGCCGGCGGACCGGCCGGGCGACCCGCGACAGGTCGGGCAACGGCGGGGTGACGCGGTCGCGCAGCCGCGGGCCGGTGAACAGCACCGCGGCGGCCAGCATGACGGCGAACAGCACCAACGTGCCGCCGGTGACGCCCCACTGGCTCACCAGGAGGCCGCCCAGCGGCGCGGCCAGGCAGAGCGCGCCGTGGGACGACAGCCGCGAGACGCTGACCACGCGGGCCAGCGTGCCGGGGTCGACCCGGCCGACCTCCACGGCCCTGATGGCGACGTTGCTGAGCGCCCCGCCGAACCCGACGGCGAACAGCCCCATGGCGAAGAACAGCGGCCGCTGGCCCGCCCACGCGCCCACGGCCGCCAGGAACAGCGCGACCACCCAGATCCAGGTGTGGATGCGCAGCACCGACCGGCTGGGGTGCCAGAGATAGGCCACGGCGGACCCCACGGCCCCGCCCACCCCCGACGACGCGAGCACGAGCCCGATCTCCAGCGACGGCACGCCCTGCGACCCGGAGACGAAGACCATGATCAGCGCGTTGACCATGAGGTTCGTGAACGTCGTGAGCATGATCGCACCCCCGAGGAACGGCTGGTGCAACAGCGCGCGGAACCCGGCCGGCAGCTCGCGCAGCAGGGAGGTGCCGGTGGCGGGGCGGCCGGGCTCGCGGCGCAGGCCCACGAACAGCCCGAAGGAGATCGCGAACAGCACGGCGTTGAGCAGGAAGGGGATGGCCCGGCCGACGCCGAAGAGGTATCCGCCGAGCGGCCGGCCCGCGATGGACGCCAGATGGCTCGCACCCTCGCTCTTGGCCAGCGCCTGCTGCATCATGACACGGTGGACGAGGCGGGGCAGCAGCGCGGCCTCGGCCAGGGTGTAGAGCACCCACAGGGTGCCCTCCAGCGCCGCGGCGAGCATGAGGAGCTGCAGCGAGGGGCCGCCGTACAGCATGGACGCGAGCACGGCCGTCACGGTCAGCCAGCGGCCGCCCTCGGCCACCAGGATGATCCGGCGCGGCGATATCCGGTCGACCAGCAGGCCGCCGGGGATGTAGAAGACCAGGATGGGGATCGTGAGCGCGAAGCCCGCCCACCCGGCGGCGATCGGCGAGCCCGTCTGGGCCAGGGCCAGCAGAGGGTACGCCACGCCGAGGGTGCGCATGCCGACCGTGGAAATCGCCGAGCCCGCCCACACCCGGGCGATCGTGGCGCCCCTCGACCGCGGCGGGGCTGGGATCTCGGGCGGCCGATCAGCTGTCTCGTCCACGCCCCCCGCCTTGACCTGTGCCTTTTCGGACCCGACTTTACGGTCAAGGGTGAGGTCGAGCATGGCGACAACCCGCCTCTTACTGGGGAATGGTGACTGCTTGCCGAGAAATTGCGGCCACGACTCGTCGGAGTATAGGGGAAAGATCATGGGAACATCCGGCTGAGCGCATTTTCGGGCCCGCGATCCAGGGGGTTCGTGCGTGCTTCGTGCCCGTCAGGATCGTTGCATGACCGACAGCACGATCAGGTGGAATCCGCTGGCAGGTCATCTCTCGACCGTGGTGTGATCATAAAGAGGCGTCAGGGAGCGATAGGCACTCAATGTTGGGATTTGCTCGTATATGTGATGACTTGGCGGGCTTGGGGGTGGCGCGCGGGCAGGTGCTGCTGACGCACTCCTCGCTGCGGAGCCTCGGCCCCACCGAGGGCGGAGCCGGCACGGTGGTGGCGGCGCTCCGCGCGGTGCTCGGCGACGACGGCACACTCGTCGTCCCCTCCGGCACCGCGGGAAACTCCGACACCTCGCCGCTCTACCGCGCCGCCGTCGCCGGGATGACCCCGGAGGAGGCCGCCGCCCACCGCGCCCGCATGCCCGCCTACGACCCCGCCACCACCCCGTCCCACGGGATGGGCCAGATCGCCGAGCACGTACGGACCCGGCCCGGCGCCCTGCGCAGCGCCCACCCGCAGACGTCCTTCGCCGCCCTCGGCCCCCGGGCGGCCGAGATCACCGACGGGCACGCCCGCGACTGCCTGCTCGGCGAGCGCTCCCCCCTGGCCCGCCTGTACGACGCCGGCGCACTCGTCCTGCTGCTCGGCGTCGGCTACGACACATGCACGGCCTTCCACCTGGCCGAATACCGCTACACCGCCGAGCCGCCGCGGCGCACGTACCGCGCCGTGGTCGACGACGGCGACGGGCGGGCCTGGTGCGCCTTCGAGGACGTGAGCCTGGACCCCGGCGACTTCCCCGCCCTGGGCGCGGCCTTCGAGGCCACCGGCGCCGTACGCCGCGGCCGGGTCGGCGCGGCCGACACCCGTCTGTTCCCCCTGCGCGCGGCCGTCGACCACGCGACCGGCTGGCTCGCCACCCACCGCGTCCCCGCCAGCCGCGCGTAGCGGCACGGAGCCGTCAGGAGCAGGCTCGGCTCATCGCCACGCGCGGCGCGACCTCGATCCCCAGCTCGCGCTCGTGCTCCACCACGGCCCGCAGCTGCGGCCCCCACTCCCCTTCCGGCAGCACGGAGAAGCCCTGGCGGGCATACCACGGGGCGTTCCACGGCACGTCGCGATAGGTGGTCAGCGTCACCCGCGCGGCCCCGGAGGCCCGCGCGTGATCGACGACCGCGGCCACCAGCCGCCCGCCGATGCCCTGCCGCATGCTGCACGGACGCACCGCCAGCTGTTCGAGATGGAGGTCGCCGTCCACCCACCCCACCAGCGCGAACCCGGCCGGCGGACGGCCCTCGACCAGGACGGCGGCCGGATCGGCCGCTTCCTCGATCATCGTCGTGCCGGGCGGGAACGTGATCCCGACCTGCTCGAACAGCCGATCGGCGGCCAGCTCGATCGCCGCCAACCCGGGCAGCTCCCCGGCCCGCGCCCATCGCACCATGGCGACACGATCTCATCTTTCGGGCGGATCTCGCCACTCGTATTAGGGTTGGTGATCGTAGGCCCGGTTGTGCGGAGCCGGGGCCCTCTCCATCACGACGTGCCCACGACCATCAGGTGGTGGGCACGTCGTGCGACCACACCCGCCTCACAGCCCGAGCAGGGGCTCCAGCCCCACGGTGAGCCCCGGCAGCTCGCGCACCCGCCGCACCCCCAGCAGCACGCCGGGCGTGAACGCGGCCCGGCTCATCGTGTCGTGCCGGATCGTGAGGATCTCGCCGTCGCCGCCCAGCAGCACCTCCTGGTGGGCGATCAGCCCCGACAGGCGTACGGCGTGGACGTGGACGCCGCCGACGTCGGCGCCGCGGGCGCCGTCGAGCGCGGTGGTGGTCGCGTCGGGCATGGCCCCGGCCCCCGCCTCGGCCCGCGCCTCGGCGACCAGTTCAGCCGTGCGGCGAGCCGTCCCGGACGGCGCGTCGGCCTTGTGGGGGTGGTGGAGCTCGACGATCTCGACGGACTCGAAGTGGCGGGCCGCCTGCTGCGCGAACCGCATCATGAGCACGGCCGCGATGCCGAAGTTGGGCGCGATCAGGCAGTTGACGCCCGGCGACCCGGCCAGCCACCCGCGTATGGTGGCCAGCCGCCCCTCGTCGAACCCCGTCGTGCCCACGACGGGATGCACACCGTGGCCGATGCACCATCGCAGGTTGTCCATGACCACGTCGGGGTGGGTGAAGTCGACCACCACCTCCGCCCCGGCCAGCCCTTCGACGGGGTCGTCCTTGTCGACCGCGGCCACCAGCTCCATGTCGGCGGCCGCCTCGACCGCCTTGCACACCTCCACGCCCACCCGGCCGCGGGCGCCCAGCACACCTACCCTGATCACACGACGAGCCTATCCCACGGAAAAGCCGATCTCCGGCCCGCCGACCCGGGCCCGGCCGGCGAGCGGAGCTCTCACGGGCGGATGGCGTCGGTGAAGTCCTTGTCGCCGTACGGGCCGATCACCGCGAGGGTGAGCGGCCGGTTCAGGACGTCTTGGGCGATCTCGGCGATCTCGCCGGGGGTGACCGCCTCGATCCGGGACAGCACCTCGTCGACCGACATGAGCTCCTCGTAGACGAGCTCGTTCTTGCCGATGCGCGACATGCGCGAGCCGGTGTCCTCCAGGCCGAGCACGAGCCCGCCGCGCATCTGGCCCTTGCCGCGCTCGATCTCGTCGGGGCTCAGCCCGCCGTCGACCACGCGGGTCAGCTCGTCACGGCAGATCTTGAGCACGTCGTCGATCTTGGAGGGCAGGCAGCCGACGTAGATGCCGAACTGGCCGGTGTCGGCGTACGCGGAGGTGTAGCTGTAGGCGGAGTAGGCCAGGCCGCGCTTCTCCCTGATCTCCTGGAAGAGCCGCGAGGACATGCCGCCGCCGAGCGCGGAGTTGAGCACGCCGAGGGCGAACCTGCGGTCGTCGGTGCGGGCCAGCCCGGTCGTGCCGAGCACCAGGTTGGCCTGCTCGGTCGGCCGGTCGAGCACCCGCGTGCCCGACCGCGTGGCCGCGCCCGGACCGCTGATGCGCGGCGGGGCGAACTCGGCCGGGCCGGTCAGCACGCCCGCCCGCTCGTACGCCCGCACGACCAGCTCCACGACCTCCTCGTGCCGCACGTTGCCGGCCACCGACACCACCGTGCGGCGGGGCCGGTAGTAGCGGCGGTAGTACTCGGCGATCCGGTCGCGCCCGAGCGCGTTGATCGACTCCACCGTGCCGAGGATGGGCCGGCCGATCGGCGAGTCGCCGTACAGCTCAGCGGCGAACTGCTCGTGCACCACGTCGGAGGGATCGTCGTCGTGCATGGCGATCTCCTCCAGGATCACGCCGCGCTCGGACTCGACGTCCTCCTCGGTGACCAGCGAGCTGGTGACCACGTCGGCGAGGACGTCGACCGCGATCGGCAGGTCCTCGTCGAGGACCCGCGCGTAGTAGCAGGTGTACTCCTTGGCGGTGAAGGCGTTGATCTCGCCGCCGATGCCCTCGATGGAGGCGGAGATCTCCATGGCGTCACGCGTCGCGGTGCCCTTGAACAGCAGGTGTTCGAGGAAATGCGTGGCCCCCATGTGCTCGGGGGCCTCGTCGCGCGAGCCGATGCCGACCCACATGCCGACCGCGACGCTGCGCACGGTCGGCATGGTCTCGGTCACCACACGCAGCCCACCGGGGAGTACGGTGCGCCGCACCACCCCGGCGCCGTCCTTGCCGGGGTGCAGGGTCGTGGTGGTGGTCACGGAGCCTCCTCGGTCGGCCCCTCGGACAGGCGTTTGATGGTCTTCCTCGCTTCGCTCACGAGTTCCGGTCGTCGGCGTCGCCGCCGCCGCTGCCGCGGGTGCGGACGCGCGTGCGCGTGCGGCGCGGCCGCTCCGTCCTGTCCTCGGCCGGCGCGGCGGCCTCGTCGGCGGACCGCGGGGCCTCGACGTCGCCGCCCTCGTCGGCGGCGCCCCTGGCCTCCTTCTCGGCGGCCTCCTTCTCGATGACCTCGACCGGCACGAGCGACAGCTTGCCGCGGCCGTCGATCTCGGCGATCTCGACCTGGATCTTCTCGCCGACGCTCATGACGTCCTCGACGTTCTCGATGCGCTTGCCGCCGTGCAGCTTGCGGATCTGGGAGACGTGCAGCAGGCCGTCCTTGCCCGGCATCAGCGAGATGAACGCGCCGAAGGCCGCGATCTTGACCACCGTGCCCAGGTAGCGCTCGCCGACCTCCGGCATGTGCGGGTTGGCGATGGCGTTGATCGCCGACCGGGCCGCCTCGGCGGACGGGCCGTCGGTGGCGCCGATGTAGATCGTGCCGTCGTCCTCGATGGTGATCTCGGCGCCCGTGTCGTCCTGGATCTGGTTGATCATCTTGCCCTTCGGGCCGATGACCTCGCCGATCTTGTCGACCGGGACCTTGATGGTGATGATGCGCGGCGCGGTCGGGTTCATCTCCGCCGGGGAGTCGATCGCCTCCTGCATCACGTCGAGGATCGCCAGCCGCGCGCCCTTGGCCTGCTTGAGCGCGGCCGCCAGGACGTGGGCGGGGATGCCGTCGAGCTTGGTGTCGAGCTGCAGCGCCGTGATGAGGTCGCGGGTTCCGGCGACCTTGAAGTCCATGTCGCCCATGGCGTCCTCGGCGCCGAGGATGTCGGTCAGGGTGACGTAGGTGTCGCCCTCGCCGATCAGGCCCATCGCGATGCCCGCGACCATCTCCTTGAGCGGCACACCGGCGTCGAGCAGCGCCATCGTGGACGCGCAGACCGAGCCCATCGAGGTGGAGCCGTTGGAGCCGACCGCCTCGGAGACCTGCCGGATCGCGTACGGGAACTCCTCGCGCGTGGGCAGCACCGGGATCAGCGCCCGCTCGGCGAGCGCGCCGTGGCCGATCTCGCGGCGCTTGGGCGAGCCCACCCGGCCGGTCTCACCGGTGGAGTAGGGGGGGAAGTTGTAGTTGTGCATGTAGCGCTTGGTGCGCTCGGGGTTGAGCGTGTCGATGACCTGCTCCATGCGCAGCATGTTGAGCGTGGTGATGCCCATGATCTGGGTCTCGCCGCGCTCGAACAGCGCCGAGCCGTGCACCCGCGGCACCACGTGCACCTCGGCCGACAGCGCGCGGATGTCCTTGGTGCCGCGGCCGTCGATGCGGACGCCCTCCTTGACGACCCGCTCGCGCATGAGCTTCTTCATCACCGAGCGGAAGGCGGCGCTGATCTCCTTCTCGCGCCCCTCGAACTCGGGCAGGAGCTTCTCCGCGGCCAGCGCCTTGACCTTCTCCAGCTCGTTCTCGCGCTCCTGCTTTCCGGCGATGGTCAGCGCGGCGGCCAGCTCGGTCTTCACCGCGGCCTCGACCGCGGCGTAGGCGTCTTCCTGGTAGTCGAGGAAGACCGGGAACTCGGCGGTCTCCTTGGCGGCGACCCGCGCGACGCGCGCCTGCGCCTCGCACAGCACCTTGATGAACGGCTTGGCCGCCTCCAGGCCCTGCGCGACGGCCTCCTCGGTGGGCGCGACGGCGCCCTCGGCGACCAGGCGCAGCGTGTCCTTCGTGGACTCGGCCTCGACCATCATGATCGCGACATCGCCGTCGCCGAGCACGCGGCCCGCCACGACCATGTCGAACGTGGCCCGCTCCAGCTCGTGGTGCGTCGGGAACGCCACCCACTGGCCCTCGATCAGCGCGATGCGCACGCCGCCGATCGGGCCGGAGAACGGCAGCCCGGCCAGCTGCGTGGACAGGGACGCGGCGTTGATGGCGACCACGTCGTAGAGGTGGTCGGGGTGCAGCGCCATGATGGTGGCGACGACCTGCACCTCGTTACGCAGGCCCTTGACGAACGACGGCCGCAGCGGCCGGTCGATCAGCCGGCAGGTGAGGATCGCATCCTCGGACGGCCGGCCCTCGCGGCGGAAGAACGAGCCGGGGATGCGGCCCGCGGCGTACATTCGCTCTTCGACGTCGACCGTGAGCGGGAAGAAGTCGAACTGCTCCTTCGGCGCCTTCGACGCGGTGGTGGCCGACAGGACCATGGTCTCGTTGTCGAGATAGGCGACGGCGGAACCGGCCGCCTGGCGCGCGAGCCGCCCCGTCTCGAACCGGATCGTACGCGTGCCGAACGCGCCATTGTCTATGACGGCTTCAGCAGTGTGGACACCCTCCACGGGGGACCTCCTTGTGGTCGGTCACCCGCGCCCTTTTCTCACCGGCACCCTCGTTAGGTGCAGCGCCGGTCTTCGATCGAAGCGCCCGGTCAGATGTGCCTGTCACTTCTACCGGAAGCCACTACCGAGGACCGGCCCGCAGGCGTCGCGGGTCGCATGGTGCTGAGCGGACGCGGGGGCTGTGTGTCTCGGATCTTCAGTTGTACGCCAGGCGCCGGGCCGTTTCACGTCGCCACGCGCCTGACGGGCGTATGGGCTTCATCTACCCATATGAGAAGGGAGCGGCGCATCCGCCGCTCCCTTTCATGCTATCGGCGCAGGCCCAGCCGCTCGATGAGCGAGCGGTAGCGCTGGATGTCGACCTTCTGCAGGTACTTCAGCAGGCGGCGCCGGCGACCGACGAGCAGAAGCAGGCCACGACGGCTGTGGTGGTCGTGCTTGTGCGTCTTCAGGTGCTCGGTGAGCTCGCTGATGCGCTTGCTGAGCAGTGCGATCTGCACCTCGGGCGACCCCGTGTCGCCCTCGCCGGTCGCGTACTCGGCGATGATGGACTTCTTGGCAGCGGTGTCGAGGGACACGGCTCTCCTTCGAACTACGGGCACGCGCGAATGTGAGATGAGCGCGGACGACCGTGCGTGCCTACAGTCGCCGCGTGAAGGCCGTCAGGGGCAGCGCACCACGCCGCCGTCACAGAGCCGACATGCAAGGTTACCATCCCCGGACGGATGCTCGGTTCCGCTCGCGACGCCCGCTCCGGCCCGCGGGGCCCGCGCAGACGGTTCTGGACGATCAGCCGGTGAGGCGGCGGGTGGCGTCGACGTCGGCGCGGATCTGGGCGATCAGCGCGTCGATCGACTCGAACCGGGTGTTGCCGCGCAGCCGGGCCGCGAACTCCACCGCCACGTGCGTCCCGTACAGCTCCAGATCGTCGCGGTCGAGCGCGTACGCCTCCACCGTCCGCGGCACGCCCTCGAACGTCGGGTTGGTGCCGACCGAGATGGCCGCCGGCCAGCGCTCGCCCTCGTACAGGGTGGGCAGGTTGGCGACGGGCACGCACTGCAGCCAGCCCGCGTACACGCCGTCGGCGGGGATCGCGGTGTGCGGCGGCGTCTCGACGTTCGCGGTGGGGAAGCCGAGCTGACGCCCGCGCTGGTAGCCGCGCACGACCACACCCTCGACCCGGTGCGGCCGCCCCAGCGCGGCCGCGGCGCCCTCGACGTCGCCGGCCACGATGAGCCGGCGGATCTCGGTGGACGAGACGCCGTCGAGCATGGGGACGACGTCGACCACGAAGTCGTACTTGTCGCCCAGCGTCCGCAAAGTCTCGATGTCGCCGCTCGCGTGCCGCCCGAACACGAAATCTTCCCCCACCACCACGACGGCCGCCCGCAACCGCTCCACCAGCACCGACTGCGCGAAGTCCGCCGGCGCGGTCCTGGACAGCTCCAGCGTGAACTCCACCACGTCGATCTCGTCAACGCCCAGCTCCGCCAGCATCTCGGCCCGATGGCGGGCGCTCGTCAGCCGCAGCGGGTGCGACCCGGGCACGACGACCTCGTCGGGGTGCGGCTCGAACGTGACGGCGACGGCCCGCAGCCCCCTCTCCCTAGCGACGGCGACGGCCCGCTCGACCACCCGCTGGTGCCCGCGGTGGACCCCGTCGTACACGCCGATGGTGACGACAGACCTTCCCGAACCCTGCACGCTAGGCCCCATTCGCTCGTGGCGGATCAATCCCCCACAAGCCTGCCACGCGCGTCGCCGTCACCTCCAATCGAGCCCCGGCCGCGGCGATACCATGGGGAGTCATGCCTCGATACGCGCTCCTCATCCTGCCCGCCTTCAACCGCGTCTACGGCGAGAGCTCCCCCCGGCTGACCCGCGGCGAGCTGGCCGTCTTCGGCGCGAGGGCGCTGCGCGGCGAGGTGCTGAGCAGCGAGGAGACCACGATCGGCGGCGTCCCCTACGTCACGTTCGAGACCGCCGAACCGCTCACCCAGCCCGACCTCGCGCTCCTGTCCAACCTCTCCTCGGTCTACGCGATCTTCGGCGTGGAGGGCGACCTGCTCAGGCCGCAGCTGATGCAGCCGCTCGACCGCCTGAGCAGCGACCTGATCACCATCCAGAAATACGCCGGCAAGACCAACGAGCACTTCACCAAGCTGCTGCTCAACGTGACCGCGCTGGCCTCCGACAGGGGGCTGGGCGAGCGGCTGGCGGTGTTCGACCCGCTGTGCGGCCGCGGCACCACGCTCAACCAGGCCCTCATGTACGGCTACGACGCCTACGGCCTCGACGTCGACGCCAAGGACTTCGAGGCCTACACCGGTTTCATCAAGACCTGGCTGCGTAACAAGCGGCTCAAGCACACCGCCGAGACCGTGCCGGTGCGCCGCGAGCGGGCCCTCGCCGGCCGGCGGCTCAACGTGACGTTCGGCCTGTCGAAAGAGGCGGTCAAGGCCGGTGACGTGCAACACCTGACCATGGTCCACGCCGACACGCTCAGGAGCCGCGAGTTCTTCAGACCCCGGTCGTTCGACGTGGTGGTGACCGACGCCCCCTACGGCGTCCACCACGGCAGCAAGGGCGACTCCGGCCTGGCGCGCAGCCCGCTGGAGCTGCTGCGGCAGGCGGTGCCCGGCTGGGCGGAGCTGCTGCGCCCCGGCGGCGCGATGGGCATCTCGTGGAACACCTACGGCGGCAAGAGCGCCGACCTGGCCGAGATCCTCACCGAAGCCGGTCTGCAGGTCATGGGCTACCCCGACTTCGAACACTGGGTCGACCAGGCCATCGTCCGCGACCTCATCGTCGCCAGGAAACCCTCCTGACCCACCCGAAGCCCCCGCCGAACCCCGCCGAACCCCGCCGGGAAGCGGCGGGCGGCCGGGAAGGGTCAGCGGGGGGCGGGGTCAGCCGGCGAAGACGGCGATCGGCTTCGAGGTGCGGCCCTGCTCCTCGACCAGGGCGAGCAGTTCGCCGTCCGGCCCGAACACGCCGATCGGCCCAGCGCCGAGCCCGATCGCCGGCAGCCGCCCGCCATGCCGTACGACGCGCGCCTCCTCGGCCGTCACGTCGCGCCGCGGGAACGCCGCCGCGACCGCCTCCCCGATCGGCAGCACCACGCACTCCTCCGCCAGCTGGCCGACGGTCCTGGCCAGCGACAGGTCGTACGGCCCCACCCGGGTGCGCCGCAGCCGGGTCAGATGCCCCCCGACCCCGAGCGCCGCCCCGAGGTCGCGGGCCAGGGAGCGGATGTAGGTGCCGCTGGAGCAGGTCACGACCGCGTCGACGTCGACCACGTCACCGCCGGCCCGGATGTCGAGCACGTCGAACACCCGCACGGTCACGGGCCGGGCCGCCAGTTCGACGTCTTCCCCCGCCCGCGCCATCTTGTAGGCCCGCCGCCCGTTGACCTTGATCGCGCTGACCTGCGGCGGAACCTGCATGATCGCCCCGGTGAGCGCGGCGACGCCCTTGTGGACCTCGGCTGGGGTCACGCCGGCCGCCGAGGCACTGCCGGTGACCTCGCCCTCGGCGTCGTCGGTGTTGGTGCTGACGCCGAGCCGGATCGTGGCGGTGTACTCCTTCTCGGTCAGCGTGAGGTGCCCGAGCAGCCGGGTCGCCTTCTCCACGCCGATCACCAGCACGCCCGTCGCCATCGGGTCGAGCGTGCCGGCGTGGCCCACGCGCCGCGTGCCGGCGACGCGCCGCAGCTTGGCGACGACGTCGTGGGACGTCCAGTCGGCCGGCTTGTCGACGATGATCAGGCCGCTGTCGGCCATCACGCCTTCCCCAGTTCGCGCCGGAAGGCGGCCATGGTGGCCTCGACGGTGTCGTGGGAGGTGAAACCGGCCGCGCGGTGGTGGCCGCCGCCGCCGAGCGCCGCGCACGCCGCGCTCACGTCGACCGCCCCCTTGGACCTGGTGGACACCTGCCAGGCGCCCTGGTCGTCCTCCTTCAGCACGACCGCCACCTCGGCTTCGTCCGTCCGGCGGACGATGTCGATGATGCCCTCCAGCTCGTCGTACGGCAGCCCGTACGCGGCCCGGTCGACCCGCGTCACGTACGTCCACACCACGCCGTCCTCCAGCACGGCGCGCCCCAGCGCGGCGGCCAGCACCTTGAGGTAGGCGAACGGCGACCGGTCCCACAGCTCCCTGGCGATCTCGTCGGTACGCAGCCCCGTCGCCACCAGCCGGGCCGCCATCTGGTGCACGGCGGCGTCGGTGGACGAGTGCCGGAACGACCCGGTGTCGGTGACCAGCCCGGCGTACAGGCAGGTGGCGATGTCCCGGTCGAGCCGCCCGCCAAGCCGGTGGATGAGCTGCTCGGCCAGCATCGCCGTGGCCGCCGACGTGGCGTCGATCAGCGCCAGCGTCCCGAACCCCGAGTTGGACGGATGATGGTCGACCACGATCACCTCGCGCGCCCTGGCGGTGTTGTCGCGCAGCGACCCCAGCCGCTCGAACGACGGCGAGTCGAACGTGATCATCAACGCGGGCGCGTCGGGGAACTCCGCCGGCGGCACCAGCATGTCCTGGCCGGGCAGGAAGCGCAGCAGCCGCGGCACCGCGAACTCCCGGTCGCCGAACGACGCGGACACCCGCTTGCCCATCGACCGCAGCACGAAGCCCACGGCCAGCATGGAGCCGAGCGCGTCGCCGTCCGGCATGACGTGGCAGGCCAGCGCGACCTCGTCGGCCGCTCTGATCAGCTGCAGCGCGCGGTCCCACGCGCTCTCGGGTACCACGCCCTCGCGGGACCCGGCGGGCGCGGAGTGGTGGCGGGCTGCTCGTACGTCGGGCGTCACGCCTGTTCGTCCCCGCCCGCCTCAAGCCCTTCCTCGGGCTTCCTGTACGGGTCCGCCTCGCCGGCGTAGGAGGCGTTCTGCGCCTGCCGCGCCACTTCGGCGTCGCGCGCCCGAGCGGCGTTGATCAGGTCGTCGAGGTGCCGGGCGCTGTCGGGCAGCGGGTCGTGCTTGAACGTCAGCGACGGAGCGAACCGCACGCCGGTCTGCCGGCCAACCTCGGAGCGGATGATGCCCTTGGCGCTCTCCAGGGCGGCCGCGCTGTCGGCCCGCTCGGCCTCGGAACCGAACACCGTGTAGAAGATCGTCGCCTCGCGCAGGTCAGCGGTGACGCGCGTGTCGGTCACCGTGACGAAGCCCAGGCGCGGATCCTTGATCCGGCGCTCCAGCATCTCGGCGACGATCTGCTGGATGCGGTCGGCGAGCTTGCGCGCTCGTGCGGCATCCACCATGTTCGCTCCCCCTCACGCACGACCTGGCCGTGCAGTCGTTCAGTCTTCGTCGGTGTAGAGGCGCTGCCGGGCCGACAGCAGCTCGATCTCGGGGCGGAAGGCCACTGTCCGCTCGCAGGCGTCCAACACCTCTTTGCAGTTTCCCGCCGAGGCGGACACCACCGCGACGCCGATCTCAGCCCGGCGATGCAGGTCGAGGTGACCGGTCTCGGCCACCGCGATGCCGGGATAACGTCGCTGCAGCTCGGCGATCAAGGGCCGCACGGCGGAGCGCTTCTGCTTCAGCGAGCGCACGTCGCCGAGCAGGATGTCCAGGGTCAGAGCACCCACATACATCGTTGGCTACCACCGCTTGGCCTGGTGGGGTGGACGCACGACCGGCCTGCTGCGGTGGGGACCAGGCCAGGGCGTGCGAGAGGCGCCCGGCGGATGTCCCGCCGGGCGCCCGGCCGCGTGTCACACGCGCGGCTTCTCCCGCATCTCGAACGTCTCGATCACGTCGTCGATCCGGAGGTCGTTGTAGCCGACCCCGATGCCGCACTCGAAGCCCTCGCGGACCTCGGTGGCGTCATCCTTGAAGCGACGCAGCGACGAGACGGTCAGGTTGTCGGCGATGACCACGCCATCGCGGATCACCCTGGCCTTGCTGTTGCGGACGATCACGCCGGAGCGGACCAGGGAACCGGCGATGTTGCCGATCTTCGGCACCTTGAAGATCTCGCGGACCTCCGCCGTGCCCATCTGGACCTCTTCGAACTCGGGCTTGAGCATGCCCTTGAGCGCCGCCTCGATCTCCTCGATCGCCTGGTAGATGACCGAGTAGTAGCGGATGTCGACGCCCTCGCGCTCGGCCAGGTCGCGCGCCCGCGGCTCGGGGCGCACGTTGAAGCCGATGATCACGGCGTTGTCGTCGGCGACGGCCAGGTTGACGTCGTACTCGGTGATCGCGCCGACCGCGCGGTGCAGGACGCGGAGCCTGACCTCGTCGCCGACATCGATCTTGAGCAGGGCGTCTTCCAGTGCCTCCACCGAACCGGACACGTCGCCCTTGATGATGAGCTTGAGCTCGTCGACGCGGCCCTTCTCGAGGTCGCTGAACAGCTCCTCCAGGGTGCGGCGGCGGCTCGACTTCGCCATCTCGGCGCTGCGCTTGCGCGCCGCGCGCTGCTGGGCGATCTGCCGGGCCATCCGGTCGTCGGTGACCACGATGAAGTTGTCACCGGCGCTCGGCACGGCCGTCAGGCCCATCACCAGGACCGGACGCGACGGCGTGGCCTCCTCGACCGGCTCGAAGTTGTCGTCGAGCATCGCCCGGACGCGGCCGAAGGCCTCGCCACAGACGATCGAGTCGCCGACGCGCAGCGTGCCGCGCTGGACCAGGACGGTCGCGACGGGGCCGCGGCCCTTGTCGAGGTGCGCCTCGATCGCGATGCCCTGGGCGTCCATCGTCGGGTTGGCCCGCAGGTCGAGCTCGGCGTCGGCGGTCAGCAGGATGGCCTCGAGGAGGTCTTCGATGCCGGTCGCGTTCTTCGCCGAGATGTCGACGAAGAGCGTGGAACCGCCGTATTCCTCGGCCACCAGACCGTACTCGGTGAGCTGGGCGCGCACCTTGTTCGGGTCGGCGCCCTCCTTGTCGATCTTGTTGACCGCCACCACGATCGGCACGTCGGCCGCCTGCGCGTGGTTGAGCGCCTCGATCGTCTGCGGCTTCACCCCGTCGTCGGCCGCGACCACCAGCACCGCGATGTCGGTGGACTTGGCGCCTCGGGCCCGCATGGCGGTGAACGCCTCGTGACCCGGGGTGTCGATGAAGGTGATCTTCCGGTCTTCGCCCTCGTGCTCGGTGGAGACCTGGTAAGCGCCGATGTGCTGGGTGATGCCACCGGCCTCGCGCGCCACCACGTTGGTCTTGCGGATGGCGTCGAGCAGCTTGGTCTTACCGTGGTCGACGTGACCCATGACGGTCACGACCGGCGGACGCGCGGCCAGGTCGGCCTCGTCGCCCTCGTCCTCGCCGAACTCGATGTCGAAGGCCTCGAGAAGCTCGCGGTCCTCCTCCTCCGGGCTGACGACCTGGATGTTGTAGTCGAGCTCGGCGCCGAGCAGCTGCAGCGTCTCCTCGTTGACCGACTGCGTGGCGGTCACCATCTCGCCGAGGTGCAGCATGATCTGCACGAGCGACGCCGGGTTGGCGCCGATGCGGTCGGCGAAGTCGGACAGCGACGCGCCGCGCGGCAGGCGGATCGTCGCGCCGTTGCCGCGGGCGACCTGCACGCCGCCGATCGCCGGCGCCGACATGTTGTCGAACTCCTGCCGCCGCTGCCGCTTGGACTTGCGGCCACGCGCGGGACGCCCGCCGGGACGGCCGAAGGCTCCCGCCGTGCCGCCACCGCGGCCACCACGGCCGCCCGCGCCGGGACGGCCGCCGAAGCCGCCACCACCACCGGGAGCGCCGGTGCCGGTGCGCGGACCGGCGCCACCGCCGGGACGACCGGCGAAGCCGCCACCAGGACGGCCACCGCCGCCGCCACCGCCGGGACGGCCACCGCCACCGCCGCCGGGACGACCGCCACCGCCGCCGCCACCGCCGGGAGCACCCGGACGGGCGCCACCCGGACCGGCAGGACGGCCCTGCGGCATCATCATCGGGTTGGGACGCGGCCCACCAGGACGGGGACCACCCGCACCGGGACCGGGACGCGGACCGCCGGGAGGCGGACCGGGCCGCGGACCGGGCGTCGGCCTGGCGTCACCGCCACCGCCACGACCCTGCGGCGGACGCGGGATCGCGCCGTCACGCGGCGGACCGTCGCGACGCTCGCGCTGGCCGGGGCCGCCACCGTCACGCTGGCCACCGGGACGCGGCCGGGCCTGGCCCATGCCGCTCGCGGTGGACGAGAACGGGTTGTTACCCGGACGCGGGCCGCGCGGACCCGGCTTCGGCCCCGAACCGGGACGCGCGCCCCCGCCGGAGGACGCGCCGGGACGCGGCGACTGGGTGCCGCCACCGCCGCCCGCGGGACCGGGACGCGGACCGGGCTTGGGACCCGGACGCGGGCCCGGCGTCGGACGCGGGCCTGGGGTCGGACGGGCGGGCGCGCCGCTCTCGAAGCGCGCCTGCGGGGCCTGAGGAGCCGGCTCGCCGCGCGGCGGCTCCGGCTGCTGGTGAGGCATGGGCACCGGCGGGCGCGGCTGACCGCCGCCCGCGGGACCCGGACGCGGACCGGGCTTGGGACCCGGACGCGGCGGAGAAGGAATCGGCGTCTGAGCGCCGTTGCCGGCCTGGCTGTCAGCCGGCCGGGCAGCCTTCGGCGGCTGCGGCTTGCTGGACGGCTGCCCGCCGCCCCTGGAGGGCCCACCCTTCGATGCGCCCAGAGCTTCGGTGAGCCTGCGGACCACCGGCGCCTCGATGGTCGAGGACGCCGAACGGACGAACTCCCCCATCTCCTGGAGCTTGGCCATGACGACCTTGCTCTCTACGCCGAACTCCTTAGCGAGCTCGTATACCCGGACTTTCGCCACTGCACTCCCTTACTCGGCCCGGGAGGCTGGCTGTGCCGTCCGGACCGTCGCTACCTTGACGTCTTCATCGCCGCGTGCTCATCAGGCGCTCATAGCAATCTGACTCCGCCCCATCAACTCGGCGTCCTACATGACATTTCGTGGTTCTCCCTCCAGGTGTGCCCGCACGGGCGACACATCGAGCGGACCCGGCACGCGAAAAGCGCGCGGGAACGCCCGGCGACGCTCGGCGAGCTCCAGACAGCTCACGGACGGATGCAGCGACGCACCTCGGCCGGAAAGCTGTCCTCGCAGGTCAGGGACCACGCGATCCTCGACCCGCACCAGGCGGAGCAGCTCGGACTTAGCCGTGCGAACCCTGCAGCCCACGCAGGTGCGCTGCGGGACCGCTTGGCCACCATATTCCAGCTTACCGTGTCGACGCATCTACGGAACCGGCGGCATCCTCCGCCTGGGTGTCCGGCCTGATGTCGATCCGCCACCCCGTCAGCCGCGCGGCAAGCCGGGCGTTCTGCCCCTCTTTGCCGATGGCCAGCGAGAGCTGGTAATCGGGGACCGTCACCCGCGCGACCCGGCCTTCCAGATCGAGAACCTCGACGTGGGAAACACGGGCCGGAGACAGGGCATTCCCCACGAACTCCCCCGGGTCCTCCGACCAGTCGATGATGTCGATCTTCTCGCCGTGGAGCTCGGTCATCACGTTGCGCACCCGCGACCCCATGGGGCCGATGCAGGCGCCCTTGGCGTTGACGCCGGGCTTGCGCGAGCGCACCGCGATCTTCGTACGGTGGCCCGCCTCGCGCGCCACCGCGGCGATCTCCACGGTGCCGTCGGCGATCTCCGGCACCTCCAGCGCGAACAGCTTCTTCACCAGCCCGGGGTGGGTGCGCGACAGGGTGACGGAGGGGCCCTTGTGGCCCTTCTTCACCTGCACGACGTAGGCGCGGATGCGCTCGCCGTGCACGTAGTCCTCCCCCGGGACCTGCTCGGCGTGCGGCAGCACGGCCTCGATCTTGCCCAGGTCGACCAGCACCACGCGCGGGTCCTTGCCCTGCTGGATGACGCCGGAGACCAGCTCGCCCTCGCGGCTGGCGAACTCGCCGAAGTTGATCTCGTCTTCGGCGTCGCGCAGCTGCTGCAGGATGACCTGCTTGGCGGTGGTCGCGGCGATCCGGCTGAAATTGCTGGGCGTGTCGTCATATTCCCGGACGACGTCGCCCTCCTCGTCGAGCTCGGCCGCCCAGATCGTGACGTGGCCGGTGCTCCTGTCGAGCTCGGCGCGTGCCTTGGAGGCCGCGCCCTCGGTCCGGAAGTACGCGATCAACAGCGCGTCCTCGATCGCCTTCACCACCAGGTCGAAGGTGATGTCCTTCTCGCGTTCCAGGCTGCGCAGGACGCTCATGTCGATGTCCACGGCGGCTCCCCCTTAGCCTTCGTCGCCGTCGACGTCGTCGATCCGGCGGAATTCCACCTGCACCCGTCCCCGGGTCAGGTCCACGTATTCAAGTCGGCGAGCGGTGCCCGCGACGTCGAGGTCGACGCCGCCGTCGTCCGCCGCCAGGATGCGGCCCTCCACCACCGTGCCGTCCTTCATCTCGGCCTTCACCAGGCGTCTGGCCGCGCGCCGCCAGTGGCGGGGCTCGGTGAGGGGACGGTCGACGCCCGGCGAGGAGACCTCGAGCGTGTAGGCCGCCTGGCCCATCGAGTCGTCGTCGTCAAGTGCCGCGGAGACGGCCTGGCTCACGTCGGCCACGTCGTCGAGGCTGACGCCGCCGTCGCGGTCGACGATCACGCGCAGCAGCCGTCTCTTGCCCGCCTGGGTGACCGTGATGTCCTCCAGGTCGAGGCCCTCCGCGCTGACCACGGGCTCCAGGAGCTTCATCAGGTGGTCGCGGGGTGATGCGCTGCCCATATCGACCTCCCCTATTGTCATGTCTCAGCCGGACGGACCTCGCCACTGGCTCTCCGCCGCCCGGCCGCTCAGCCAGCGACGATAGTTGACACCCTATCCGTATGAGGGCGCGGAGAGAGCGCCACTCGTGACGCTCGAACGGCGAGCGTCGCCTGACGGCGATCGCGGGTGCCAGCCCGTACGATGCTACCGACGGGCAACCTACCTGCGGACCGCCGGCGGACCGCCGCTCATGGCGGCGACCAGGCGCGGCGGTGCGGCGGCAGGTTTCCCGTCGGAGATCCGAAGTCACTGGAGGTCCCAGCTCGTGCGTCCGCGTCACCTCTCCCGGCGAGTCGTGCTGGCGGGCGGAGCGGCCGCTCTCACCGCCTGCAGCGCACCGCCGGGGCCGTCGCAGCCCCCCGCGCCGGCCTCGGACTCCCCCGAGACGATCATGCTCACATCAGTGATCGCCGAGAAGGAACGCACGATCGCCCTGTACTCATCCCTGATCGCCGACGGCGGCGAGAAGCTCACCCCGTTCCGCGACCGCCACCAGGCGCACGTGAACGAACTCCGCAAACACGTCCGAACCACCGGCACCCCGCCCCCGTCCCCCGACGCCACGTCGCCGTCCCCCGGCACTTCCCCGCCGTCCTCCCCGGGCACCACGGCCGCGTCGCCGTCCCCCTCGGACGCCGCCCAGTCGCCCAAGGCGTCCCTGTCGCGGCTGCGCGACCTCGAACGCAAGGCCGCGGCGCTGCGTACCCGCCAGCTCGGCGCCGCCGGCGTCTCGCCGGGGGTGGCCCAGCTGATCGCCAGCATCGGGGCGTGCGAAGCCGCCCACGCCGTCGCCCTGCCGAGGTCGCTGTGAACGGCGACGACATGGAGAAACTCCGCAAGGCGCTGGCCGCCGAGCACGCGGCGGTGTTCGCGTACGGGCTGCTCGGCGCCCGGGCTTCCGGGGCGTTGCGCGACCGGATGACCGCCGCCTTCACCGCCCACCGCGCCCGCCGCGACCGCCTGCGCACCCTCATCACCCAACGCGGCGGCCGCCCCGCCGAACCGGACGCGTCCTACGCCCTCCCGTACTTCCCGTCCACGCCGGCGCTGGCCACCAAACTGGCGGTCCACCTGGAGACCGGCATCACCGCCGCGTACCTGGAGCTGACCGCCGCCCAGGACATGTCCCTCCGCCGCTACGCCGCCTCCGCCATGCAGGAGGCCGCCACCCGCTCGTACGCCTTCGACCGCGCCCAGCCACCGGCTTTCCCCGGCATGCCCGCAACGGCCCCGCTCCCTTCCCCGTCCCCTTCCTTGGCCCGGGACGGCGAGTAACCCTCGGCCCCACACCGACCGCCCCTCCTCACCCGGCGCACGACCGCCGACGGCCACACGCCGAAGGGCTGGCCGGGCACGCGGCCCTGGAGACGGTCGGCTCGGCCCGCGCCCGGACCGAGGCGAGCGCTCGGGCGGGGTGGGCGCTCGGGCGGGGTGGGCGCCTCCGGGTTGAAGCGCTCAGGCGGTGGCGGTGGTGGCGGTGGTGATGTGGTTGGCGGCTTCCGTGAGGGGGATTTCGGATTTCTGGCCGGTGGCGCGGTCGCGGAGTTCCACGAGGCCCTGGGAGAGGCCGCGGCCGACGACCACGATCGTCGGAATGCCGAGCAGCTCCGCGTCCTTGAACTTGACGCCGGGCGAGACCTGCGGGCGGTCGTCGACCAGGACGCGGAGGCCGCGGGACGCCAGCTCGGCGCCCAGTTCGAGGGCGGCCTCCACCTGGTTTTCCTTGCCGGTGCCGACAATGTGGACGTCGGCGGGGGCGACCTCGCGGGGCCACACCAGGCCGAGCGCGTCGTGGCTCTGTTCGGCGATGACGGCCACGGCACGGGAGACGCCGATGCCGTACGAGCCCATCGTGATGCGGATCGGCTTGCCGTCGGGGCCGAGGGCGTCGAGGCCGGCGGCGTCGGCGTATTTGCGGCCGAGCTGGAAGATGTGGCCGATCTCGATGCCGCGGTCGATGGACAGGCCGGAGCCGCAGCGCGGGCAGGGGTCGCCGGCGCGCACCTCGGCGGCCTCGATCGTGCCGTCGGGGGTGAAGTCGCGGCCCGCGACCACGTGGGCGGCGTGCTTGCCGGGCTCGTTGGCGCCGGTCACCCACGAGGTGCCGGTGACGACGCGCGGGTCGACGAGGTAGCGGATGCCCAGGTCGCGCAGGACCTGCGGGCCGATGTAGCCGCGTACGAGACCGGGATGCCTGGCGAAGTCGTCGGCCTCGAAGATGGCGGGCTCGCCGGGGGCCAGCGCCGCCTCCAGGCGCTTGAAGTCGACCTCGCGGTCGCCCGGCACGCCGACGACCAGCGTCTCGACCTGGTCCGAGCCGGGGGTGGAGATCTTGACGACGACGTTCTTCAGGGTGTCGGCGGCGGTGACGGACATGCCGTGGTGCTCGTTGACGTACGACACCAGCGTCTCGATGGTCGGGGTGCCGGGCGTGTCGAGCACCTGGAGCGCGGGCACGTCGTCGTACGCGCGGGCGGCGGGGGCGGGCGTGGTGACGGCCTCGGCGTTGGCCGCGTAGCCGCAGGAGCGGCAGGCCACGAACGTGTCCTCGCCGGTGGGGGTGGGCGCGAGGAACTCCTCCGACGCCGACCCGCCCATGGCCCCCGACTGGGCGAACACGATCTTGTAGGTGATGCCGAGCCGGTCGAAGGTCTTGATGTACGCCTCGCGGTGCTGCTCGTAGGAGCGCTTGAGGCCGTCGTCGTCGAGGTCGAACGAGTAGGAGTCCTTCATGAGGAACTCGCGGCCGCGCAGGATGCCGGCCCGGGGCCGGGCCTCGTCGCGGTATTTGGTTTGGATCTGATAGAGGGTGACCGGATAGTCCTTATAGGAGGCGTATTCGCCCTTGACCATGTCGGTGAAGAGCTCCTCGTGCGTGGGGCCGAGGAGATAGTCGCCGCCCTTGCGGTCCTTGAGCCGGAAGATCGTGTCGCCGTATTCGGTCCAGCGGCCGGTGGCCTCGTAGAACTCGCGGGGCAGGAGGGCGGGGAAGAGCACCTCCTGGGCGCCCATCCGGTTCATCTCCTCGCGGACGATCCTGGTGACGTTCTCCAGGACGAGCTTGCCCAGGGGCAGCCAGGAGTAGATGCCGGGCGCCACGCGGCGGACGTAGCCGGCGCGGACGAGGAGCTTGTGGCTCGGCACTTCCGCGTCTGCCGGGTCGTCCCGCAGGGTGCGAAGAAACAACGACGACATGCGCAGCAACACGGCTACTCCTTGCTCGAACCCGGACACTGGAGGATTACAGGCTATCGAGTCGGGGAAGCCGTTCGCGCGGGCTTAACCGTCAGGGCCCGGCGGGTCAGACCACCAGGGGGAACCAGCCGGTCGCGAAGAACGCCAGGCAGAGGGTGAACACGCCGGAGAAGACCGCCGACAGCGCGAGCGCGCGCAGCCGCGCCCGGGTGCCCCTGCGCAGGACGAGCACCAGAGCGACCGTCAGGAACCCGACCACCAGGGCCGGCACCGGCCAGAACGAGCGCTCGGAGTCGATGAACCCGGGCGTCGCGCGGTCCACGACGTCGGCGATCAGCGCCGCGCCCACCGCGCCCGCCGCGAGGTCGCCCCAGGCGTCGTCCCTGCGGGTGACGTACGCCATCAGGCCGAGGCCGACGAGAAGGGCGAGGGTCCAGTTGAGCCCGGCGGCGCTGCCGCCGACGATGTCGAAGGCCAGATCGCCCCGGAGCGCGCTCGCGCCCATGGCCGCGACCAGCATCGACACCGCGGCCAGGAACGTCGTCACCAGCGCCCACCCGAACCCCGCGGCGGTCACCCCGACGACCAGCGTCAGGCCGAGGTAGGCGTACGGCTCGTAGACCTGGCCGATCCAGACGGGGGCGCGGCCGGAGATGAGCATGCCGAGGAGACCGACGAGCAGCCCTCCGGCGAAGGCGGCGATGAGGTGGCGCTCGATGGCGCGCTGGCGCCGGTCGTACTCGGCGTAGTCGGCGTACTCGGCGTGGTCCATGGCGGTGTCGGTTCCGGTGTCGACCGCGGGCTTGTTCGTCTCCATTTCCCTGGTCAACCCTCCCCCGGCGACCTCTAGGGATGACCACTGCCAGATTATGTGAACCTACGTAAAAGGCAAATTTCGGTCATTTCCTGACCAAGACCGGCGTGCGCGTGGCCGGCATGACGGCGGGGCCCCCGCCCGCGTACGCGGCCTTCGAGGGCGTGCGCAGCTGACCCGAGGGCGCGGTCAGCCGCCGAGGAGCTCCTCCCAGGGGTGGCGGGCGTTGGTGCGGCGGGTGGTGTCGAGGGCCTCGGCCAGGCGCCACAGGCCCGTCCTGGCGCGTACGGAGGCCCGTCCCATCGGGTCGATGGCGCGCAGCTCGAACCGCACGCCCATCACGTCGAGGACCGCCGAGGCGTCGCCGCCCTGACCCGCCTCGGTGACCAGGGGGCCGTCGTCCTCGGGGTCGCGCACCTGCTCGGCCAGCAACGCCGCCACCTCGGAGGCGTACGGCCCGTCGCGCCACTCGATGTGCCAGCTGTGGTCGGACCCGCGCCACCAGGTGAGGTCGCGGCAGGACTCGATGAAGTCGGCCTCGGTCGCCAGCGCCGCCATCACCCGGCCGAAGGCCTCGTAGCGGCGGGCGCTCGTGAGCGAGAGTTCGTCGTCGCCGTGGTCGGAGGGCGTGGTCTCCTTCGGCCGCCTCAACGCGTGCTTTCGCTTCACAGGGATCAACTCTGATCGGGCGCGCGCCTTTCCCGCAAGTCCCCGCCGCCATGGACTACGCCGATCCGCCGCCCCAGCCGCCGATCCGCCGCCCCAAGGGGGCGCCGAGGCAGGGCCGAAGCAGGGCCGAGGCAGGGCCGAAGCAGGGCCGAAGCAGCGCCGAGGCCCGGCCGGCGTCATGGACCGGCTGCCGAGGCTCGATCGGCGTCATGGACGGGTTTCACGTGCAGGGCCGGTGATGACGCGCCGCGCGACCTGGAGAGTTAGCGTGGAACTGCGCCCGATGTTCCAGGAGTCGACATGTTGCGCCTGCTGGCCGGGGCGGCCGCGCGTAGGTTCGGGGCGCGGGCGGCCGTCGTCACCGGCTCGACCTGCCTGACCTTCGCCGATCTCGACCGGCTCTCCGACGAGGTGGCCGCCGGTCTGGCCCATCGGGGCGCCCGGATGGGCGACGTCGTGGCCCTGGCGCTGCCCGACGGGCCCGAGTTCGTGATCTGTTACGTCGCGGCCGCCAAGATCGGCGCCGCGGCCGCGGGCGTCGGCACCGAGCGCCTTGAGCTGCTGGCCTCGCTCGATCCGGCGGTCGTCATCACCGTGCCGCGCGTGCTGCCGCCGCTGGCGGGGCTCGACGTGGTGACGCTGCCGGTCGACCGCGGCGGCGGGCAAGCCTCTCATGACACCGCCCACGACGCCTCCCATGACGCCGCCCACGACCCCGTCCACAGCCCGGCCCACAGCCCGGCCTACGATCCGGCGCGGCTGGCGGGGCTGCGGCGGGCCGAGCCGCCACCGCCGCCGTTCCCGCCGGATCCGGCGCGGCCGGTGGTGATCGCGTTCACGGCGGGCCGGACGGGGCCGGCGAAGGGCGTGGTGTTCGGCAACCGGCAGTTGGAGGCGATCCGCGCGTACGGGGCCGGCGACCGGTGGGGCGGGGGCGGCGCGCGGGTGGTGCCGTGCCCGCTGGGCCGGCTGGGGTTCGTGACCCGGCTCCCGGTCTTCCTGCAGGCGGGGCGGACGTGCCACGTGCTGCCGTCGTGGAGCGCGGACGGCGTGCTGCGCGTCATGCGCGCGTACGGGATCGACGTGCTGGAGGGGACGCCGTACCAGCTGGGGCGGATCCTGGCGGGCGGCGGGGAGCTGCCGGGGCTCGCCCTGATCAGGTCGGGTGGCGCGCCGGCGCCGGCCGAGCTGATCAGGGCCCTGCGCGACAGGTACGGCGTGCCGGTCTGCAACCGGTACGTGTGCACCGAGGCCGGCCTGGGCGTCGGCACGCGGCCCTGCGACCCTCCCGAGGACGCCGAGGTGAGCGTCGGCCGGCCGCGCGGCGGCGTGAGCGTGTCGATCAGGGACGGGCACGGCCACGTCCTGCCGCCCGGCGAGCCCGGCGAGGTGTTCCTCCGCTCGGCGGCGGTCATGAGCGGCTACGCCGGCGACGGCGGCGAGCGGACGGTTTTCGCCAAGGACGGGTTCGTCCGCACCGGCGACCGGGGATACATCGATGACACTGGCCGGTTGCGTCTGGTGGGACGCCTGGCCCGGGCGGCCGGGTCTTAGGAGGCAGCGTGGCTTTGCGTGTGGCGGTCATCGGATCGGGCCCTGCCGGCATCTACACGGCCGAGGCCCTGGTCAAGCAGTCGGCGGAGCCCGTACGCGTCGACGTGCTCGAACGCCTGCCGACCCCGTACGGGCTGGTGCGGTACGGCGTCGCGCCCGACCACACGTCGATCAAGTCGATCGCGAACTACCTGCGCAGGGTGCTGGAGCTGCCCGAGGTGCGCTTCCTCGGCGGCGTCACGCTCGGCGAGCACCTGTCCGTCGGCGACCTGCTGGGCCGCTACGACGCGGTGGTCTACTGCACGGGCGCGATGGTCGACCGGCGGCTCGGCATCCCCGGCGAGGACCTGCCAGGCAGCGTGGCGGCGACCGACTTCGTCAACTGGTACTGCGGTCACCCCGACGTCGACCCCGGCTCCTTCCGGCTCGACACCTCCGAGGTGGCGGTGATCGGCGTCGGGAACGTGGCCGTCGACGTCGTCCGCGTCCTGGCCAAGACGGCCGACGAGCTGCGGGCCACCGACGTGCCCCACGACGTGCTCCAGCGGCTGTCGGAGAGCCAGGTGAAGGCCATCCACATGGTCGGCAGGCGCGGGCCCGAGCACGCCAAGTTCACCCTGAAGGAGCTGCGCGAGCTGGGCGAGCTGGCCAACGCCGACGTCTGCGTGCGTCCCGACGAGGCCGTCGTGCTCGGCGGCGACTTCCCGCGCCAGGTGCAGGGCAACATCAAGGTGCTGCAGTCGTGGGCGGCCCGCGAGCCGGTCGGCCGGCCGCGCCGCCTCGACGTGCGCTTCTGGCTGCGACCGGTGGAGATCCTCGGCGCCGAGCGGGTGGAGGGGCTCAGGCTCGAACGCACCCGGCTGTCGGCGGAGGGCCGCGTGGAGGGCACCGGCGAGTTCGAGACCCTCAACGTCGGCATGGTGCTGCGCTCGGTCGGCTACCAGAGCGTGCCGCTGCCGGGGGTGCCGTTCTCGGAGCGGACGATGACCGTGCCGAACGAGGCGGGCCGCGTGCGCGACCGCGAGTACGTCGCCGGCTGGCTCAAACGCGGACCGACCGGGGTGATCGGCACCAACAAGTCCGACGCCGCCGACACCGTCCGCACGCTGCTCGGCGACCTGGCGGGGCGCGAGCGGGTGGCGGCCGAGCCGATCGACGCGTTGCTGGCCGAGCGGGGGCTGCGGCCGGTCACGTACGACGAGTGGCTGGCGATCGAGGCGGCCGAGGCCGAGCTGGCCACGTCGCTCGGGCGCGGCGAACGCGTCAAGCTCGTCGGCCTGGAGGCCATGCTCCGCGCCTGCCGTCCCTGACCCGCCGCCCGGTCTGGAGGCCATGTCCCATGCCTGCCGTCCCTGACCCGCCGCCCGGTTACACCGCGGCCCAGCGCGCCCAGCGGGAGCGTTACCCGCTGCTGTCCGCCGAGCCGGGGTGGCAGCCGGTCCACACCGTGTACGTCCCCGCCGACCGGTTCTCGCCGCACACCGTGGACGAATGGCGCGACGAGGCGTTCGCGCTGGTCAAAAAGCATCTGGGCGGTCCGGGTGAGCTGGCCGAGGTGTTCGGGACGCCCGGCGGCA
>DASUCK010000061.1:0-17638 GCA_036276095.1 Nonomuraea sp. | reverse complement strand
GCTCCCACTCCGCGTTCGTTAAGTCACCACGACCCATGCACCAATCGTGACAACCACGCCACGAATAGTCAGCAGATCTAAGAAACAGCTCCTAGCCAGGTCGTCCAGGAAGAACCGCATGGTCGCGGCCGGCGCGAGCCCGAAACCGGGCCAGAGCGGCACGCCGGGGTGGCGCCGGCCCCAGTCGGCGATGAAACGCTCGGTGGCCAGGCCGGTGAGGGCGTAGTCCGCCACGATGTCGTCCTCGGCCACTCCCGCCAGCGACAGGACCAGCGCGGTCAGCACGCCGGTGCGGTCCTTCCCGGCCGCGCAGTGGATCACCACGGGGGCGTTGTCGGCCTGCGCGATCGTCTCCAGGGCGGTCCTGAGGTTGGCGACGCCGTCCTCGGTGACCTCCAGGTAGCGGTCGGCGAGGTAGCGGGCGACGCCGATCGCCTCGTCGTAGGCGGCGGTGTCCCAGCGGCGGCCCTCGATGGGCAGGTTGTGGTAGCTCTGCCCGTCGGCGTCGGGGACCCGGCCGGACTTCTCCACCTCGAAGGGGTGGCGGAGGTCGATGACCGTGCGTACGCGCAGGTCGCGGAAGGCCGTGAGATCGTCACCGGCCAGCCAGCCGAGCGAGTCGGCGCGGTAGAGCCGCCGCCACCGGACGGCGCGTCCGTTTCCGGTGGCATATCCACCCACGTCACGGAAGTTGCAGAGGCTGCTGAACTCAATGTGGCGGATCACCCCCAACACCTTACGTTGCTGGGGTATCCACCCTTTCTGCCGTGGATGCCTTGTCGGCCCGGCGTTCGGCCAGTTCGCGTCTGATGAGCAGGATCCACCCGCCGATCGCGATGCCGATGAACAACCACCACTGCACCCCGTACGCCAGGTTGAGCCCGCCGCCGGAGCCCACGTCGGGCTCGGGGACCGGCTCGGGCGCCGGGGAGCGGGCCGGCTCCTGCCGGGTCAGCTCGACGTAGCCGCCCACCAGCGCGTACGGCAGCCGCTTCCCGATCTCGGCGGCGTCGATCAGCAGCACCTGGCCCGGCGGCAGCCCGGTCACGTTCCTGATGCCGCTGGACTCCTCGGTCTCGCTGGGGCGTAGCCGCCCGGTGACAGTTATCTGCCCGGTGGGCGGAAGGGGCACGTCGGGCGGGGTGTCGGCGGTGGCGCCCGCCTCGACCCAGCCCCGGTTGACCAGGACGGCCGTGCGGTCGCCGGTGACGAGCGGGGTCAGCACGTAGTAGCCGGGGCGGCCCTCCTGGGGGCGGCGGCGTACGACGAGGGCGTGGGACGGGTCGTAGGTGCCGGCGACCGTCACCGTACGGAACCGGTCGGACTCGCGTACCGGCTGCCCCGGCGCGGCCAGGCGGTCGAGCGGCACCGGCGGCGCCTCGATGTTGGCGGTCACCCGCTCGCTGTTGGCCGACCGCTCCTCGAACCGCCCGAACTGCCAGCGCCCGAGCAGCACGAAGGCGGGGATGACGAGCAGCACCACCACGTGCAACGCGAGCCAGCGGGGCGTCAGAAGGAAGCGGTACACGACGTCAAGCCTAGGCACCGGGACCGGTGGTCCGGCACGCGCCCGCCCTGCGCAGGCGCTGGAGCTCGGGACACGTGCCCGCCCCGCTCAGGCGCTGAGCTCGGCGCCTTCGCCCGGCACCGGGGTCACTTCGCGCGGGCCGCTCACCTCGTGGCCGTCGGCGCAGCGGAAGCGCAGTTCGACGGGGGCGCCGCAGCCGCGGTGGGTGAGGAGCACGGGCGGACCCTCGGCGCCGGCCAGGTATTTGTCGCCCCAGTGCATGAGCGCGACGAGCATGGGGTAAAGGTCACGGCCTTTGTCGGTGAGCCGGTATTCGTCGCGTTGCCGTTGTCCTGGCTCGCGGTAGGGCTCCTTGCGGAGGAGTCCTTCGTCGACCAGCCGGGCCAGGCGCGCGCTGAGCACCTGCCGGGGGGCGCCGGTGGTGGCCTGCATGTCGGCGAACCTGCGTACGCCGCTGAACGCCTCGCGCAGCACCAGGAAGGTCCACTTCTCCCCGACGATGTCCAGGGTGCGCTGAATGGAGCAGTTGTCCACCCGGAAGGGAACGTTCATCTTTGCATTATATCTGAGTTCAATTGACAGACTCAGGTGGCGCGGGGCAGGCTGGGTCTATGAACGGAACTCAGATCCGCCCGGTGCGTCCCGACGACGAGGAGCGGATCAGACGCTTCCTGGCCGGGCTGTCGGTGCACACCCGGACGCTGCGCTTCTTCACCGGCGTCGGTCTGCCCGCGGCCGGCCTGGTGCGTACGTTGGTCACCGTCGACGAGCGCCGCGACGCCCTCGTGGCCACCGTCGCCGGCGGCGAGATCGTCGGCCACGCCATGAGCTACCGGGGCGGCGCCGCCGACGTGGAGATCGCGGTCGTGGTGGCCGACCACTGGCAGGGGTTCGGGCTGGGGCCGAGGCTGGTCGAGACGCTGCTGCTCAGGGCCGCCGCCTGCGGGGCGCGTACGGTGGGCATGGACGTCCTGGGGGAGAACCGGCGGGTGCTGAGGCTCATCCGCGGACGCTGGCCGGAGGCCACGATGAAGGTCACGTCCGGATCGGTTGAGGTGACCGCTATGATCGACTGCGGCGCGCTATTTGCGGAACAAGGTTCTGTTGCCACACCATTGACGGTGTGAAGAGTGTCAAGAACGGACGCGACGGCCGGACCCGCATCATCGAGGGCGCCCTCCGCCGCTTCAGCCAGGACGGGGTGTCGGCCACCACGCTGGCCAGCCTCCGTGAGGAGAGCGGCGTAAGCGTCGGCAGCTTCTACCACCACTTCGCCAGCAAGGAGCACGTCTTCGGCGTCCTGTACACCGAGATCCTCACCGCCTACCAGCGTGCGTTCCTCGCCGAGCTGACCCGGCACGACGACGCCAGGGCCGGCATCGAGGCGGTCGTGGCCTTCCACATGCGGTGGGCGGGCGACAACCCCGAGCGGGCTCGGCTGCTGGTCAGCGAGCGGCCGCCGCGCAAGCACGAGCCGGGCGGGGCTGAGGTGGCCGAGGTCCGGCGGGAGTTCTTCCGGCAGGTCTCCGACTGGTGGCGGCCGCACATGAAGAACGGCCTGCTCCAGCCCGTCCACCCGACCATGTGCTACGTGCTGTGGCTCGGGCCGGCGCAGGAGATGTGCCGGTTGTGGTTCGCCGGCGCCCACACGCCGACGGAGGAGGAGATCAGAGGCCTGGGCGAGGCCGCCTGGCAGAGCCTCCGCCAGCTCCCCGAGTGACCGCGGCACCCGCGTGGCCGCGGCTCCCCGCGTGACGCTCTTCGCAGTGAAAGGGGAGCCTCAGCCGAGGCGGGTGCCGGGCGGGGAGGCGGTCAGGCCGGCTGCCGCACTCGGGTGTGCACCCGCCAGCTGGACCGCTCCAGCGAGATGTCCAGCCGCAGATCGCCCCGCTGCCTGCGCAGGCCCGGCACGCGCAGCCGGTCGAGCACGGCGAACCTCCCCTGGTACGGATAGCCGAAGCCCAGCTCACCGGGCAGCACGCGCAGGTCGTCGCGGTTGCCGCAGCGCGGGCACGTCCACGACACCAGGTCGAGGCCGCGGTTGTAGTCGGAGCAGGCGCTGAAGTATTCGTCGGGTCCGAATCGGGACTCGCAAGCCAAGCACGGGATCAGCATGGGTCCACTCCTCGGGTGACGTGCTGAGCACTCCTACAGATATCGCGATCCACTTGCCTATTGCTTGAAGAACACTTAGGTACGTACGTAACAGTATGAGCACTGTGGGTCAGTGCATGGCCTCAGTGAAAGGATGAGGCTCGTGGAACGACTGCGCGATCACCTCCTTGCGACCGGCTACACGATCGACGGCGTACGCGACCGGCTCGGCGGCATGGCCGCGTCGGCCCTGGCCCGCGAGGAGCTGGTCCCGGCGCTGCGCGCCACCGCCGACGGCGACCCGCTGGCCACGCTGATCAGGTTGTGGTGGCTGGGCGTGCCCGTCCGGGCGAAGGGCGTGGCGCCGGAGGTGCTGGCGTCGGGGCTGGTGGCGGCGGACGGCGACCTTATCCGCGCGACCGTGCACCTGCAGCCCTGGGAGACCGGCGGCTACCTGGTCTCCGACCGCAAGGTGCGGCCCGGCGACCCCGCGTTGCGGCCCGACCACGTGGTGGGCGCCGGCGGGGCCTCGGCCAACCTGGCGCAGCTCGTCACCCGGCGGCCGGTGGGCCGCGCGCTCGACCTCGGCACCGGCTGCGGGGTGCAGGTGCTGCACCTGGCCGGGCGGGCCGGTCACATCACGGCCACCGATCTCAACCCCCGGGCGCTGGAGCTGGCCGAGCTGAGCTGGCGGCTGTCCGGGATCGAGGGGGTGGAGCGGCGCGAGGGCTCGCTGTTCGAGCCGGTCGAGGGGGAACGGTTCGACCTGATCGTGAGCAATCCGCCGTTCGTCATCTCCCCCGAGCGGGAGCTGGTCTACCGGGAGGCGGGCGGCGACGGCTTCTGCCGCGACCTCGTACGCCGGACGCCCCGCCACCTCGCCCCCGGCGGCCAGGCCCATTTCCTGGCCAACTGGCCGCACGTCGAGGGCGAGGACTGGCACGACCGGGTGGGCGGCTGGCTGGGCGAGACCGGCTGCGACGCATGGGTGGTGCAGCGCGATGTCCAGGATCCGGCCGAATACGTCGAGCTGTGGCTGCGGGACGCCGCCGAGCAGGGCACCGGGCGCTACACCGAGCTGTACGACCGCTGGCTCGCCTGGTTCGAGCAGCGCAAGGTGGAGGGCGTCGGGTTCGGCTGGATCACCATGCGCAACTCCGGCACGCTCGACCCGGTCGTCCGCGTCGAGCACCTCGACCACCAGGTCACGCTCCCGGTGGGCGACTACGTCGACGACGTGCTCGACGCGATCGGCGCCGCGCACCGCGCCCGGGGCCTGGAGTCGGCGCGGCTGCGTACGGCCGACGGGTTACTCGACGAGCGCACCGGCCTGCCGGGCGCGGAAGACCCGATCCGCATCGTGCTGCGCCAGACCCAGGGGCTGCGGCGCAGCCGGGAGGTCGGCACGGTGGAGGCCGCGCTGGCCGGCGTGTGCGACGGCGAGCTGGCGCTCGGCCCGCTGCTCAACGTGATCGCCGAGTTGGTGGGCCAGGGCGAGATCCTCGACGCCGACGCGGTACGGCCGCTCATAGCCGAGGGTTATTTCCTGCTTTAATCCGCCGTTGATTCGACGTCAACCACGCGGGTGGAGGCTCTTGCCAAGACACGGACCTGGGGGGTTCGAGGGCCGTGTCAGGTCCGGCCGGTCGTCTGTGTGAGGCGGCTAGCCGCCACGCGGAGCATCCGGATAACCGGGCCCCCTAGCGAAGCGTGGTGGTGAGGATGACCGGCCGGGCTGATACCAGCCGATCACGAACGTCCGCATTCGTGACTCCTGATCGACAAGAAACCTGCTCGTCGCACTGTCACCCTCGCGGTCGTGCCTGGTCGAGATCGCAGCGGCAGTCCATTTCGCGGGTTTCTCAGCGGAAGGACAGCCTTGATCAACCATGTGTGGATGACACGTCTGGACGACGAGCTGTACTCAGGACTCGACGACGGCCCCTGCCTCGGGGACGCTGTCGAGCAGGACTTTGAGGTCGCCGGCCTCGGGGGCGCCGAGCCTGGAGAAGATCTCGAAAGCCTGCCGTAGGCAGTCGGAGCTCCTCGTCCCGCTGCCCAGCCCGCGCAGGGCCTTGCCGAGCACGGTCAGCGACAGCGCCTCGCCGTACGGGTGGCCGATGTCGCGGGCGACCACCAGGGCCTGCTCGGCATGGCGTACGGCGTCGGCGTAGCGCTCGGCCGCGATGAACGTCTCGGCCAGGCGGGAGCACACCCGCTGCTCCCACACGCGCTGCTTGCTGGCGCGGAAGAAGGCCAGGCACTCGGCGTGGTGGTGGACCGCCTCGTTGAGGCGGCCGACACGTGAGAGCACGATGCCGAGGTGGTAGCGGGCCCGCGCGGTGCCGGCGCCGCTGCCGATCTCGGTGAAGATGGTCAGGCCCTTCTCCGCCGCCGCGATGGCGTCCTCGGGGCTGCCGAGGCCCAGGTGGTCGCGGGCCGAGTAGCTGAGCACCAGCGCCTCGCCGGCCGGCACGCCGTGGTCGCGGTAGAAGGCCATCGCCGCGTCGAACAGCGCCAGGGCCTCGGTGTGGCGGCGCTGGCGGCCGACGACGACGGCCAGCGCGTTGAGCACCTCGCCCGTGACGATCTTCTCGCCGCGTTCGGCCGACAGCTCGCGTACCCGGCGGAACTGCTCCTCGGCCTCGTGCAGCCGGTTGCCGGCGAACAGCACCCGGCCGAGGACGTAGCGGGCGCGCAGCTCGCTCGCGGGGTCGCCGATCTCCTGCGCGGCGGCCAGCGCGGCCCGCGTGCCGTGGTCGAAGTCGCGGGTGTGGGTGCCAGACTCCAGCAGCGGCTCCATCGCCACCAGCAGGTCGGCCGCGGGCAGCAGCTGCTCGCCGGTGCGGGCGGCCGCGGCCGCCTGGTTGATGACGGCGAACAGCGAGTCGCCCTCGGAGATCAGCCAGGCCACGGCCTCGTCGACGGAGCCGAACTCCAGCCCGCTGCCGACCACCATCAGGTTGGCCGGGATCATGCTGCCTTCGTAGGCCAGCCGGTGGGCCGACCGGGCCGAGGCCAGGTAGAAGCCGAGCAGCCGGCGCAGCGCCAGCGTACGGGCCTGGGGGCGTTCGGTCTTGTCCAGCTCGCGGCGGGCGAACAGCTTGAGCAGGTCGTGGAAGCGGTAGCGGCCGGGCGCCGGGGCCTCCAGCAGGCTGGCGTCGACCAGCGACTCCAGCACCTCGTCGGCCTCGACCGCGCTCATCGCCAGTACGGCGGCCGCGGCGCCGGAGGAGACGTCGGGGCCGTTCGGCAGCGACAGCAGGCGGAAGGCGCGGGCCTGGGCGGGGGTGAGCTGGCCGTAGCCGAGCGCGAAGGTGGCCTCCACGGCCAGGTGGCCCACGCGCATCTCGTCGAGCCGCCGCTGCTCGTCGGCCAGGCGGGGCACCAGCGAGGCGACCGTCCAGGTGGGGCGGGCGGCCAGCCGGGCGGCCACGATGCGCACCGCCAGCGGCAGGAATCCGCAGGCGGCCACCACGTCCATGGCCGCGCCGTGCTCGGCGGCCACCCGCTCGGGCCCGGCCACCGCGCCGAACAGCGACAGCGCCTCGTCCGGCTCCATCACGTCGAGATCGATCAGCCGCGCGGCGGGCAGGTCGGCCAGCTTGCCCCGGCTGGTGACGACGGCCGCGCAGCCCGGCGAGCCCGGCAGCAGCGGGCTGACCTGCGCCGCGTCGCGGGCGTTGTCGAGCAACACCAGGATGCGGCGGTCGGCCAGAATCGAGCGGTAGAGCGCCGAACGCTCGGCCGCGCCCTCGGGGATGACGTCGGGCGGGATGCCGAGCGCGCGCAGGAAGCCGCCCAGCGCCGACTCCGGCGCCGTGGCCTCGTCGGTGTAGCCGCGCAGGTCGGCGTAGAGCTGGCCGTCGGGGAACACCTCGGCGAGCTGGTGGGCGACGTGGACGGCCAGCGTGGTCTTGCCGACGCCGCCGATGCCGGACACGGCCGCGACCGGCACGCCCTCGCCGGCCGACTGGGCCGACAGCAGGCTGCGCAGGCGGGCGGACAGCTCCTTGCGTCCGGTGAAGTCGCTGACCGCGGCCGGGAGCTGGGCGGGCCTGGGCAGCTCGGCGGCGGGGGCGGGCTCCTCGGCGGGCCCGGGTTCGTCGTCGGGCGGGGCGCCGGGGGCGGCCGGCGCGGGAACGGTCAGCGCCGGATCGGCCGACAGGATGCGCTGGTGCAGCCCGGCCAGCTCGGGGCCGGGCTCGATGGCGAGCTCGTCGATCAGCGCCTGGCGGGTCTCGGTGAAGACGTTGAGCGCGTCGCCCTGGCGGCCGCAGCGGTAGAGGGCCAGCATGAGCTGGGCGCGCAGCTTCTCGCGCAGCGGGTGGTCGGCGGTGAGCGCGATCAGCTCGGACACGATCGCGGCGTGGTTGCCGAGCTCCAGGTCGGCGTCCATGAGCGTCTCGACCACGCTGAGCCGGCGCTCGATGAGCCGGTCGCGCTGGTGTTCGGCGTACGGGCCGACGGCGCCGGCCAGCGGCTCGCCCTCGAACAGGGCCAGCGCGGTACGCAGCGCGTCCGCGGACTCGCGCGGGCGGCCGGCCTTGCGGGCGGCCTCGGCGGCGACGATGCCGCGTTCGAAGCGGGCCAGGTCGAGCGCGTCCTCGGGCAGCCGCAGCGCGTAGCCGCGGCCGATGGAGGTCAGCAGCTCGGGGCGGGATCGGGCGGGCCGCTCGGGCTCCAGGACGGTGCGGAGCCGGGAGACGTACGTGCGGAGCGCGCCCAGAGCCCTGGGCGGGGCGTCCTCGCCCCACACGGCGTCGATCAGCTCGTTGGGCGTGACCGCGTGCCCCTCGCGCAGGAGCAGCATGCCGAGGATGGACCGCTGCAGCGGGGTGCCCAGGTCGAGCTCCCGCCCGTCACGCCACGCGCGGACAGGACCGAGCACGGCGAACCGCAGCCCGCCCTCGTCGCTCTGACCAGCCATGCCGTCTGTCTCCAAGCCAATGGGATGGTTTGTTACCAAATGATAGGTCTATGGCTGCTCATCACCTAGATCTAGGTTGATCGTTGATTGGCCTGTTAATCCGCCTTCAATCCGGTGTTGAGCCCGCCCCCGCATGCTGATGCCAGGCAACGCATGACACACCGCGGGGGCGTGTCATGTAGAGCCCGTGCGGGCCCGGAAAAATACAGGCCCCGCCCGGAAGGTCGGGCGGGGCCACATCGGGCTGGGGTCAGGCGGCCTCGGAGAAGCCCATCCGCATGGCCAGCCGCTCGCGTACGAGTGGCCATTCGGAGTTGAGGATCGAGTAGAACGCGGTATCTCGGACCGTGTCGTCGGCGCCTCGGCTGTCCGCTCGCCGCACCCCGTCGAAGTGTGCGCCGAGGGCCTCGATGGCGGCCCGGGACCTGGTGTTGCGTACGTCTGCCTTGAGAGTGATGCGGTGGACGTCCCACGTGTCGAAGGCGTGGGAGAGCAGGAGGAACTTGCTCTCCCGGTTGACACCCGTGCCCTGGGCGCTCGCACCCAGCCAGGTGTAACCGATGTCGGCCACGGACGGAATGTCGCCCACCGCACCTCGCGTACCCGGAGGCCAGGGCATGGGGCCCTGCCAGTACTCCAGGTGCATGAGACGGGTGGCACCGACCACGCGGTCGGTGTTCAGCCACCGGATGGCGAAGGGCAACGAGCGGCCCTCCGCCTGCTCAGCCATGGCGGCCTCCACGTAGGAGGCCATCTCGTCCCGGCTGTGCGGGACACGAGTGAAGGCGTATGTGGAACGGTCTTCACTCGCCGCGGCGGCCAGGTCATCGACCGCCGCGAGGCTGAGAGGTTCCAGGCGCACGGAGCGCCCGGACAAGGTGACAAGAGCGGGCATGAGCACATGATGGGGGGTACGGGGCACGCATGTGACCATGCCGTTAGGAAGATCTTTTGCAGCTTTCTGCAGAGTGGGTGTTTTCCCAGGTCAGAGTGCTGATTCGACGGCCGGTGAACGGGTGCTGGGGAAAAGTTTCGCCTAACCGTGACATGGTGTCGGCACCAGCGCCGCGCGGCGTTCACGCATGGGGCTGCGGCGGACCAGCGACAGCTCTTTCAGACCCATCGACAGATGGTCGAGATTGTCCGCGATCCAGGGCAGCTGGAGCGGATCGGGGCTGGTCAGAGCGGCCAGGCGGTGCTCGGCCGTCTCGCCGTGGAGCAGGCTGACGGCCACGCGCACCCGGGCGGCCGCCGGGTCGTCGCCGAAGGCGTGACCCGGCAGGACGCCGATGCCATGCTCCTCCAGGAGCAGCTTGGTGATCTCGGCCGAGCCGCCGAGCCTCAGGTGGCTCAGGTCCGGGTAGAGGTAGAACCCGCCCTGCGGCGGGAGCACGCAGGCGCCGATCTCGGCGAACCTCTCGTGCACGGCCCGTGCCACCACGCCGTGCAGCCGGCGGCTGAGCGCGATGCGCTCGGTCAGCTCGGCGGGCTCGTCGAAGGCGTAGGCCGCGGCCTCCTGCACGGGCGCGGCCGGGGCGGACCAGATCTCGCTGGCCACCGCGAGCAGCTTCCTGCGCAGCGTGTGCGCGCCCGTGGGCAGCCGGGCCACGCCGATCCGCCAGCCGCCGAGGGCCAGGCTCTTGCTCAGCCCCGTGGTGACGACCGTGCGCTCGGGCGCGAGGTCGGCCGGCGAGACGTACGGGAGGGCGGGGTCGTGCATCAGGTCGCGGTAAATCTCGTCCGAGATGATCGTGAGATCGAGCTCACGGGCGACCTCCACCAGCGCGGCGATGCTGTCGGGCGTGGCCAGCCGGCCCGTCGGGTTGTCGGGCAGCGTGACCAGCACCATGCTGACGGTCCTGCCCCGCGATCTGGCCAGCCGCACCTCCGCGGCCACCAGGTCGGGGTCGGGGACACCGCCCTCTCCTGGTGGTGCGGGCACCAGGATCGGGCGCGAGCCCACCAACTCGGCCTGCGCGGCGTAGCTGACCCAGCTGGGCATCGGCAGGACGATGTCGCCGCCGATCGCCAGGATGAGGCCGTACAACAGGGACTTGCTGCCCGGTCCGCAGACGACCAGCTCGGGGTCGGTCATGAGCCCCCGTCGTGTCCAGTAGCCCGCAGCCGCGGCCCGCAACCCGGACGCCCCCGCGACCGGCCCGTAGCCGTTGCGTTCTGACGCGGCGGCCAGCTTGTCGCGCAGCGCCGGGTGGACGGGCAGCCCTGCCTCGCCGAAGGCCAGGTGCAGCACGCGCTCCCCGGCGCGTCGTCTTCGTTCGATGTCTTCGTTCGTCGCCAGAGTGGCGGACAAGGTGATGGTCATAGTTGTCACGTTCCCAGCGTGGTTGCAGGAAGGCATCAGCACAAGCGAGGCTTTTTGTGGGTAGGCATAAGGAAGAGTGATGCTTGATTTTCGGCGTTTGGCATTGATCCGAGAATTCGCACGTAGGGGTAGCATCGCGGCGACCGCGGCGTCGCTCGGCTACAGCCCTTCGGCGGTGTCCCAGCAACTGGCGGCGCTCGAACGCGAGACCGGCACGGCCCTCATCGACCGCACGGCGCGCAGCGCCGAGCTCACCGACGCGGGCCGCCGCCTGGTGGCGCACGCCGAGCGCATCCTGTCGATGGTCGAGGAGGCCGAGTCCGACCTGTCCGCGCACGCGGGCACGCCGTCGGGCCGCGTGACGGTCACCGCGTTCCCGACGGCGGCGGTGGCGTTCGCGCCCGCGCTCGCCCGCTCGCTGCGCCGCCACACCGAGCTGACGCTGCGGCTGCGGCAGAGCAGGTCCGGGCGCGGCATGCGCGAGGTGCAGTCGGGCGAGGTGGACATCGCGCTGGTCGACGACTGGTACGGGCACGTGCGCGACAGCGAGAACCTGCGTGTCTTCCCGCTGCTGCGCGACCCGCTGGTGCTGGTGGTGCCGCGCAAGCACCGCATGGCCGACCCCGACGTGCCGCTCGACCTGCGCGAGCTCCGGGACGAGCCGTGGATGGCCACGCCCGACGGCGAGCCGTCGCGGCTGGCGGTGGACCGGCTGCTGGTCGACGTCGGCGGCACCCGGCCCACGCCGTGGGAGTTCGAGGGGCTCGGCACGATCCTCTCGCTGGTGGCCAAGGGCATCGGCATCGCCGCCGTTCCCGCGCTCGCGCTGGCGGCCGGGCTGCGCGGGGTCGCCGTACGGCAGATCCCCGGCAACCCGGTCGGGCGGGACGTGCACGCCGTCGCGCGGGGCTCCAGCGTGCACCGGCCGTCGGTGTCGGTGACGTTGCGGGCCATCCACGTGGCCGCCCGGTACATCGCGGCCGACCTGGAGCCGGTGGGGCCGGCCGAGCGCCCGCTGCCCGACGACGACCCGCTCGGCGAATGAGGCGAACCGTCTCAGGGCGGTGACCTCCGTCGTCCAGGCGGCCGGCGGGGAAGGCGTTACGCGGTAGCGTCTGCTGTCATGGCGCCGACGTACGAGATCGAGCAGTTGCTGCTCGCGCAGCCGAGCACCCGCACGGTCGCGGGCGTTGACGAGGTCGGCCGCGGGGCGTGGGCGGGTCCGGTCACCGTCTGCGCGGTCGTCGCCGACCTGTCCGAGCCGCCGGCCGGGCTGACCGACTCCAAGCAGCTCACCGCCGCCCGACGCGGGCCCCTGGCGGCCGAGCTGGCCGCGTGGGCGGCCGGCGTCGGCTACGGCGAGGCCACGCACACCGAGATCGACACGCTCGGCATGACCGAGGCGCTGCGCCGGGCCGCCCGGCGGGCCCTGGAGTCCCTGCCGGTACGCCCCGACGCCGTGATCCTCGACGGCAAGCACGACTACATCGGCGCCCCCTGGCCGGTCCGCCTGGAGGTCAAGGGGGACGCCGCGAGCGTGTCGGTGGCGGCCGCGTCCGTGCTGGCCAAGGTGCGGCGCGACGCGTACATGGCCACGCTCGGCCACGAGGAGTACGGCTTCGCCGACAACGCCGGCTACCCCTCGCCCGTCCACCAGGAGGCGCTGGCCCGGCTCGGGCCCACCCCGCATCACCGGCTGTCCTGGTCATACCTGGACGACCTGCCGCGATGGCGGCACCTGAAGCTCCACCGCGACCCGCTGGCCTGCGAAGGCCAGGTCACGCTGTTCGGCTGACCGCCGGGGCCGGGATCGGCCATCATCGGGTGAGTGCGCATCGGGGTCTTCATCATCGCGGCGCGGTTCCCCGGGCAGGAGCCCGGGCGGGTGCTGGCCGACGCCGTGGAGCTGGTCGTCGCGGCCGAGGAGGCGGGGTTCGACGACGCGTGGGTCGCCGAGCACCACTTCATGTCGTACGGCGTCTGCCCGTCGGCGATCACGCTGGCGGCGGTGGCGGCCGGGCGTACGAGCCGGATCGGGCTCGGGACGGCGGTGAGCGTGCTGTCCACGCAGCACCCCGTGGCGCTCGCCGAGCAGGCGGCCATGCTGCATCACCTGTCGGGCGGGCGGTTCACGCTCGGCGTGGGGAGGGGCGGGCCGTGGGTCGACCTGGAGGTGTTCGGGACGGGGCTGGAACGGTTCGAGCGCGGGTTCGGGGAGTCGCTGGACCTGCTGGTCGAGGCGCTGTCCGGCGGCGGCGGGATCGCGGCGGACGGGGAGTTCTTCCGGTTCAGGGACGTGCGGATGGTGCCGGAGGCGCGGCTGCGGCCGGTCGTCGCGTGCACGTCGGAGCCGACCGTGGCGCTCGCGGCCGAGCGCGGGCTGCCGATGCTGCTCGGCATGCACATCGGCGACGCCGAGAAGGCCGCCATGGTGGCGCGGCACGGGACGGCGGAGGGGCACGTCGCGGCGGGCGTCGGCTACGTGGCCGACTCCACGGCGCGGGCGGTGCGCGAGCTGAAGGAGTCGATGCCGCGCTGGCTCGGCCCTGGACTCGCCGGGTACGTGCCCGTGGACGGCCGGCCGCGGCCGGCGCGCGACGTCGGCGACTACGTGGACCTGCTCACCCGCATCCACCCGGTCGGCTCGCCCGAGCACTGCGCCGAGATGATCGCGCGGACCGCGGAGACCACCGGGATCGGTCACCTGATCCTCATGGTCGAGGGGCCCGGCGAGCACCGGCGGGCCGTGGAGAACGTGCGGCGGCTGGGGGCGGAGGTGCTGCCGCTGGTGCGGCGAGCCGGGTGGGCCGGCTCGCCGGACGATCTCAGCAGTCCACCAGCTCCGGTTTCTGGTTGAGGATTTGGGCGCGCGGAGTGACGAACTCGGCCAGCGCCTCGCCGGCCGCCGGGTCGAAGACGGCCACCCGGTGGCAGTTCTGGAATGCCAGGCGCACCCCGAAGTGACGCTCCAGCGCCCCGCGCATCGCGTCGCTCGCCAGGCAGCGCAGGAGCTCGCCGCGCGCCGCCTCCGACGGCGGCGGCACCTGGTTGTCGGCGAACGCGGCCCCGCTGTGCTGGCGCTCCTTGACCAGCTCGCTGATCAGCGACCACGCGTAGGGCAGTGAGTCGCGTACGCACGCCACGAACGCGGCGTCGTCGACGTCACCCGCCTTGGCCTGGTCGAGCAGATCGTTCGGAACGGTCAGCGACATGCTGTCTCCTCTCGAAAGGGGTCATTGTTGACGCTAGGTGGGAAGACGGTGACGCTCCAGACGCCTGACGGGCACACTCGTGTGGTCGTCAGGGTGGTTGTCGGAGCGGCCGCCGGGTGATCGGCGGTGGGGTCGGCGGTGGGGTCGGCGGTGGGGTCGGCGGGGCCGTCAGGGGCCGAAGACGAACTCCGGATCGACCTGCCCGGCGAGGTCGACGCCGGTGCGTTCGTTGCCCCAGGCGCGGGCGTTGCGCAGGTGGAACTCGACGGCCTGCCGGCCGAAGCGGACCCAGTCTTTCTCCTGCTCGTCGAGGGTCTTGCGGAGCAGGGCCAGCGCGTCGGAGTTGGCCGGCTCCAGCTGGCCGAGAGTGAGGTGGCGGCCCTGCTCCATCGACCGGACCGCCGGCGAGTGCTCCAGCCAGGTGAGCAGGTCGTCGCCGACGTGCTCGCGCAGGAACTCGACGTCGGCCGGGCCGTGGACCTTGTTGCCGACCACGGCGAGCGCCACGTCGTACTGGGCCGCGTAGTCGCGGTACTGGTGGTAGACGCTCACCCCCTGCCGGGTGGGCTCGGCGACGATGAACGTCAGGTCGAAGCGGGTGAACAGGCCGGAGGCGAAGGAGTCGGCCCCGGCGGTCATGTCGACCACGACGTATTCGCCGGGGCCGTCGATCAGGTGGTTGAGCAGCAGCTCGACCGCGCCGACCTTCGAGTGGTAGCAGGCCACGCCGAGGTCGTCGGCGCTGAACGGGCCGGTGGCCAGCAGGCGCACGCCGTCGGGCGAGGTCAGCGCGTACGGGTCGGCGGCCAGGTCGGCGAAGCGGAGCAGCGTGGACCCGCGGCCGGGCGGCGTGGTCTTGACCATGACGTCGGCGGACGGGATGCGCGGGTTGGTGCCGCGGAGGCGGTCTTTGATCTCGGTGAGGTGGGCGCCGAGCGGCTCGGGCTGCCGGTCGAGGCCCAGGACTAGGGCGAGGTGCTGGTTGATGTCTGCGTCCATGGCGACCACCGGGGCGCCGTGGAGCGCCGCCTGTCTCGCGAACAGCGCCGAGATCGTCGTCTTGCCGCTGCCACCCTTGCCGACGAAGGCCACTCTCACGGGAACTCCAGTTGATGATGAAAATCGTTACCGTTGCCGTCGGCGCCCATCATGCCACACCCGGATCATGCCGGGGCGCGAATCGGCGCAGGCGGCGGCGTCGCGCACGGCGGTCGCGGCCTTCGCGGCCTTCGCGGCGGACGGGACGGCCGGTCAGCCGCAGGCCGCGTCCAGATTGATCGGGTCGTCGTCCAGGGCGCCGTAGCCGGACCCGGGGGCGGGGGAGTGGGCCGGGGAGTGGGCCGAGGTGTCGGCGGCGGAGCGCGGGCGGTCCTGCAGGGCCGCGGAGACCTTGCGGCGGATCAGGGACCAGTCGGGGGCGGCGGTGTCGATCAGCGGCGGCACGAAGCTGAGGCTGCGCATCCGGCTGTCCTTCACCTTCTGGGCCAGCTCGGCGAGGGCCGGCAGCAGGTCCTGCGGGATGTCGGTGGAGATCGCCCGCTTGGTGGCGGCCGCGAGACGCTCGAAGCTGTTGAGCACGGTCAGCGGGTCGGCCTGCTGGGCGACCGCGTTGAGCAGGCACTTCTGGCGGCCCATGCGGACGTAGTCGTCGCTGTCGGTGCGCGAGCGGCCGTACCAGAGCGCCTGCTCGCCGGTCAGCCTGCGGGTGCCGGCGGGGAGGAGGCCCTCACGGTGGCGGCCGTACACGATGGGCTCCTTGACGGTGACGCGGACGCCGCCCATGGCGTCGACGATCTCGGCGAAGCCCTTCATGTCGATCATCGCGTAGTAGCTCACCGGGATGCCGAGGATGTCGCCGATCGTCTGCTTGATCAGGGCGGGGCCGCGTTGGCCGCGCTGGTGGCCGGGGACCACCTCCGGGTGGTCCTCGGCGTACTGGAAGACCTCGTTGAGCAGGCCGGGGGTCTGCGGGCCCGTGCCGGTGAAGCCCCACGGGAAGGCGTCCCTGGCCGGGCCGCGGGGGAGCGGCACGCGCTGGAGGTTGCGCGGCAGGCCGAACAGCGTGGTCGCGCCCGTCTCGACGTCCACGCTGGCCACGGTCATGCTGTCGGTGCGCACGCCGGGCCGTCCGGGGGCGGCGTCGGCGCCGAGCAGCAGGAAGTTGACCCGGTCGGCGCCGTTCCACGGGTCGTTCGCGACGATCGGGGCGCCGCCGGTCGTGGTGAACAGGCTGTTGACGACGTCGCGCGAGAGGTGGGCGACGCGGGCGGCGTACACGGTGGGGGTGAGGACGAGCGCGCAGAGCGCGATGGTCAGGGCCGTGCTGAAGACGCGGCCGGCGGCGTCCGAGCGCGGGGGGCGCACCAGCACGTACGAGCGGACGATCACGGCCGTCCAGGCGAGCGCGACCGCCACGATGCCGGCGGTGAGCCCGGTGAGCCACCGCGGTTGCACGGCGACCGACAGCAGACGGGTGCTGAACGCGGTGAGCACGGTGAGGACGGCGGCCAGCATCAGGACGTAGGCCGCCATGAGCGCCACTCCGGTCTTGCGACGGTCCACGGCCAGGTGCGCCACCCCCCACAACACGGCCGACGCCAGCGTCAACGTGATGCTCGCCCCCAGCCCGAAGCCCCGTTCCTTAGCCCTCATCCCTGGTCGAACCCCCCATGCCTGCCATCCAAATGACCCTAGTAATGGGATTTGCGTGATTGTCGGTGCGAAGGGGAATGAGTCGGTCAAGTCCCCGTCAAGACCTCCTGGGGTACGCGTGAAGCGACACGGCAGCTACGGATGGGACGCGCCGTCGGCCATGACCGGTTCGCTCCTGGGCGCGATCGGTCTGACCGCCCTGGCGGTGGCGTCGTTCACCCTCGACATCCTGGCCGCGGGGCTCGCCTTCCTCTTCGGCGGCCTGTACACGCTGGCCAGCGCGGCCAGCTACCTCTACACGGCGCGGCGCGGCAGGTTCGCCGTCTGGGCCGAGGAGCTGAGCCGGCTCCGGGGCGACGAGCGGCTGCTCGACCTCGGCTGCGGGCGCGGCGCCGTGCTGCTGCTCGCCGCCGAGCGGCTGGACGAGGGCCGGGCGACCGGCGTCGACCGGTGGAGCGGACCGGACCAGTCCGGCGACGGCGAGGCGCGGGCCCGGGCGAACGCCGCGGCCGAGGGCGTCGCCGACCGCGTCGAGCTGGTCACCGGCGACCTGCGCGACCTCCCGTTCGGCGACGACGCCTTCGACGTGGTCGTCTCCAGCCAGGCCGTGCACGACATCCCCGACGCCGGCGGGCGCGCCCAGGCCGTCCGCGAGGCCCTGCGGGTGCTGCGGCCCGGCGGGCTGATGCTGATCGCCGACGCCCGGCACGCCCCCGCGTACGAGGCCACGCTGCGCGAGCTGGGCGTCGTCGACGTACGTCGCCGCGACGCCGGCTGGCGCTTCTGGTACGGCGGCCCGTGGTCCTGCACGGAGGTCGTCGAGGCCAGAAAGCCCGTCTAGACCGGACTTTTCGGGGTAGCCAGAGGCCCCTATGAGCGACGTGCAGACCGGCACCGTG
>DASUCK010000060.1:0-15504 GCA_036276095.1 Nonomuraea sp. | reverse complement strand
CCCCCCTTCGTGGTCGCTCTCTGAGCACGTCAGTCATGGTGAGGTGACATGACCATTCTTAGCGAATAAGGATTGTTTCGCATACAACGACATTGCGGGTGGACGGCCCACGTGCGGCTTTTCCAGCGCCAATCGGGTGTTACCTCCATTGTGCCGTTCGTCACAGCCGACTCTCGACCGTCGAGATGAGCGAGCGCGTGGCCTGCGGTCTCCGCCGCGACCAGCGTCGCGAGGGCCGTGTCGCAGGCGATCTCGCCCGGTGGGTAGCCGCCGAGCCTGGCGGTCACGATCGGCCAGGCGGGGTCGTGGTCGCGGCGGGTCAGGTCGAGACAGTGGAGGCACGCCGTCTCACCGGGCAGGACCAGCGGGCCCACCATGCCATGACCTTCGAACGCCGACGCCAGGAGATGCGGGATGCCCAGGCAGGCCAATTCGTTGACCAGCACCCCGTCCAGCGGTACGACCGGCGCCAGGATCACCAGATCCGGCCGATCCGTCTTGTCGCCGAGATGTGGTCCGCCGGCCAACACCTCGATCGCCGGTTTGACCAGGTCTTGCCCATCGATACGCCCGTTTCGCCTTCTCCTTTTCCCAGCCGCCGCCTGCCCCGTCGCCACCTCTCCGGGATCGCCGCTCGCCGGCCCGCCGTCCCGCCCCCCTTGTCCGGCCCGCTCGTCTCGCCCGGCCCGCCCCCCTTGTCCGGCTGGCCATCTCTCCTCGGCTCGGCCCCTTTCCTCCGCTCGACCTCTCCCATCAACGCGGCCTCTCCCTTCGGTGCTCACCAGTCCGTCGGCCCGGCGTCTCAGCTCAGCGGTCGACTGAAGAGCGGGCTGGACTCTCCGACCAGCGGCCACCGGGGCACTGGGGCGGCCTGTCCGATCCGCGGCCTCCGGGCCTCGAGACCGGCTTCTCGGGTCGGCGGCTTCCGGACCTTGGCCTGGGCTCCTCCGGTCGGTGGTCTGCGAGCTTGGGGGTTGGTGCCCGCGGTCAGCGACTTCCCGTGCTCCGCGTTGGCCTCCGGCGGCTCTGGTGGGCCGCCCCTCGGGGTGTGGCCGTTGACCCGTGGACCGGGGTGTCTCAGGGAGTTCGCGGTCGGTCTCAGGCGCTGTGCCCCCGCTGTCGGTGGTTGATCGGATGGCCGATGGCAGCCTGCTTCCCGCTGCTGGAACGCCGAGTGGGGGAGGTTGCGGACGGGAGGTGCCCGATGCCGGCAGCGGGGTGGCGGCTCTGACGTTGCGGGGCGAGCGTGACGACGCGCCGGCAGCCGATGGCCCGCCGGTGGAGCGGGCGCCTGGCTTGGAGGTGGAGGGGTCGGGTGGCTCGGGAGCGCCGCCAACGGCGCGGTCGCCTGAGGTGAGGCGACGGGCCGCCGCCACTGCGCCCCGCTCGCGGGTCAGCCCCATCTCCGACCACGTCAGCCCGCCGGGAGTGAGGTCTCTCGCTCGCACGGCTCCCGGATCGATCACCCGGACCTGCCCCACGCCGGCGGCCGCCAGCAGGGTCACGATCTGCGCTCCCACCCGGCCGGCGCCATAGACCCTTACCCGGGCGGCGAGTCGTCGTTCCAGCATCCCGATCCCGCCCTCGGGAGCGATGGTGGCGAGGTCGAGGGCGTCGAGCTCGGGTTTCAGCCGGTCGCGCTCGGCCAGCGGGAGCCCGAGGAGTGGCGCGGGGCTGGTGGCGGCGTCGTGGAGCGCCCCCTGTCTGGCGAGCTGGTCGAGCAGGGCCTGGGCGTGGCACTCGTCGAGGCCCGCGGCCCGTGCCGCCCGCAGGACGCCGTCCAGGTCACGGGTGCCGTCGATCCCCTCGATCCACCGCCGGACGGATCTCGCCAGGCCGGACAGGATGACGGCGCGGAGCGGGTGGGCGCCGTACTGGAGGGTCTGCTCGTCGCGGAGGATGCGCCGGAGGGCGGGCTTCACACGTGGCCTCATGGCGGGAAGGTTGGCACGGCCGAGCAAGATCCCGAGCCGGTTCCGCCCGGACTGTGGATAACGAAGCTCCAGGTAGCGCCCCTGTGGATAACGGCCGCGCTCAACACGCCCGCGGACGGAGGCCAGCACCTGTGGAAAGAAGACCAGGCGATCCCGACGCACGCCCGCCGACCCCATCACCCCCCGAGTACGCTGCCCGCATGAACGAGCTCTTGGTCGACCGCGACGACGACGGAGTCGTGCTCATCACCCTCAACCTCCCCGCCCGCCGCAACGCCATGACCGACGCCATGACCGACCAGTGGCGCGACACCATGACGAGCCTGGCCGCCGACCGCGACGCCCGCTGCGTCGTCGTCACCGGAGCGGGCACGGCCTTCTCCTCGGGCGGAGACCTGTCGTGGATCGGCGAGCGCAACGCCGAGTCGATCCCGCGCCTGCGCGACCGCATGCTCGCCTTCTACCGCACCTGGCTCATGATCACCGAGCTGGAGGTGCCCACGATCGCCGCCGTCAACGGCCCGGCCGTCGGCGCCGGCCTGTGCGTGGCGCTGGCCTGCGACCTCGTGTACGCCGCCGCCGACGCCCGCCTGCTGGCCCCGTTCACGTCGCTGGGCCTGCATCCGGGCATGGCGGCGACGTACCTGATCCCGAGGCGGGCGGGCGCGGCCGTCGCGCGGGAGATGCTCCTGACCGGGCGGGCCCTGTCGGGCGCGGAGGCCGAGGATAAAGGTTTGGTAAATCAATCTTTCCCGAACAATGACCTACTGCGGGAAGTGCGCGGTGTCGCCCGGAAGATCGCACAGAACGCCCCGATTGCCACAAGACTCACCAAAGTGGCCCTCAACCAAGACCATCAAGACCTGGAAGCCGCGCTGCGCTGGGAATCCTTGGCCCAGCCGATCACCATGGCCTCGTCCGACCTGCTGGAGGGCCTGGCCGCGCATCGGGAAAGGCGTGTGCCCAAATTCACCGGCTCTTAATCATCTGACCAGCAGAAACAACGTCCACCCTCTGTGGAATTTCGCCGGTCTCGGCTAACGTGCATATGTGCCCCCCGAGACAGTCGAGGTTCGTCGCAGTTCTCGTCGCCGGCGTACGGTTTCCGCCTACCGCGACGGCGACAAGACGATCGTGCTCCTGCCCGCCTGGCTGAGCGGCGAAGACGCGGATGAATGGGTGAGCCGCATGCTGGATCGGCTGGCCGCCAAGGAACGCCGCCGCAGGCCCACCGACGAGGCCCTGCTGGAGCGGGCGAAGGAGTTGTCGGCGAAATACCTCGACGGCAAGCCCGAGCCCGTGAGCGTGCGATGGGTCGACAACCAGCAGCATCGCTGGGGTTCCTGCACCCCGGAGAACGGCACGATCCGGATCTCCACGCGGCTCAAGGGCCTGCCCGAGTGGGTCATCAACTACGTGATCATCCACGAGCTCGTCCACCTGCTGGTGCCCAGCCACGGGCCGCGGTTCTGGGCCCTGGTGGAGCAGTATCCGAAGGCGGAGCGGGCCCGCGGGTTTCTGGAGGGGTTCTCCGCCGCCGCTCATTCGGCGCCGGAGGAGTGTTGACGCGCGTCGTCGCCGTCCTCGTACGCGACCATATGTCGAGGGCGGCCCCGCCGGGCGTCGACCGCAGGGAGTTCCTCGAAGCGGTGGCCGAGGACACCTACGAGATGGTCGCCGGGCTTGAGCTGGTCACGCCGGTGCTGGTCACCAGCGTGCCCGGTCTCGATCACCTCGTCTGGCCGGGCACCGAGATCATCGCCGTCGGCGAGGACGAGCCGCTGACGGCCGTGCTCGGCCGGCTCCGGGCCGATCAGGCGGCCGTGGTCAGCGCCGACGCGCCCGACCTGCCGCCGCTGCTGGTGGGCAAGTTGTTCAGGGAGCTGGGCCGGGCGGAGATCACCGTGTGCCCCGCCGAGGGCGGCGGCGCCGTGGCTCTGGCCTGCGCGCTCCCGCCGCCCGCCTGGGCCGACCCCGACCTCGACGACCCCGACGTCGTGGCCGCTCTGCGCGCCCAAGCCCCAGGCCCGCGCCGGGTTGCCACCACCCCTGGCTGGCACCGCCTGCGCACGCCGCAGGATGTCCAGGCCCTGGACCCAGGTCTCGAAGGCTGGGACAACACCAGGCTGCTCACGGGACGCTGAGCACCGCCAGCACCGCCCGATGGTCGGTGCCCGGCACGTCGCGCACGCTGACCTCCCGCACCCCCGCCCGCCGATCCACCAGGACGTGATCGATGGTGATGAGCGGCGGCACCCGCTTGTTCGCCGGCCACGTCGGGATCAGCCCGGCCCCCACCTGGTCCGCGGCGTCCTTGTAGCCGCGGCCGAGCAGCCCGCGCAGCGCGGCGTGGTCGAGGGAGGCGTTGAAGTCGCCGGCCAGGACGCGCACCCGGTCGGGGGTGGCGGCCGGCAGGGTGGCCAGGGCTTCCTTCCACTGGTCGACGTTGGGCCCGAGCGGCGGGTACGGGTGCACGTCGACGATCTCCACCGGGTCGCCGCCCGGCAGCGACACCAGCGCCACCGGCATCCGGTGCCCGATGTCCGGGACGACGTCGGGCAGCTGCCGCAGCGGATGCTTCGAGTAGAGCCCGCTCCCGCCGGCGCTCCACTCGTCCTCCAGCACGCGGTGCGGCATGAGCTCCTTGAGGCCGGCCGCGTCGAGGTCGGACACCGCCCCCGGGGTCAGCTCCTGCGTGCTCAGCACGTCGGGGTCGAACTCGCGCACCAGCCTCATCACCGTCGGGACGTCGGCCCGCCCGAACAGCAGGTTGATCGTCATGATCTTGAGCGGCCGCCCGGCGGTGGCCTCGGCCGTGCCGAGCGCCCTGGGCAGCACGCTGAAGCCGAGCGCGGCCGAGGTGAGCAACGCCACGACCGCCGCCGCCCGCCTGCGCCCCAACGCCGCGAACAGGAGGGGCACCAGCGAGCCCGCCGCCGCGTACGGCGTCGCCGTCATGATCTGCGTCGGCAGCGACCCGCGTTCCAGACCCGCCACCCTGGCCACCGCCCACGCCGCGAACGGCGTCACGGCCAGCCACGTCAACGTCGCCCCGGTGATCCTCCGGCTTCCGCGCACGGGCGTCACGATCGTGCCGCCGACGGGCGACTCAGCCGGAGCATCCACGCAACCCCCCTAGGGACGACCCCTGGAACGACGCAATGGACTCTAGCCAATCGCACCGGAACGGGAGCCGAGCGCGGCCTGTCCGCGTTTGGCCAAGCGCCGGGTGGCGTCGTCGGAGAGCTCGGGGATGGCGTCGACGGGGAACCAGCGCAGGTCGAGCGACTCGTCGCTGATCACCGCCTCGGCGCCGGGAGGGGCGACGGCGGCGTACTCGACGTCGAGGTGCCAGCTCCTCGGCGGGTGGCACCACACGACGTGCCTGTCCAGCGCGAGCGGCCCGGGCAGCAGCTCAAGCCCGGAGATGCCGGATTCTTCCCACGCCTCCCGCAGCGCCACGCCGGCGAGGGTGGTGTCCGAGGGCTCGCAGTGGCCGCCCATCGGCAGCCACATCCCGGCCTTGGGGTGCAGCGTGAGCAGCACCTGCGAGCCGTCGTGCGACAACACCGCGGTCGTCGCCGTGAGATGCCCAGGCACGCACGCGCGCAGCATCGCGTCGTCGTGGGCCCGCAGGTGGTCGAGGAACTCGACGCGCAGCGCCTCCTCCTCGGCCGTGGGCGCGGCCCAGGCGGACAGCACCGCCGCCGCGTCCCGGTGGAGCGGGCTCAACGCCCGTCGCCCTCGTCGTCGTCCGGCTTGGTCTCCAGCTGCGAGATGTCCCACGCCGCCTCGCCGCGTACGAACGCGTCGGGGTCGTCGAGGTCGTCGGCCGTCGGCATGAGGTCGGGGTGGCCCCACAGCGCGTCGCGCCCCTCGGCGCCCCGCGCGCTCTCCACCGCCCGCCACAGCGCCGCCGCCTCGCGCAGCCGCCGGGGCCGCAGCTCCAGCCCGACCAGCGTGCCGAACGTCAGCTCGGCGGGACCGCCCGTGGCCCGGCGCCGGCGTACGGTCTCGGCCAGCGCCACCGCGGAAGGCAGCTTGCCCTCGGCCGTGCGGTCGACCACGGTGGCGACCCAGCCCTCGACCAGGGCCAGCATCGTCTCCAGGCGGGCCAGCGCGGCCTTCTGCCGCTCGGTCTCCTCGGGCTTGAGCAGGTTGCCCCCGCTCAGCGCCTCCTGAATGGCCTGCGGATTGTTGATGTCGAGCCCGCGGATCTGCTCCTCCAGCGCGGAGGTGTCGAGCGTGATGCCCCTGGCGTATTCCTCGACCGCGCCCAGCAGATGCCCGCGCAGCCACGGCACGTGCTGGAACAGCCGGTGATGCGCGGCCTCGCGCAGCGCCAGGTAGATCCTGATCTCCTCGGACGGGATCTCCAGACCCTCGCTGAAGGAGGCGATGCCGCCGGGCAGCAACGCGGCCGTGTCGGACAGCGGCAGGCCGATGTCGGTGGTGCCGACCACTTCGCGGGCCAGCGAGGCGATCGCCTGCCCGATCTGCTGGCCCACCATCATGCCGCCCATCTGCTTGAGCATGCCCATGAGCGGCCCGGCCATCTGCTGGGCCTCGGGCGGCAGCCCGGCGCCGCCGAGCGCGCCGCCCATGGTGTCGACCATGCGCTCGGCGATCGGCTCGCACAGCTTGCGCCAGACCGGGATGGTGTTCTCGATCCACTCGGACCGGCTCCAGGCCTGCGGTTTGGACACGCCGCTCGGCAGCGTCGTCGCCTCGTTGAGCCACAGGTCGGCCAGGCTCAGCGCCTCCGTGATCTGGCGGCGCTCGCCTTCCATGACACTCGGGTCGCCCTCGGCGACCACGGCGTGCCGGGCGATGTTCTTGGCCATGTCCCAGTTGACAGGGCCTGAACCCTGGGGCGCCGACAGCATGTCGGCGAACTGGCGCATCGCCTGAGCCATCTGCTCAGGGTTGCCGAACATGGCGAACGGGTTCTCGTTAGGGTCGTTTTCGCGACCTGGCAGGTCAGTCACCGCTCTACCTCGTGCAGGATGGAGGAGTCCACATCCGCCACGTTAGTCGTCCTACGGCGGATCAGTGCAAAGTGAGGACCCGGTGCCTACCTCGAAACGTCCGCGCCAACCCGTCGTCGCCGTCACCGGCGCGGCCTCCGGCATAGGCCGCGAGCTGCTCGCCAGGCTCGTGATTACCGCGGATTTCCGCAAAGTGGTGGCCATCGACGAGCAGCGCGGCGACGTTCGGGAAGCCACGTGGAGAGTGCTCGACGTACGAGATCCGCTCTTGGCGAACCGGATCTCCGACATCGACGTCCTGGTCCATCTGTCCGGCGACTACGCGCTCGACGCCGACCCCGTCGAGCGCCGCGCGTACAACCTGCGCGCCGCCCAGACGGTCCTCACGGCCTGCGCGGCCGCCCGCGTCCGCCGCGTGGTGCTCGTCACCAGCGCCATGGTGTACGGCGCCGCCCCCGACAACGAGGTGCCCCTGCCCGAGGACGCCCCGGTCGCGGCCGAGCCCGACACCGGCGTCGTGGGCGACTACCTGGAGATCGAGTCCCTGGTACGCCGCTCGTTGCGCAGTCACCCCGGGCTGGAGGTGACCGTGCTGCGCCCGGCCGCAGTCGTCGGGCCCGGCGTCGACACGGTCATCACCCGCCATTTCGAGTCGCCGCGGCTGCTGACGGTCAAGGGCTGCAGCCCGCGCTGGCAGTTCTGCCACGTCGACGACCTGATCTCGGCGCTGGAGCTGGCCGCCCGCGGCGTCGTCACGGGCGTGGTCGGTGTCGGCTCGGAGGGCTGGCTGGAGCAGGAGCAGGTCGAGGAGCTGTCCGGCATCCGCAGGTTCGAGCTGCCCGCCGGGCTGACGTTCGGCACCGCGCAGCGCCTCCACAGGCTCGGCATCACCCCGGCGCCCGCCACCGACCTCCACTACGTCGTCTACCCGTGGGTCGTCGACTGCGCCACCCTACGCGCCGCCGGCTGGAAGCCCGCGTGGACCAACGAGGCCGCGCTCCAGCAGCTCCTGGAGCTGCGCGAGAACCGCACCACCGTGGTCGGCAGGCGGCTCCCGGTCAAGGAGGCCACGCTCACCGCGGCCGGCGCGACCGTCGCGGTCATCGGCACCGCCGCGATCGTCCGGCAGGTACGTAAGAAGAGGCGCCAGTAAAGTAGGCTTTTTTCGTGGACGTCATCCGGTTGCTCGGCATTCGCGACACTCCGTTGTCCGTGGACGAGGTGCTGTCCGCGGTGGGCGACCACGCCGCCGGCGGCACCACGATCTTCGTGGGCACGGTGCGCGAGCAGGATCACGGCAAGCCGGTGACCGGATTGTCCTACTCCGCTCACCCCACGGCCACGGTCGAGCTGCGGGCGGTGGCCGAGAAGGTCGCCGCCGACTTCCCCGTGACGGCGCTGGCCGCCGTCCACCGCGTGGGCGATCTGGAGCTGGGCGACACGGCCGTGGTCGTGGCCGTGGCCGCGCCACACCGCGAGGAGGCGTTCGCGGCCGCGCGCCGGCTCATCGACGACCTCAAGGCGCAGGTCCCGATCTGGAAGCGGCAAATGTTCGCCGATGGCACGACCGAGTGGGTCGGCGCCTGCGAATAAGCTCATCATCATGTCACGACGCGCCCTGACCCTGCTCCTCGCGGGATTCCTCGTGCTCGCGCTCGGGGTGATCGGCGCGTTCAGTCCCGTCCCCTACGTCGTGCTCAGCCCCGGCCCGACGGAGAACACCATCGGCGAGGTCGACAAGAAGCCTGTCATCTCGATCACGGGCCGGCAGACCTACCCGACCAGCGGCGCGCTGAGCCTGGTCACGGTGGCCTACCAGGGCGGCCCGGCCGCCCAGATCGACCTGCTGACGGCGTTGCGCGGCTGGATCGACCCGACCGTGGCGGTGGTCCCGCAGGAGACCATCTTCGCCCCCGACCGCAGCCAGAAGGAGGTCGAGGAGGAGAACACGGTGGAGATGGCCAACTCCCAAGACTCCGCCACCGCCGCCGCGCTCAAGGAGCTCAAGATCCCCTACACCATGGTCGTGACCGTCGTCTCCACGGAGAAGGGCAAGCCCGCCGACGGCAAGCTCCAGAAGGGCGACGAGATCAAGGCCGTCGACGGCAAGCCGGCCACGGACGTCGAGCTCGTCAGCAACACGGTCAAGGCTCACAAACCCGGCGACGACGTCGCCTTTACCATCGTCAGGGGCAAGGAGACGCTCGACGTCACCCTGCCGACGGTGGCGGGATCCAGCGGGCAGCCCCAGGTCGGGGTGCTCATGCAGGCGAAGTACAAGTTCCCGTTCGAGGTCGACATCAACGTCGGCGACGTCGGCGGGCCCAGCGCCGGGCTGATGTTCTCGCTCGGCATCCTCGACAAGCTCACGCCGGGCGAGCTCACGGGCGGCAAGAAGATCGCCGGCACCGGCACCATCGAGCCGACCGGCGAGGTCGGCGCCATCGGCGGGATCCAGCAGAAGATGGTCGGCGCGCAGGACTCCGGCGCGACGGTCTTCCTCACCCCGCCGGGCAACTGCGCGGAGGCGCTGAAGGCCGTGCCCGACGGCCTCCGCCTGGTCCGCGCCGACACCCTGCACGACGCGGTGACGGCCCTCGACGCGCTGCGCACCGGCAAGGGAAACGTGCCGGCGTGCGCCGGCTGAAACTTCTGCCGGGCGCCGTGCGTTAGTCGTACGACTGGCCTGGCGGTGTAGGTTGCCAGACACGGACCGTTTGTTCATCACGACGAGGGGTTGGCCTTGAGCTTCCGGACCCCAGGAGCCGGTAGGGCGATGCGCTTGCCCCGCCGGCCGCGGCTGCTTCTTCCTGTGGCGATCGCCCTCGTGGCGATCGTGGCGTTGTTCTTCCTGTTCTCCGGCATCTATACCGACTATCTCTGGTACGACGCCGTTGACTACACGTCGGTCTTCACCGGCGTGGTGCTGACCCAGATCGTGCTGTTCCTGCTGGGCGCGTTGCTCATGGTCGCCATCGCCGGCGGCAACATGCTGCTCGCCTTCCGCACGCGGCCGATGTTCGGGCCCGCGATGTTCGGCGGCGGCAGTGGCGCCGACCGCTACCGCATGGCGCTCGACCCCCACCGCAAGCTGATCTTCATCGTCGGCATGGCGTTGCTCGCGTTGTTCTCCGGCTCCTCGTTCGCGGGCCAGTGGCAGACGTGGCTGAAGTTCATCAACGGCGCGCCTTTCGGCAAGGCCGACCCGTTGTTCGGCTACGACAACGCCTTTTTCATGTTCGACCTGCCGTTCATCCGGATGATCCTGAACTTCCTGTTCACGGCAGTGATCATCTCGATCATCCTCGCGGCGATCACCCACTACCTGTACGGCGGCTTCCGCCTGCAGTCGCCCGGCCTCCACGCCTCCCGGGCCGCCCGCGTGCACTTGTCGGCGCTGCTCGGCGTGTTCGTGCTGCTCAAGGCCGTCGCCTATTGGGTCGACCGCTACGACCTGGTCTTCTCCGACCGCGGCTTCGTCCACGGCGCCTCCTACACCGACGTCAACGCGGTCCTGCCCGCCAAGACCATCCTCGCGATCATCGCGCTGATCTGCGCCGCCCTGTTCTTCGCCGGCGTGGTCCGCCCGGGCGGCATGCTGCCCGGGGTCTCCTTCGGCCTGCTCGTGCTCTCGGCCATCCTGATCGGCGGCGTCTACCCGGCGCTGGTCGAGCAGTTCCAGGTCAAGCCCAACCAGCAGGGCAAGGAGGCGCTCTACATCCAGCGCAACATCAACGCCACGCGAGAGGCGTACAACGTCCACAACACCGAGGTCGAGACGTACAACGCGCAGAACGACCCGACCAAGGTGCAGGCCGGCGGCGACACGTCGGTCTCGGGCGTGCGGCTGCTCGACCCGGCGCTGGTCTCCTCCACGTACGAGCAGACCCAGCGCATCCGCGGCTTCTACACCTTCGCCGAGCCGCTCGACGTCGATCGCTACCCCGACGCCGGCGGCAAGATGATCGACCACGTCGTCGGCGTTCGCGAGCTGACCGGCCCGCCCACCGAGCAGAACAACTGGATCAACCGCCACCTCGTCTACACCCACGGCTACGGCTTCGTCGCCGCCCCCGGCAACAAGGTCGACGACCAGGGCCTGCCCGCCTACGACGCCAAGGACATGCCGGTCACCGGCCCCCTGGTGACCAGCACGAGCCTCAAGGAGCCGCGCGTCTACTTCGGCGAGGACCAGGCCTCGGCCGAATACGTCATCGCCGGCGGCAACCCGAGAAACCCGCAGGAGCTCGACTACCCGCAGACCGGCGGCACCGGCCAGGCCAACACCACCTACACCGGCGGCGGCGTCCCCATCGGCTCGTTCTTCAACCGCATGCTGTACGCCGCCAAGTACGGCGAGGCCAACATCATCCTCTCCGGCGACATCAACCCCAACTCCAAGATCCTGTACGAGCGCCACCCCCGTGACCGCGTCCAGAAGGTCGCCCCGTTCCTCACCCTCGACGGCAACCCCTACCCGGCGATCGTCGACGGGCGCATCGTCTGGATCGTCGACGGCTACACCACCTCCAACGACTACCCGTACGCGCAGAGCGAGAGCCTCGACGACATGACGCGCGACACGTCGACCGACCGCCGCGTGATCGCCCAGCAGCCGAGCGACCGGATCAACTACATCCGCAACTCGGTCAAGGCCACCGTCGACGCCTACGACGGCACGGTCAAGCTCTTCGGCTGGGACACCAACGACCCGGTGTTGAGGACCTGGAGCGCGGCCTTCCCCGGCCTCATCCGCCCCGCCTCGGAGATGAGCGCCGACCTGCGCAACCACGTGCGCTACCCGGAAGACCTGTTCAAGGTGCAGCGCTACACCCTGTCGCGCTACCACATCACCGACCCGGCCGCCTTCTACAGCGGCCAGGACTTCTGGAACGTCCCCAACGACCCGACCCAGCAGGGCGCCCAGAACATCAAGCAGCCGCCCTACTACCTGACCACGACGATGCCGGGCGGCAGCCCGACGTTCTCGCTGACGACCACGTTCGTGCCGCGTCAGGGGCCCAACCTGGCGGCGTTCATGGCGGTCGAGTCCTCCAACGGCTCCGGATACGGCCGCATCCGCATCCTGCGCATGCCGTCCAGCACCCCCATCCCAGGCCCCGGCCAGGCACAGAACGCCTTCCAGAGCCGCTTCGCCGGTGAGCTCAACGTGATGGGCCTAGGCGCCTCGTCCGTCCGCTACGGCAACCTCCTGACCCTCCCGTACGCGGGCGGCCTGGTCTACATCGAGCCGGTGTACATCCAGGTGGCCGCGGGCGGCGGCCAGGAGCCGTACCCGATCCTGCAGCGGGTGCTGGCGTCGTACGGCAGCACAATCGGCGTGGGCCGCACGCTGGACGAGGCTCTGCAACGGGTCTTCGGCACCGACCAGCAGCAACAACAACAGCCCAACCAGCAACAACCCAACCAACAGCAGCCGCAGACGCAGCCCAACCAGGGCAACACGGCGCTCAACTCGGCGATCGCCAACGCCAAGAAGGCCTACGACGACGCCCAGAAGGCGCTGCAGGCCAACCCGCCCGACTGGGACGCCTACGGCGACGCCCAGCGGCGCCTCGACGAGGCGCTGAAGGCCCTGGAGAGCGCCAACGCGCGGCAGCAGCCCACGGCGACGGTCAGCCCGTCGGCGGCCCCGTCGGCCAGTCCGTCGCCCAGCCCCACGGGCTCGCCGCCGCCGTCACCTGCGCCTTCACCGACGCAGTCGCCGGCCGCCGGTTCGTCCTAGCGGTTCAGTTTGCGTGCGCACCCCGCCGCCGACTAGGCTTAAGCCGTTCCAAGTCAACGCGGGGTGGAGCAGTTCGGTAGCTCGCTGGGCTCATAACCCAGAGGTCGCAGGTTCAAATCCTGCCCCCGCTACCAGGTCAGAGGCCCGGGAAACCGGGCCTCTGCTCGTTTCCGGCCTTGGAATTCTTTGACCGGTGCGAGCACTCACTCCGGGCCTGTATAGTTATCAACAGACACACCGACGCGGGGTGGAGCAGTTCGGTAGCTCGCTGGGCTCATAACCCAGAGGTCGCAGGTTCAAATCCTGTCCCCGCTACCAATTCACGAAGTCCCCGGCCAACAGGCCGGGGACTTCGCTATTTACGCGGCCTCTTGTCCCTGGCCACCGAAGGAATGGGGCCGGCGGCGGCGCGACGGGGCTGAGCGAGGTGCTCGGCGGCCACGACCGCTACCCGCCGGACGCGGCGCTTACCCGACACGCTCCGCCACCGCCTCGGCAAGGCGATCACCGAACCGCCGCGCGGCGGAGGCGCGTGAAAGGGTGTCGCTGCCCCGGCGCACGCCCTCATCTCACCGAGGTCGTGGGGCACACTCGTCCTGGAGGGGAGCTCACCATGGCCGACTCGGCGGAGGGCCGCATGGCCCGCGTCCTCGTGGTCGACGACGAACCGCAGATCCTGCGCGCCCTGCGCGTCAACCTGGCCGCCAGGCAGTACGACGTCGCCGTCGCGCCCGACGGCGGCACCGCGCTGCGCCAGGCCGCCGACTGGCACCCCGACCTGGTCATCCTCGACCTCGGCCTGCCCGACCTGGACGGCGTCGAGGTCATCCAGGGCCTGCGGGGCTGGACGTCCGTGCCGATCATCGTCCTGTCGGGGCGTACGGACAGCACGGACAAGGTGGACGCGCTCGACGCCGGCGCCGACGACTACGTGACGAAGCCGTTCGGAATCGACGAGCTGCTCGCCCGCATCCGCGCCGTGACCCGCCGCACGGGCCGGCAGGAGGAGGAACCCGCGACGGTACGGCTCGGCGACCGCGTCGTCGACCTGTCCAAGAAGACCATCTCAGGAGGGGTGCGCCTGACGCCCACGGAGTGGCGCTTCCTGGAGATCCTGCTCCGCCACCCCGGCAAGCTGATCAGCCAGCGCCAGCTCCTGACCGAGGTCTGGGGCGCCGCGTACCAGAAGGAGACGCACTACCTGCGCCAGTACATGGCCCAGCTCCGCCGCAAACTCGAACGCGACCCCGCCCACCCGGCCCATCTGCTCACCGAGCCCGGCATGGGCTACCGCTTTCAGCCCTGATCCCTCGTGATCATCAAAGCGGCCTTATGAACGGCCCACCCCAGCAGCACGAGTCCGAACACGATCTGGACGACGCGCATCCATGGGGCCGAAGAAGCGTCAACATAAACGACGATGCCGACCCAGATCAGACCGAATGACCCGACTAGGAGAATTGCTGCCCAGTTCAGCCCCCGCTGCCACATATGCGAAGTCTTGCAGGCGGGGATGAAAGAACGGGTATGTCGCCAGTCGTCCCTCGGTCACCGCCCGGCAACGACCCTGCCGCGCTGCCACCCGTGGCCGGGCTCCACGGGCTGGTGCTGTGACCGCCAGTCTGCGGGGCACGCTGGAGTCGCGGGCGCTTGCGGGGACTGCCGAAGCTTGCCACCGGAGACGGTGGATCATCGGGGTCTGCCGCAGGCTGCCGCCCGAAGTCCATGGTGTTGCCTGCGGTCTGCCGCAGATTGCGGCAGGATCGCCGGGACCGTCAGGCGGAGGCCGCGGGATCTCGCGCCCATCAAGCCCACCGCGCCCATCGATCTGTCCCGCTGTCCCCGCTTTCGCGCATGGTGCGCGGTGGTCGCGATCGTTGTCGTGGTCGCGGCAGGGGTGGGGTTATCGAGGCAGGGTTCGGTGGCTGCCGACGCAACGGCGTGCGCGTATCCCGCGGGGACGCGGCTGAGGCGTCGCGTTCTCCAGGGAGGCGAGCAACGCAGCCGCGGTGCGGGCGTCGGCGAGGATGCGGTGCGCGGCCTCGCCGTCCTCGGGCAACTGGCCGCGCTCGGCCAGTTCGTGCGTGATGAACGCCAACGGGTCCGCCGCTCCCACGGCATCGGCCGCCACCGTTGCCCGGGCGGCGGTGAGCAGGCGGAGATAATGGGTGCGCAGAACGGCCTCGCGCATGCGAGCGTGCTCAAGGTCGTCGATCAACGTTCTGGCGATTCTCAACAGGTCTCCGGCATGGGTGCCCCCATCGGCTAGGAAGGCGCGGATGTCGTCGAACTCCGAGCGGGTCATGGCGAACACCTCCGAGAGCGCAGTCTGCTCGTGAGTACTTCGTACCGAGGGCCGATTGCGGATGACTTGATGTCGGCTTGCCCTGAGATGTCGCTATGGCGGGAGATGGCGGAGGTTTGAGGGTCGTGTGGTGAGGGAAGGACCTCACGATTACCTGAGTGGCGCGAAGTGGGTGCCGGAGGCTGCTAGAGTTGCTTCGCGCAGGGCGGCCGAGGGGGTCGCAGAACCTCCAAAGATGCCCGGCAAATCCCACTTCCTTCTGGACCATCCGGATGGATTCGCATCCGTTCTGGTGGGCGAGTAAGTTAGAGGGGTTGTCCCGGATTCGGGGCAGGGGTTGATTCCCGCGGATGGTGCAGGCCGGGTCAATTTGACAGGGGCTCGCACGGTGGCGAGAATTAACGCCAGAACGAATTAAGGGAATGTGTAAGCGGGAAGTGCCGGAGACGCGTCCGTTTCTTGAGAACTCAACAGTGTGCTAAAAGCCAGTGCATGTGCATCACATGTTTTAACCCGTCATTATTTTTGGCG
>DASUCK010000059.1:0-7046 GCA_036276095.1 Nonomuraea sp. | reverse complement strand
GATGGTGGCCGGCCGCGAGCGTGAGCGCGTGCTCGCCGTCGGGCGCGAGGTCGACGTCGTAGCCGCGGGCGCGCAGGTTGATGCCGAGCGCGCGCAGGATCTGCGGCTCGTCGTCGACGACGAGCACTCGAGTCACGGCCTGTACCCCCTAGTCGGCGGGCGCCACCGGCAGCGAGACCGTCATGGTCAGCCCGCCGCCCGGCGTGTCCTCGGCGGTGAGCGTGCCGCCCATGGCCTCGGTCAGCCCGCGGGAGAGCGCCAGGCCGAGGCCGACGCCCGTGCCGTTGCCGCGGTCGCCCAGCCGCTGGAACGGCAGGAAGACCTGCTCGTAGGACTCGCGCGGGATCCCGGGGCCGCGGTCGGCGACGCGGATCTCGACCTGGTCGCCATGCCGGCTCGCGGTCACCAGCACGCTCCGGCCCGGCGGGCTGTGGCGTACGGCGTTGCTCATCAGGTTGACCAGCACGCGTTCCAGCAGCGCCGGGTCGGCCCGTACCTCGGGCACGTCAGCGGGGACGTCGGCGTCGACGCGGTCGCGGAGCGGCCCGAGGTCGTCCACGGCGCGGGGCACGATCTCGTCGGGGGCGACCGGCTGGAGGGCGACGCCGAGCACGCCGGCCTGCAGGCGGCTCATGTCGAGGAGGTTCTCCACCAGGCGGTTCAGGCGGGCCAGCGACTCGCCCGCGGTGGCCAGCAACTCCTCGCGGTCCTCGGCGGTCCACTCGACGTCGTGGCCGCGCAGGCTCTCCACGGCGGCCTTGGCGGCGGCCAGCGGGGTCCGCAGGTCGTGGCTGACGGCGGCGAGCAGCGCCGTACGCATCCGGTCGGCCTCGGCCAGCGGCCTGGCCCGCTCGGCCTCCTGCTGGAGCCGCTCCTGGCGGAGCGCGACGGTGGCCTCGGCGGCGAACGCCTCCAGCACCCGCCGGTCGCCCGCGTCCAGCAGCCGGCCGCGGGCGGCGAGCACGAGCGTCTCGTCGATCGTCACGTCGATGTCGGCCCCGGCCGGGGCCGTGCAGGGCGCGCCGCCGGAGGTCGCGACGATCCGCCAGGCGGCCGGCTCGGACTGGTCCTCCGCCGTGGGCTCGCCGGCGCGCTCCAGGAGGGTGACCGCGTCCAGGGCGAACGTCTCCCGCAGGCGGCCGAGCAGCGACGGCAGCGCGGCCTCGCCGCGGAGCACGTGCCCGGCCAGCGTGGACAGCGCCTCGGCCTCGGCGCGGGCGTGCGCGGCCTCCCGCGTACGCCGGGCCGCCAGGTCCACGATCGCGCTGACCGCCGCCGCCACCAGCACGAACACCGTCAGCGCGAGGACGTTCTCCAGGCTGTGCACCGTCCAGGTGCGCACGGGCGGGGTGAAGAACCAGTTGAGCAGCAGGAACCCGGCGACCGCCGCGACGAGCGCGGGCCACGTGCCGCCGATGAGCGCGACCCCGATGACCAGCGACAGGTACAGCAGGATCTCGCCGGGCAGCGACAGCACGTGCTGGAACGTGAGGAGCGCGGCGGTCAGCAGCGGCAGGCCCGTCGCCGCGACGGCCCACCCGACCAGCCGGCGCTTGCGGTCGAGCGCCGCCCGCCCCGGCCGCCGGCGGCCCTTCTTGGCTTCCTCGTGGGTGACGAGGTGCACGTCGATCGTGCCGGACCGGGCGATGGTCTCCACGCCCACGCCCCTGGAGAGGATCTGCGCGAACCGGCCGCGCCGGGAGGCGCCGAGCACGAGCTGCGTGGCGTTGACGCCGCGGGCGAAGTCGAGCAGCGCCCGCGGGATGTCGTCGCCGACGACCTGGTGGTAGGTGCCGCCCATGCTCTCCACGAGGGCCCGCTGGCGGGCCAGGTGCGCCGGGTCGCCGCCGGCCAGGTCGGCGGAGCGGGTGACGTGCACGGCCAGCAGGTCGGCGCCCTTGGTGCGGGCGGCGATGCGGGCGGCCCGGCGGACGAGGGTCTCACCCTCGCGGCCGCCGGTCAGCGCGACGACGACGCGTTCGCGGGCCTCCCAGGTGCCGGTGATGCCGTGCTCGGCGCGGTAGCGGTCGAGCTGGTCGTCCACCCTGCCGGCCACCCACAGCAGGGCCAGCTCGCGGAGCGCGGTGAGGTTGCCGACGCGGAAGTAGTTCGACAGCGCGGCGTCGATCTTCTCGGGGGCGTAGACGTTGCCGTGGGCCAGGCGGCGGCGCAGCGCCTCGGGGGACATGTCCACCAGCTCGATCTGGTCGGCCCGCCTGACCACCTCGTCCGGGACGGTCTCGCGCTGCGGCACGCCGGTGATCTCCTGCACGACGTCGTTGACCGACTCCAGGTGCTGGATGTTGACCGTGGAGATCACGTCGATGCCGGCGTCGAGGACGGCGTCGATGTCCTGCCAGCGCTTCTCGTTCGGCGAGCCGGGCACGTTGGTGTGGGCCAGCTCGTCGATCAGGGCCACCCTGGGGCGGCGGGCGATGACGGCGTCCACGTCCAGCTCGGTGAAGGACGCGCCGCGGTAGGTCAGCCTCCGGCGGGGGACGACCTCCAGGCCCTCCAGCAGGGCGGCGGTGCGGGCCCGGCCGTGGGTCTCGACGAAGCCCACGACCACGTCCCGGCCGCGTTCCAGGGCGCGGCGGCCCTCGCCGAGCATCGCGTACGTCTTGCCCACGCCGGGGGCCGCCCCCAGGTAGACCCGCAGGCGGCCCCTCCTCATGACCGGTCCAGCGCCAGGTTGAGTTCGAGCACGTTGACGGCCGGTTCGCCCATGAAGCCGAGGGCGCGGCCGGTGGTGTGCTCGGCGATCAGCGCCTTCACCCGGTCGGGGGCCATGCCGCGCTCCTCGGCCACGCGCGCGGCCTGGAGGGCGGCGTAGGCGGCGGAGATGTGCGGGTCGAGCCCGGAGCCGCTGGCGGTGACCGCGTCGGCGGGCACCGGCACCCGGGTCACGTCCCCGCGCACGGGCACGGTCGTGCCCGTCGCGTAGTCCTGGCCGGGCCGGGCGCACTCCACCTTCAGCCCTTCGTAGGCGGCGACGAAGGGGGTGGCCGGGCAGCGCTGGTTGACGCTGACCGCGCGGCCGGGGAAGACCTTCAGCACCGCGCCCACCCCGTCCGGCGTGCAGAACGGGCGGGCGCCGCTGACACCCTCCAGCTCCCCGACCGCCTTCGAGCGCGCGCACACCAGGGTGAGCAGCGACGCCCGGTCCGGCGTGTCGACGACGTCCTCGGGGCCGAGGTTGCTCGCGCTGGTGGAGGTGGGGTCGTAGCCGTCGCCGGCGGCCGACGGGCGGGACTGGAAGTACGCGCGGATCGGGTCGCCGTTCGCGTCGGTGAAGGACTGGCCGATGAGCGCGCTGCCGACGACCTCGCCGTCCTTCTCCACGAGAGAGCCGCCGGCCTGGCCGCGGAACAGCGCCTGCGCCACGCCGGTGACCAGGAGCGGGTAGATGACGCCGGTGACCGCCGTGAGCACGAGCAGCGCGCGCAGCGCGGCCACGTGGCGGCGGATCCAGCTGGGCGTGCGGTCCATCTATGACATCCCCGGAAGGAACTGGACGAGCAGGTCGATGAGCTTGATGCCGAGGAACGGGACGACGATCCCGCCCAGGCCGTAGACGTACAGGTTGCGGGAGAGCAGCTTGGCGGCGCCGGACGGACGGTACCTGACTCCCCGCAGCGCCAGCGGGATCAACGCGATGATGATCAGGGCGTTGAAGACCACCGCCGCGAGGACCGCCGACTGCGGGCTGCTCAGGCGCATGATGTTGAGCGCGTCCAGGCCCGGGTAGACGGCCGCGAACATGGCCGGGATGATCGCGAAGTACTTGGCGACGTCGTTGGCGATCGAGAACGTGGTCAGCGCGCCGCGCGTGATGAGCAACTGCTTGCCGATCTCGACGATCTCGATGAGCTTGGTCGGGTTGGAGTCGAGGTCGACCATGTTGCCGGCCTCCTTCGCGGCCGAGGTGCCGGTGTTCATGGCCACGCCGACGTCCGACTGCGCCAGTGCCGGGGCGTCGTTGGTGCCGTCGCCGGTCATCGCGACCAGGCGGCCGCCCTCCTGCTCCCGCCTGATCAGGGCGAGCTTGTCCTCGGGCGTGGCCTCGGCCAGGAAGTCGTCCACGCCGGCCTCGTCGGCGATGGCCTTGGCGGTCAGCGGGTTGTCGCCGGTGATCATGACGGTGCGGATGCCCATCCGGCGCATCTCGTCGAACCGTTCGCGCATGCCGTCCTTGACCACGTCCTTGAGGTGGATCACGCCGAGGACGCGGCCCTTCTCGGCCACGACCAGCGGGGTGCCGCCGGAGGCGGAGATGCCGTCCACGAGATGGCCGACCTCGTCGGTCGGGTGGCCGCCGGCGTCGCGCACCCACTTCATCACCGCCGTGGCCGCGCCCTTGCGGACCTGGCGACCGCCGAGGTTCACGCCGGACATGCGGGTCTGGGCGGTGAACTGCACCCACTCGGCGCCGTGGATCTCGCGCTCGCGCAGGCCGAACCGCTCCTTGGCGAACACCACGATCGAGCGGCCCTCCGGGGTCGCGTCGGCCAGGCTCGACAGCTGGGCGGCCTCGGCCAGCTCCCGATCGCTCACCCCGTCCACCGGGGCGAACCGGGCCGCCTGCCGGTTGCCCAGCGTGATCGTGCCGGTCTTGTCCAGCAGCAGCGTGGAGACGTCGCCGGCGGCCTCGACCGCCCGGCCCGACATGGCCAGCACGTTGCGCTGCACCAGGCGGTCCATGCCGGCGATGCCGATGGCCGACAGCAGCGCGCCGATCGTGGTCGGGATCAGGCAGACGACCAGCGACACCAGCACGATCCCCGACACGCCGTCGGCGGTCAGCGCGAGCGAGTCGGGCCCGCCCGGGTTGACGGACCTGGAGTAGATCGCCAGCGGCTGCATGGTGGCCGTCGCCACCAGGAAGACGACGGTCAGGGCGGCGAGGAGGATATTGAGGGCGACCTCGTTCGGGGTCTTCTGCCGGTTCGCGCCCTCCACCAGGGCGATCATACGGTCCACGAAGCTCGCGCCGGGCTGCTGCGTGATCCTGACGACGATCTTGTCGGACAGCACCCTGGTGCCGCCGGTCACCGCCGAGCGGTCGCCGCCGGACTCGCGGATGACGGGGGCCGACTCGCCGGTGATGGCCGACTCGTCCACGCTGGCGATGCCGTCGATCACGTCGCCGTCACCGGGGATGATCTCGCCCGCCTCGACGATCACGTGGTCGCCCTGCCGGAGCTCGGTCGCGCCGATCACGTCCCACCGGCCGTGGTCGCCGGGGCTCTTCAGGCGGCGGGCGGTGGTGTCGCGCTTGGCCGCGCGCAACGTGGCGGCCTGCGCCTTGCCGCGGCCCTCGGCCACGGCCTCGGCCAGGTTGGCGAAGACCACGGTCAGCCACAGCCACACCGCGACGGCCCACGCGAACCACGACGGGTTCGCGATCGCGAGCACCGTGGTGAAGCCGGCGCCGATCTCGACGACGAACATCACCGGGTTGCGCCACAACGTGACCGGGTTGAGCTTCCTCAGCGCGTCCGGCAGCGAACCGAGCAGCTGCCTGGGGTCGAGCAGGCCGCCGCCGACCCGGCCGGCCCGCTTCCCGGGAGCGGGGGCCCGGCGCGGGGATCGCAGTACCTTGGCGGACATCTCTAGCGGATTCCTTCCGCGAGCGGCCCGAGCGCCAGCGCCGGGAGGAACGTGAGCGCGACCAGGATGATCGTCACGCCGACGACCATCCCGACGAACTGCGGCCGGTAGGTGGGCAGCGTGCCCGCCGAGGCGGGCGTCGGCGCCTGCCCGGCCAGCGATCCGGCCAGCGCCAGGACCAGCACGATCGGCAGGAACCGGCCGAGGGCCATGCACAGGCCGAGCGCGGTGTTGTGGAACGCGGTGTTCACGCTCACGCCGGCGAACGCCGAGCCGTTGTTGTTGGAGGCGCTGGTGTAGGCGTAGAGGATCTCCGACAGGCCGTGCGGTCCGGTGTTCAGCATGGCCGCGCGGCCGGCCCCGGTGCCCATCGCGACGGCGGTGCCGGCCAGCACCAGGGCGGGGGTGACGAGGAAGTACAGCGAGGCCAGCTTGATCTCCCGGGGGCCGATCCTCTTGCCCAGGTACTCGGGGGTGCGGCCGACCATCAGGCCCGCCACGAACACCGTGATCACGGCCAGGATCAGCAGGCCGTACAGGCCGGCGCCGACGCCGCCGGGGGCGACCTCGCCGAGCAGCATGTTGACGATCAGCATGCCGCCGCCGAGCGCGGTGTAGGAGTCGTGGAACGAGTTCACCGAACCCGTGCTCGTCAGGGTCGTGGCGGAGGCGAACAAGGCCGAGTTCGAGGTGCCGAACCTCGTCTCGCGGCCCTCCGTCGCCGCCCCGACCGCCTGCGGTACGGTGCCGCCCGCGGACAGCTCGGCCCAGTTGGTCAGGGCCACGCTGGTCACGAAGACGGTGGCCATCACGGCCACGATCGCGTACCCCTGCCGGTTGTCGCCCACCATGCGGCCGAACGTGCGCGGCAGGCAGAACGCGATCACCACCAGCAGGAAGATCTCGACCCAGTTCGTCCACGACGTGGGGTTCTCGTACGGGTGGGCCGAGTTGACGTTGAAGATGCCGCCGCCGTTGGTGCCCAGGTTCTTGATCGCCTCCTGGGAGGCCGCCGCGGCCGGGGTGAACGTCTGCTCGCCGCCGGCCAGCGTCGTCCAGGTGTGGTGGTCGCCGAACGTCTGCACGGCGCCGCCGGCCACCAGCACGACCGCGCCGGCGAACGCGATCGGCAGCAGCACGCGGACAGTTCCGCGTACCAGGTCGGCCCAGAAGTTGCCGAGCGTGCCGGTCTTGGCGCGGGCGAAGCCGCGGACGAGGGCCATCGCCACGGCCATGCCGACCGCGGCCGAGACGAAGTTCTGCACCGCCAGGCCCGCGGTCTGCACCACGTGGCCCATCGTGGACTCGCCCGAGTACGCCTGCCAGTTGGTGTTGGTGACGAAGCTGACCGCGGTGTTGAACGACACGAGCGGGCTGGCCCCGCCCCGGTGGGTCGGGTTGAGCGGCAGCCGGCCCTGCAGGCGGAGCAGGCCGTA
>DASUCK010000058.1:0-2193 GCA_036276095.1 Nonomuraea sp. | reverse complement strand
AGGTAGGTGACGACCGGGGTGACGAGCTCCGGGGCCAGCTTCTCGGCGGCCGGGCCGAGGATGTCCTCGGTCATGCGGGTGCGGGCCCCCGGCGCGATGACGTTGGCGAGCACGTTGCGCTTGCGGCCCTCCTGGGCCAGCGCCTTGGTGAACCCGACGAGGCCCATCTTCGCGGCGCCGTAGTTGGTCTGGCCGAAGTTGCCGAACAGGCCGGCGGCGGAGCTGGTGTTGACGACGCGCCCGTAGCCCTGCTCGCGCATGAGCTTCCAGGCCGGCAGCGTGACCCAGAACGCGCCGTACAGGTGGACCTGGAGCACCGGGTCGAGCAGCTCGGGCGTGAGGTTGTGGAACGCCTTGTCCCGCAGGATGCCGGCGTTGTTGATCACGATGTCGACCCGGCCGAACGCGTCGAGGGCGGTCTGGACGATGGCCTCACCGCCCTGCTGGCTGCTCACCGAGTCGGTGTTGGCCACTGCTTCTCCGCCGGCGGCGTTGATCTCGTCGGCCACCTGCTGGGCCGGGCCGGCGTCGGCGCCGGTGCCGTCGACGGTCCCGCCGAGGTCGTTGACCACGATCCGCGCGCCGCGAGCCGCGAGCTGCAATGCGTGCTGGCGGCCGAGACCGTGGCCGGCGCCCGTCACGATCGCGACCTGTCCGTCGAATCCGATGTCCGTCATCTCGTCCTTCCCGGCCGGGGCGGGTCCCCAGCACATGTGACAGCGAGGATCATATGTCCTACCGTGTCGCCCACATCCGAGCCCGACCCTGGCGGCGGGCACCGGAGCGATCCCGACAGGAGGACGAGATGACCACGGTCAGCCCGGCGAGCGTGCGCGAGGAAGCGGAAACCTGGTTCCGCGAGAACTGGGATCCGGAGATCCCACTCGGTCAGTGGTGGGAGCGCCTCGCCGAGTCGGGCTGGGGCTTCCCGACCTGGCCGGAGCGGTGGTTCGGCCGGGGCCTGAGCAGCGACCAGGCCAAGCAGGCCGACTCGGCGAGGGCCGCGGTCGGCGCCGTCGGCCCGCCGAGCGGCATCGGCGTCATGATGGCCGGTCCCACCATCATCGACCACGGCACCGAGGATCAGTGCCAGCGGTTCCTGCCGGCCATGGTCACCGGCAAGGAGGTCTGGTGCCAGCTGTTCTCCGAGCCCGGCGCCGGCTCCGACCTGGCCGGTCTGCAGGCCCGCGCCGAGCGCGACGGCGACGAGTGGGTCGTCAACGGCCAGAAGGTGTGGACGTCGGGCGCGCAGTTCTCCAAGTGGGGGATCCTCATCGCCCGCACCTCCGTCGACGTGCCCAAGCACGAGGGCATCACCTTCTTCGTCATCGACATGGACCAGCCCGGGATCGAGGTCCGACCGCTGAAGGAGATGACCGGCGGCGCCACGTTCAACGAGGTCTTCATGACCGATGCCCGCGTGCCGCACGCCAACGTGATCGGCGAGCCGAACCGGGGCTGGGGGGTGGCGGTCACGACCCTCGCCCACGAGCGCAACTCCCTCGGGGCCTCCGGCATGGCCAGCGCCGCGGGTGGCGTGATGATCGGGCGCAACGACCTCGATCGCCCGGCGGGTCGTCGCAGCAGCGGAGGCGGGGAGATGGCCGGCATGGCCGCCGCCTTCGGGGGTGGGGGGGCCATGGTCGCCGGCCTGCCGGCGCTCGTCGGCCGGCAAGACGACAAGGTGCTGCGCGACAAGGTCATGCGCATCTACACGTTGATGGAGATCACGCGCTTCACGAGCCTGCGGGTCCAGGCCGCGAAGGCGGCAGGCCGCGGTCCGGGCCCGGAGGTCTCCACCGGCAAGCTGGTCGCCTCCGAGATGGTCCGCCAGCTGCGCGACGTGGGGCTCGAGGCGCTCGGGCCCCACGGCCAGCTCATGGGTGCCGACACGCCCCTCGGCGGCATGCTCCAGCAGCTGGCGCTGTTCAGCCCCGCCATCTCCATCGCCGGCGGGTCCGACCAGATCCAGCGCAACATCATCGGTGAACGGGTCCTCGGCCTGCCGGGTGAGCCCCGCGTCGACAAGGACGTGCCCTTCGCCGAGCTGAAGGTGGGGACCCAGCGATGAGCGGTCCGGCAGGATCCGAGGTGCGGCGGATTCGCACCGACGCGGGTCTCACCGTGGTGCTCGAACGCTTCGGACGGTCCTCCCTGCGGCCGCCGGTGCTGCTGCTCCACGGGGGCGGGCAG
>DASUCK010000057.1:0-3910 GCA_036276095.1 Nonomuraea sp. | reverse complement strand
GTCTACCGGGCGCTGGCCGAGGCCGGCGCCCGGTGAAGCACGTCACCGGGCCTTACACAATTCAGGGCAGCAGGATGGTGCCCATGCCCAGCACGGCGCAGATGCCCAGGATGCGCAGCATCGGCCACTTGAGGACGAACGTCATGACCAGCGCCGCCACGGTGATGGTCAGGGCGATCGGGCTGAGGGTGCCCAGCTCGGGAAGCTGGATCGTGAACGGCCCCCACGCCCAGGTGAAGGTGCGCCCGAACAGGGTGTGCTGGGCGAAGTAGAGGGCCAGGTTGGCGATGACGCCGACGACGGCGGCGGTGATGCCGGTCAGGGCGGCGCTGATGGCGGGGTTGTGGCGCAGCCGCTCCACGTAGGGGGCGCCGAGGAAGATGAACAGGAAGCACGGCACGAAGGTCACCCAGGTCGTCAGCAGCGCCCCCAGCAGCGCGCCGGCCCAGGGGGCCAAGGCGCCGGGGTCTCGGTAGGCGCCGAGGAACGCGACGAACTGCACCACCATGATCAGCGGGCCCGGGGTGGTCTCGGCCAGGGCCAGGCCGCGCACCATCTCGCCCGGCGTCAGCCAGCCATACGTCTCGACCGCGCGCTGGGCGACGAACGCCAGGACGGCGTAGGCGCCACCGAAGGTGACCAGCGCGGTGCCGGAGAAGAACAGGCCCTGGGTGGTGAAGACGCTGTCGGTGCCCAGGAACCAGGCGACCGCGGCCACTGGCAGCCACCACGCCACCAGGCCGACGGCGAGGATCTTGCCCGCCGAGCGCCAGCTGGGCTGGGCGTGGTGCAGGGCGTCGTCGGGTATCAGCGGCGCCGGGCCGCCGTCGCCCCCATGCCCGTTGCCCTTCGCCAGAACGTGCGGGATGAGTTTGTGCACGGTCCAGCCGATGAGCGCGGCGACGGCGATGACGATCGGGAACGGCACGCCGAACAGGGCGAGCGCGGCGAAGGCGGCCACCGCGACGGCCACGAAGATGGGATGGGTGAGGGAGCGCTTGGCGACCCGGATGACGGCCTGGGCGACGATGGCCAGCACCGCCGGGGCGATTCCGGCGAACAGGGCGGTCACCACGCCGGTGTCCTGCCACAGCACGTACACCGCTGACAGCGCCAGCAGCGCGAGCATGCCGGGCAGTACGAACAGGGTGCCGGCCACCAGCCCGCCGCGGGTGCCGTTCAGCAGCCAGCCCACGTAGATGGCCAGTTGCTGGGCTTCGGGACCGGGCAGCAGCATGCAGTAGTTCAGGGCGTGGTTGAAGCGCTGCTGGCCGATCCAGCGCTTCTCCTCCACGAGGGTGCGTTGCATGACGGCGATCTGCCCGGCCGGGCCGCCGAAGGTCTGCAGCGAGATCAAAAACCAGGCGCGCACGGCTTGGCGGAACGGGATCACATCATGGGTGCGGGTGACGTCGGTCGTCATCTCGGTGCCTCATCGGGGGAATGCTGGTCGGTGGGCAGGTGGACGGATCGGAAGATCCGCCACAGGGTCAGGTCGTAGCCGGTCTTGGCGGCGCCGGCGATGACGAAGGGCAGCGCCAGGCCGAGCGGGAACAGCAGCCCGGCCAGCGCGGGTCCGGCCGGTCGGGTCAGGTAGCGGGCGGTGCTGGTGATGGCGGCGGCCGCGGTCCGCTCCTGTTCGGGGACCAGGGCCATGACGTAGGCGCAGAATCGCGCCGAGTTGGACCGCGGCGACGCCGTGGCCGAGCCCGCGCACCGCCTGGGCCGTCAGCACGATTTCCACCACACCGCTGAACGCGCCGGGGATGTTGCCCCGGCCGGTCTCGGTCATGCCGGCTCTCGCCCCAGCAACAGCGCCCGCCGGTGGAACTCATACAGCCCGTCGAAGACAGGCCCGGAGATCTCCAGGACGCGCTTGTCGTCGCAGATCATCGACAACCCGCGTAGCACCACGTCCAGGCCGCGCGCCTCGGGCGCGTCATAGCGCTCGTCATCGATGTCGGCCTCGTGCACGATCTCGGCGATCTTCCATAGCACCGGATCGGCGAGCTCGTAGCGGCGCAGGATCGTCTCGAAGCTGCAGTCGTCGCCGTGGTGCGACAGCTCCGCCCCGCGGATGTCGAATGCGGTCGCATCGGCGGGCACCAGGGCGGGGTCGTCGACGAAGATGAACTCGGGCTCGGGGTCGATGTGGCGGCGGATCAGCCAGGCGCACGCCGCCCGGTCGATGTGCACGCCGGCGCGGGTGGCCCACCTCATCGCACGGCCCCCTCCGCGGCGGCGGTCTCGGCCAGGGCCCGCACCGCCCGCTGCGCCGCGTCCCGCTCGGTAGGCGGGAAGTAGTCGCGGCGGCCGATTCTGCGCAGTTCGGCCTGCAGCCGCTTGACCGCCCGGCTGCGCTCGCCGGGGCGCGCCTGCGTGGCGGCCTCGGCCTGCTCGATCACGGCCCGGTACTCGGCGGCGCGCGCCTGGCGCATCTCGGCGGCGACGGCTTTTTCCTGCGCGAGGTTGCCGGCCGTGGCCAGCCAGACGGTCGAGCTGCCGCCAACCTCGCCGATCTCTTCGGCGATCCACTCCATCTGCTCCCGCGTACGGGCGTCGGCCGGCAGCGCCACCAGCCCATCGCCGAGCCGTGCCACACCGAGCCGGTCCAGCTTGCGCCAGATCGTGATCCGCAACGTGGACGGCTGGCGCGGGATCCGGTAGGCCAGCAGCACCCACTGCCCCGCCGCGCCCTTCGCTGCGGCGTCCTCCACGACAACCCCTCCTCTATCGCAACCATGGTTACAGTAACTCTGGTTGCAGTGGCATGGCAATCGCCGGCCCCCGCAGGAGGAACCCGCGGGCTGGGAGTGCGGCTGGTCTTCACCCCTGGCCGCTACCGGTGGGCGAGCAAGACGGCGTGGTGATCGGCACCAGCCAATCGTCGGGATCGACGTGCACGGTAGCGGCCTTGAGGTGCGGCACCTCGCGGATGAGCCGGTGCTCTGCCTCCACGGCCACGGCGTGCACCTCGACCAACGACAGCTGGTGCTCGACGTGGATTTTCACCTCGGCGCGCAGGGCGTGGCCGATCCGGCGCAGCCGTACCGCGCCCACCCGCCGGATGCCGGGCACCGCGGCGAGCACCTGCTCGGCCTGCTCGACCAGCGCCGGGTCGACGGCGTCCATCAGCCGGTGGTAGATCTGACCCGACGATCCCGTCCATGACCGTGTCCGCGTCCATGCTGACCCGACACATCCACCCTTTCATGCCCGAAGTGGACCATGCCGGAAGTATACGTAGTCATGTGCGCACGTGACAACGGATCAGATGCCACCCATTCTCAGGAGCGTGTGCACGAATATGCAGGTCAGTTGATTGGGCCCCTGCGGGGCCGCGGCGGATGCGGGAAAGTTGGGCTGGTTGCCCGCCGACGTTGGGGACGGTCAAGAACACCGTGGAAGAGCTGATCTTCCGCGGGTACGGCGTCTGGGTGCGTCGTTTTCCGCGGTCAGGGGCTTACGCGGCAGCGACGGCGGCGGGACGGTCGTGCTGCGGGGCTTTGACGCCCTTCACGAGCAGCCAGAGGATCATCGAGACCTCCGCGATGGCGGCCGGCATGACGACGAACGGGCCCAGCACCGCACCCAGTCCGGGGGCGGTGAGCCGGGCGAACGTGTCGACGAGGTAGCCGAAGCAGCCAACCATGAGCAGTACGCCGATCACGCGCGGGATCATGCCCGACCGATAGACGAGGTAGCCCATCGGCAGCAGCCACAGACCGAAGAAGACCTGTGTCATGAGGTACCCGTGGTGGTGCAGGTCGAGCATGAGCAGGACGAGCGCGTCGGACCCCGCGCCGAACGCGTTGGTGTAGGCGGCGTCGCTCGCGTGCAGCGCCTGGAACTGGTGGGCCAGGTTGAGAGCCATCATGGCGGCGGCGACCCCGATGAAGGCCACCATTGC
>DASUCK010000056.1:0-3449 GCA_036276095.1 Nonomuraea sp. | reverse complement strand
ACGCTCAAGGGCGTGCCGGTCCACCGCGCCAGCGGCGAGGTCATGGCCGAGCTGTCCCAGACGGTGACGCCGCAGGGGCTGGTGGCGGTCTGCCGGATCGTGCACGTGCCCCTGGACGCGGCGCTGGAGGGGAGGCCGCGGCTGGTGGCGGTGCTGGCGCACGTGCGGGATCCGGGCAACGCCGGCACCGTGCTGCGGGCGGCCGACGCCGCCGGGGCCGACGCGGTCGTCTTCACCGACGCCTCCGTCGACCCGTACAACGGCAAGTGCGTACGCGCCAGCGCCGGCAGCCTCTTCCATCTGCCGGTCGTCGTCGGTGCACCGGCGGGCGCCGCCATGCGTCTACTCAGGGAGCGCGGTTTGCGCGTGCTGGCGGCCGACGGCGCGGGCAAGCACACGCTCGACGACGTCGGCCTGGCGGGCCCCACCGCGTGGATCTTCGGCAACGAGGCATGGGGACTGCCGGAGGAGATACTCGCCGAGGCGGACGATGTGGTGAGAGTGCCCATCTACGGACAGGCTGAAAGCCTCAACCTGGCCACCGCGGCGGCGGTATGCCTTTACTCCTCCGCCAGGTCTCAGCGAGTGCCCTAGGTGGCCGGAAACCCGCTATTGTCGGCGTTGTAGGCGGAGGAGGCGAGGTCGTGCACGGCGCAGAGACCGACGGGCAAGGTGTGGCCGCCGCGTGCACGATAGCCATCGACGACCTCCCCGACGGCCTCATCGTGACCGACCGAAACGGGTGCGTGCTGGCCGTCAACCGGGCGGCGTCCCGGCTCACCGGGGTCGCCGTGGAGCGCGCGGTCGGCCGCCACATGAGCGACGTGTTCCCCTTCCGCGACCACGACGGGCGCGACTGGTGGAAGGCGCTCGACCCCGAGGGCGGGCTGCGTACCCGGGCCAGGGCGCCGGAGCGGCCGCTGCACCTGCCGGGCGGCCAGGAGCTCTACGTCGCGGCCCGGCTCGTACGCCAGCCGCCCCGCGGCGGCGAGGTCGAGCGCGTCACGATCACCCTGCGCGACGGCGGCGCCCGCGCCCGGCTGGAGCGCAGCCGCGCCGACCTGGTCTCCACGGTCGCCCACGAGCTGCGCTCGCCGCTGACCAGCGTCAAGGGGTTCACCGCGACCATGCTGGCCAAGTGGACCCGCTTCACCGACGAGCAGAAGCGCGTGATGCTGGAGACCGTCAACAACGACGCCGACCGCGTCACGCGGCTCATCACCGAGCTGCTCGACGTCTCGCGCATCGAATCCGGGCGGCTGGAGGTGCGCCGCCAGGTCGTCGACCTCCCGGCCCGGGCGCGCCGGCTCATCGCCGGCCGGGTGGCCGCGGGGGAGGCCGAAGACCGCTTCCACATGATCGTCGGCGCGGAGCTGCCCGAGATGTGGCTCGACCAGGACAAGATCGACCAGATTCTGGGTAATCTGGTAGAAAATGCGCTGCGCCACGGGCGTGGCACCGTGACGATCGAGATCGAGTCCGTCGGATGGGGAGTTTCCGTGTCGGTGCGCGATGAGGGCGAGGGCATCGAGCCCGAGCTGGCCCCGCGCGTCTTCCGGCAGTTCTGGCGGGGCGGCAACAGCCGCCGCCGCGGCGGCACCGGGCTCGGCTTGTTCATCGTGAAGGGCCTGGTCGAGGCCCATGGCGGCACGATCACCGTGCAGCGGGCGCCCGAGGGCGGGGCGGAGTTCCGATTTACCATGCCCGCCGGCACGCCCGACTTCGCCACCTCTGGCTGAGGGATTCGGGGCCGGTGGGCTGACGCCACTAGACTCTTGTCCGCTCAAGCCCTGGATACGGAGCTCACTCTTGTCTGACTACGACCCCGTCGAGGTGACACCGCTGCATGCCGACGAGGTGTCGCGCATGGAGGCCGACGCCATCGCGGCGATCAAGGCGGCCGACAGCCTCGACGCACTCAAGCAGGCCAGGCTGGCGCACGCCGGCGACCGGTCGCCTGTCGCCCTGGCCAACCGCGAGATCGGCGCCCTGCCGCCGGCCGCCCGCGCGGAGGCCGGCCGGCGGGTCGGCGGCGCCCGTAAAGCGATCAACGAGGCGCTGGCCGCCCGCCAGGCCGAGCTGGAGGCCGCGCGCGACGCGCGGGTGCTCGTCGAGGAGACCGTCGACGTCACCCTGCCGTGGGACCGCCGGCCGCGCGGCGCCCGCCACCCGCTCACCATGCTGCAGGAGCGCATCGCCGACGCGTTCGTGGCCATGGGCTACGAAGTGGCCGAGGGGCCCGAGCTCGAAGGCGAGTGGTTCAACTTCGACGCCCTCAACATCGCCAAGGACCACCCGGCCCGCTCCGACCACGACACGTTCTTCGTGGGCTCCACCGAGTCGGGCATGGTCCTGCGCACGCAGACCTCGCCGGTGCAGGTCCGGGCGCTGCTGCAGCGCGAGCTGCCGGTCTACGTGATCTCGCCGGGCAAGACGTTCCGCACCGACGAGCTCGACGCCACCCACACCCCGGTCTTCCACCAGACCGAGGGGCTGGCGGTCGACGAGGGCCTGACCATGGCCCACCTCAAGGGCACGCTCGACCGGTTCGCGGAGGTGATGTTCGGCAAGGGCATCACCACCCGGTTCCGGCCCAACTACTTCCCGTTCACCGAGCCGTCCGCCGAGATGGACCTCAAGTGCTTCGTCTGCCGCGGCGCCTCGGCCGTGCCGGGCAACCCGCCGTGCCGCACGTGCAAGTCCGAGGGCTGGATCGAGTGGGGTGGCTGCGGCATGGTCAACCCGCGCGTGCTGGTCGCGTGCGGAGTCGATCCGTCGCGTTACTCAGGGTTCGCGTTCGGCATGGGCATCGAACGCACCCTGATGTTCCGCCACAACGCGGAAGACATGCGAGACATGGTCGAAGGAGACGTGCGCTTCACGCTCCCGTTCGGAATGGAGATCTGATGAAGGTCCCGCTCTCCTGGCTGCGGGAGTATGTCGATCTCCCGGCGGTCACCGCCCACGAGGTGGCCGACAAGCTCACCGCGGCCGGGCTCAAGCTGGAGTCGATCACCTCCCACGGCCACGACGTCAAGAACGTCGTGGTCGGCGAGGTGCTCCAGGTCGAGGAGCTCACCGGCTTCAAGAAGCCGATCAGGCACTGCAAGGTCGAGACCGGCGAGGCGGCGCCCCGCGAGATCGTCTGCGGGGCCACCAACTTCGCCGCCGGCGACCGGGTGCCCGTCGTGCTGCCCGGCGGCGTGCTGCCGGGCGGGTTCGAGGTCGGGGCGCGCAAGACGTACGGGCGCATGTCCGAGGGCATGATCTGCTCGGAGCGGGAGCTCGGGCTGAGCGACGAGCACGCCGGCATCATGGTGCTGCCCGCCGACACGCCGATCGGCGCCGACGTGGTCGAGCTGCTCGGGCTGCGCGACGACGTGATCGAGCTGGAGATCACGCCCGACATCGGCTACGCGCTGTCCATCAGGGGCGTGGCGCGTGAGGCG
>DASUCK010000055.1:0-2152 GCA_036276095.1 Nonomuraea sp. | reverse complement strand
CGGCCGGCCGACCCGGAGGAACGGACGCCGTCATTGGTGACGCGCAGCCGGGCGGCCCCGCCCGCGGTGGAAAGGGCGATAACGCACCGCTCGGCGGCCGCGTGGCGAAGGACGTTGGTGACGGCCTCGCGCAGCACGGTGCCCAGCACCTCGTCAACCGGCGACGGGAGCGGCACGGCGCCCACGTCGGCGTGAACCGCGACGCCGGCGGCGGTCAGGACGTCTCGGGCCGCGGCGAGTTCGTGGCGCAGCGACAGGCGCTCCCGCCCCTGGCCGGTCACCGACAGCACCTCGTCGCGCGCCTTGGCGGCGACCTCCAGGAGCTGCCGCAGCTCGTTCTCCGCTCGGGTGTCGTCGCGGCCGATCAGCCGGACGACCAGGTCACACTTGAGCGCGACGGCCGACAGGCCCAGGCCCAGCAGATCGTGGGTGTCCCTGGCGACGCGGGTCCGCTCCCGCACCGCGGCGGTCCTGGCCAGCTCCCGGCGGGCGGCCTCCACCCGGTGCGCCAGGTCGGTCAGGCGCGACAACCCGTACACCACCAGGCCGTACGCCGCCGTCCCGGTCGCGGCGTACACCGCGTCGTACAGGCCGTAGGCGCTGTAGGCCGCCATCATCGTCCCGGCCCCGAGCACGATGGCCGAGAACGCCGCCCACGCCCAGCGGGCCGGAAGCAACAGCAGCGCGGAACCCGCCGCGAACCCCGCCATGCCGAGCAGGTTCACCTCGTCGAAGACCCAGACCGGTACGACGCTCAGCAGCGTCTGGGCGGCGAGAGTCCAGGCCCAGCCGCGAGGGCGGACGCCGTCGCGGCGGGCCGGAGTGTGCCGGAATTGCAACGCGACGATCGCGACGATGACGGCCGCCGCGCCCGCCTTGACCGGCGCGGCGGCCCCCGACCCCAGGACGTTGACCAGCACCTGCGCCGAGAAGGCACACAGCACCACCACCAACACCAGCCGGGCCACCCGCGGCGCCACCGTGTCGCCGGCACCGTGGCCCGCCCGGTCGCCCGCCCGGTGTTCCGTGAGGTCGCCGGCCGCTCCTGTGGTGCCGCCGTGGGGGTGACCGTCTCGGGTGACCGCCACCCTCACCTGCTCCAGAGCCTGCCGCGCGACGGCGGCCGCCTCGACCAGCCGGTCACGCGCCTGGCCGGGGCTGCGGCCGAGCATCGGCAGGGCGGCCTCGGCGTGCGCGGTGACGGCCTCGAGCCGGTCACCGATCGCCGCACGCAGGAGCCCGGCCGCACGAAGGCGTTGGGAGGCGACGGCCGTGGTCACGAGTTCGGCGCGGGTCGCGTGCAGGTCAGTGACCAGGTCGGCCAGCCGGACCAGGCCGAACAGCGCCAGCGCCAGATTCACCGGGGCGGTGACGGCCCACGCCGCCAACGACAGCGAGTCGCCGACGCGCAGCACCCCTTCGAGCAGCAGAACGGCACAGAACAGGACCCACGAGGCCGGCCCTCTGACCGTGAGCAGCAGGAGACCGCCGAGCAGCCCCGACAGGCCCACCACCCATTCCTGGCCGAACACCAGGAAAGGCGCATACGTCAGGACCGCCTGGACCACGAGCAGGGGAACGCGCCAACGGGCCCACATCGCCCGGCCGGGCGGCACCGTGTACGACAACGGCAGCACGAACAGCGCCAGGACCGCCACCAGCCCCGCGGGCCCGGCGCCGTACACCGCGATCGCCGCCCGCGCCGGCAGCACCAGGCACAGGAAGGCGGCGGCGAACATCCAGGCGAGCCTCGGCGCAGGGTCGCCCTGCCGCCCCGCACCGCTCATCCCACGCCCCCAGGCCGCACCCCGTCGGTCGAACGCGACCGAGCCCCGCACGACATACCGAACACCTCTATTTTCCCACGGCGAGCGCAGGACCGCCCCGGACAGCAACCGGACATTTCCCAGCCCACCGCCAGTCCCGGCGCCCTGCCCGGGTTCGAGGCGCGTTCGGCCGACACACCGGCACCCGAACGTCGAACAGTCCGGCTGACGAAGACCCGCCGACTCCTAATACTCCAGTGACACTTCGCGATCTTGAGGGGTCGGGGTCACATGGCGACGGCCACCGCGTGATCATTCGTGGTTTGTGAAGACAACAAAAGATCGTGCGGTGGCCGCGAGCCACAGCGTAGACCCTGACGGCTGGA
>DASUCK010000054.1:0-11891 GCA_036276095.1 Nonomuraea sp. | reverse complement strand
CCGGAAGCGGCTCCCCTGATTGGGGCCCCTGGTCACGGTCAGCAACGCCGCGCCGGGCGGGAGTTGCTCGACGAGCTGCCGCTCGGCCAGGAGCATGTCGCCTGTCTCAGCCTCGTACGCCTCGATTCCCGCGACGGAGATCGTCGATGTGGTGTCCCCGGAGACCTCGGGCCTGGTCAGCGGTGACCCACAGCGGGAACAGAAACGGGCATCCTCGGGGTTGGCGTGCCCGCACTGCGTGCAGTAGACGCTCGGCATCGATCGGCTCGGCCTCCTACCGCGAAGACGCGGCGACGGTGCTCAGGGCGCGCCTCGCTTCGCTCATTTCACGTTTGCGAATGCCGCAACTTACGCTGATCAGCGGCAAAGGTCAACTCGGGGCGCTGGACGGTGGATTCGACGCAGACAAAGTTACCGCCGCTTCCGCCCCGTGGTCCATGCCGCCGCGCGTTTCTACATTACGATCTTGCGGCGCTCGCCGCGCACAGAAGTGTTTCACGCTGGGTGACCGGCCCCGTCAGGTGGCCGCCTGCTCGACGATGCGGGCCCAGCGTTCGAGGATGGCCTGGGCGCCGTCCATGTCGCTCGCCTCGGCCCACAGGTCGGTGACCGGCTCGGTGGCGGCCGGCAGGACCAGCACCCAGCTGCCGTCGTCGCGGGCCACGCGCACGCCGTCGGTGGTGTCGATGCGGTGGCCGGCGGGCTCGGCCTCGGCCGCCTCGATGACCGAGCGCATGACCGCGCCCTTGGCCGCCCACGGCGTGGGCACCGTGCGCTTGAGCAGCTTGACCTCCGGGATCCTGGCGTCGATCTGGCTGAGCGAGAGCCGCGTGCGGGCCACCAGCCCCAGCAGGCGCATGAACGCGGCCAGCCCGTCGATGGCCGGGCTGAACTCCGGCACCACGAACCCGCCGCGTCCGTCCGCCGCGAAGATCATGTCGGGGCCGGCGGCGGCCGAGGTGAGCGCGTCGAGAGCGGTCGAGGTCCACTGCACCTGCACGCCGTGGAAGCGGCAGACCTGCTCGGCGACCCGGGTGGTGGTGACCGGCAGCGCCACCCGGCCGCCCCTGCGCTCGGCGGCCACGAGGTCGAGCACGACCAGCAGGGCGCGTTCCTCGTTGATGAGCTGGCCCATCTCGTCCACCAGCGCGATGCGCTCGCCGACCGGGTCGAACCGCACCCCGAACGCCGCCCGCGAGGAGCTGACCAGCTCCGCCAGGCGTTGCAGGTCGCGGCGGCGCTCGGCCAGCGTCTCGGTGGGCGAGATGTCGTCGAGGCGGGCGTTGACGGTCAGCACGTCCACGCCGACCCGACCGAGCAGCGTGGGCAGCACCAGCGCGGACGTGCCGCCGGCGCAGTCCACGACGACCTTCATGTCCCGGACGTCGTCCACGCCGACATGGCGCAGCAGTTCCTGGGTGTAGTCCTCGACCGCCCTGGCCGGGTAGGCCAGTTCGGCGATCTCGCCGGGGAAGGCGCGGCGGAACTCCTGGCGGGAGAAGACCCGCTCCAGCTTGCGCTGGGCGGCCGGGGGCAGGTCGGCGCCGCGGCCGTCCATGATGACGATGTCCACGCTCTGCGGGTCGCCCGGCGTGGTACGCAGCGCGATGCCGCCCGCGACCGCCTCGCGGGCGGTGTGGAAGCGGGCCACCGGCAGCGGGGCGGCCTCCAGATCGAGCACGTTGATCGCGCCGGCGGTGAGCGCGCCGATCACGGCCCGCTTGAGCGCCCGCGCGGCCAGCGAGCAGTCGCGGGAGGTGACGACGTACTCGCCCTTCTTCAGGGTGGTGGCGTACGCGCTGGCCAGGCGGACGCACAGCTCGGCGGTGATCTCGACGTTGACCAGGCCGCTGACGCCCCGGGGGCCGAACAGGTTGCGCTGGCCGCGCGACTCCCAGATGACGCTGGTGTTGACCACCGCGCCGGCCTCGATGGTCTTGAACGGGTAGACCTTGACACCGCTGGAGACGTACGCCTCGGACTCGATGACGCACTCGTCGCCGATGATCGCGTTCTCCTCGATGCGGGCGCCGGCCATCACGTCGGTGCTCTTGCCGATCACGCAGCCGCGCAGGTGGGCGCCGGGGCCGAGGTAGACGTTGTCGTGGACGATGGCGCGGTGCAGGAAGGCGCCCTCGCGGACGACGGCGTTGTTGCCGAGGACGGTGTACTCGCGCAGCTCGGCGCCGGCCTCGACCTTGGCGTACTCGCCGATGAGGAGCGGGCCCTTCAGCACGGCGTCGGGGTCGACGGCGGCGGACTCGGCCACCCAGACGCCCGGGGAGAGCTCGAAGCCGCCGAGGTCGAGGCCGACCTTGCCGGACAGCGCGTCGGCCTGGGCCTTGAGGTAGCTGTCGTGGGTGCCGACGTCCTCCCAGTAGCCGTCGGCGACGTAGCCGTAGATGGCGGCGCCGCGTTCCAGGAGGGCGGGGAAGACGTCGGAGGACCAGTCGACGGGCTCTCCGGCCGTGACGGCCTCGAGGACCTCGGGTTCCATGACGTAGATGCCGGTGTTGACGGTGTCGGAGAAGACCTGGCCCCAGGTGGGCTTCTCCAGGAAGCGCTGCACGCGGCCTTCCTCGTCGACGATGATGATCCCGAATTCGAGGGGATTGGGTACGCGTTTCAGGCCAATGGTGACTAAGGCGGAGTTTTCGCGGTGAAATCGCACCATGTCGGATAAGTCGATATCCGTCAGGGCATCACCGGAGATCACCAGAAAGCGATCATCGCGGAGGCGGTCGGCGGCGTTCTTGACGCTGCCGGCGGTGCCCAGGGGCAGGTCCTCGGTGGCGTACTGGAGGCTCATGCCCAGCTCGTCGCCGTCGCCGAAGTAGTTGCGCACCAGGGCCGCCAGGAACTGGAGCGTCACCACCGTCTCGGTGACGCCGTGCCGCTTGAGCAGCCGCAGGACGTGCTCCATGATCGGGCGATTGACCACGGGCAGCAAGGGTTTGGGCTGGTTGGCGGTCATGGGACGCAGCCGAGTTCCCTCCCCGCCCGCCATCACGACCGCCTTCACCCGATCACTCCTTCTTGGCCGAGTCCGTGGCCGTGCTGTCGGCCGAGCCCTTGGCCGAGCCCTTGGTCGCGGCCGCGAGCCGGCGCACCTGCACGACGTACAGCACGCCCGCCCACCAGTACAGGCCCGTTCCCCACAGCGCGAAGGCCCATCCGACAATTCGGGCTATATCGGCATACCACCCAGTGTGGGAGGCAAGGAAGAGTAGAGGGAAGGCATACATGAGGTTGAACATGGCTGCCTTGCCCAAAAAATGCACTTGAAGTGCCCTATAGCCATGTTTGCGGAGTACGGGGATGAAACTCGCGACGAAGAGTTCCCGTCCCAGGATCACCGCCACCAGCCACCAGGGGATCACCTCACGCAGGAGCAGGGCCAGGATGGTCGCGAACACGTACAGTTTGTCCGCGGCCGGGTCGATCAACCGGCCCAGCTTGCTGGTCTGGTTGAACGCGCGAGCGATCTTCCCGTCGAGCCAGTCGGTGAACCCGGCCACCGCGAGGACCCCGATGGCCCACCCGTCCGCCCTCGGCCCGAGAACCAGCCAGAGGAACACGGGCACGCCCAGGAGGCGCAGAAAGCTCAGCAGGTTGGGAACCGTCCAGATCCGGTCCTCGGCGGAAGTTTCGCTCACGCAGCCGACCCTACTGCGTGGAACCCCGGCGCAGGCGGCCCCGCCCGGGCCGGAAACCGCGCCTCACCACCGCGTTCGCCCGCCGGGCCGGCAGGCGGTCAGGAGAGCGCGGCGGCGGGCGACAGCCAGGGCACGAGCCAGCTCTCCGTCAGGGACCGGCCGGCTCAGCGGGCACCGCGCACCGCTCGGAGGAAGGCTGTGATGAGCGCCGGGTCCTTCACGCCCGGCGCGCTCTCCACACCGCTGGACACGTCGACCCCCCACGGGTCGGCGGCGGCGACGGCCTCGGTCACGTTGGCCGGGGTGAGGCCGCCGGCCAGAAGCCACGTGCCCGACGGGCGGCCGCGGACGGCCGCCCAGTCCCACGGCTGCCCGGAGCCGGCGTGGGGCGCGTCGACGAGGAGCAGGTCTTCGTCGTAGGCGCCGCACCGCAGGTCGGCGTCGGCGTCGACGGCCCTGACCAGGACGGCGCCAAGGTCTTTGAGCGCGGTGAAGTCGCCGTGGGGGTGCCTGCCGTGCAGCTGCACGGCCCGGACCCCGGAGGTCAGCGCGGCCGCGCGGACCGTCTCGGGGTCCTCGCCGCGGAACACGCCGACCGTGAGCACGTGACCGGGCACCAGGGCGGCCAGCTCGGCCGCGCGCTCGGGCGCCACCTGGCGGGGGCTCCTGGTCATCACGAACCCGACGGCGTCGGCGCCCGCCTCGACGGCGGTGGCGACGTGGCCGGGCTCGCGCAAGCCACAGATCTTGACGTACACACCTACGACCCTAGCTGTATTGACCACGAGCGTTGTCCACCGGATGGCGGACCCGGTGGGCGGGCCGGGGTCATGAGGGCTGCGGGATCAGGCGGGGCCGCGGCGTACCGGGCGGAAGGAGGCGTCCACGAGGCCGGTGCGGTGGGCGACCACGGCGGCCTGGATACGGTTGCGCAGGCCCAGCTTCTCCATGGCGGCGGCGATGTGGGTCTTGACCGTGGTGACGCCGACGTGCAGCTCCTCGGCGATCTCCGCGTTGGACAGGCCGGTGCCGACCAGGGCCAGCACCTCCAGCTCCCGCTCGGTCAGCCCGGGCGGCGGGGGCGCCGCGGCCTGCTCCTCGGCCGCGGCCAGGAACCGCTCGACGACCCGGCGCAGCACCGACGGGGCCAGCAGCTGCTCGCCGGCCGCCGCCCGGCGCACCGCCTCGACCATGCGCTCGGGGTCGTCGTCCTTGACCAGGAAGCCGACCGCGCCGGCGCGCAGCGCCGAGTAGACGTTGGCGTCCTCGGCGAACGTGGTCAGCACCACGATGCGGGTGCCGGGCCGGGCGGCGAGCACGCGCTTGATCGCCTCCAGGCCGTCGACCCTGGGCATGCGCAGGTCCATGAGGACGACGTCGGGCAGGTGGTGCTCGGCCAGGCGCACCGCCTCGGCGCCGTCCTCGGCCTCGGCCACGACCTCCATGTCCCCCGTGGCCTGCAGCAGCATGCGCACGCCCGCGCGGACGAGCGCCTGGTCGTCGGCCACCAGCACGCGGATCACGCGGCGCTCCTCGCCGGCAGGCTGGCGGCCAGCAGCCAGCCGCCCTCGCCGTCGGGCCCGGCGCTGAGGGTGCCGCCGAGGGCGCGCACGCGCTCGCGCATACCGGCCAGACCGCGGCCCGAGGACGGCAGGCGCTCGATGGTCGTGGGCGGGCGACCGTTACGGATCTCCACCGACAGCCCCTCCCCCTCGGGGACCACGGTGACGCGGACCCGCGTGCCGGGGCCTGCGTGTTTGAGCACGTTGGTGAGTCCTTCCTGGACGATCCTGGCGGCGGAGGTGCGGGCGATGAGCGGGGCCTGGTCGGTGGCCGGGTCGAGATCCAGGTCGACCAGGAGCCCGGCGGCGGCCATGCGCTCGGCCGACTCGCGTACCACATCGGCGGGATTGGCCAGCAGGTGCGGCTCACGGTCGGGCGCGCGCAGCAGGTCGAGCAGGTCGCGCAGATCCTGCAGCACCTGGTGGCCGGTCTCGCGGATGTCGTTGAGCGCGTCGGCGACGGGGCCGTCTGGCGCAGTGTAGCGGGCGGCGCTGGCCCGCAACACCATGGCGCCGACGTGGTGGGCGACGATGTCGTGCACGTCGCGGGCGATGCGCTCGCGTTCGGCCAGCTGGTCGGCGCGCACCTGGGCGACCGCGGCACGGGCGGCCTCCTCGGCGCGCAGCTTCTCCGAGGCGGCGGCGGCCTGGCGTACGCCGAGGTAGCGGCCGATGGCGATGGGGGTGGCGACCAGCGTCATGAGGACGCCGGTGCGGAAGGCGGTGATGTCGGTCTCGTCGCCGACGACGGCGATCGCGGTGAGCAGCGAACCGGCGAAGTACGCGGCCACCGTCAACGGCCAGGACGACACCCGCATGGCGAACACTCCGATCGCGATGAGCGTGAGGATCACGCACGTGTTGACGGCGGCGTTCAGGTAGATGTCGGCGCAGACGAGCAGCACGCCCTGCACCACGAGGACAAGCCCGGGCATGCGCCTGGCCACGCCCAGCGACAGGCCGCCCACCACGGCCAGCAGCCCGACCACCCAGACGGGCATGCTGCCGGAGTGCCAGGTGGTCCAGGTGCTGAGCACGGTGATCGCCACGCCGCCGGCGGCCAGCAGCGCGTCGGGGGTGACGTCGCGTTCCTGCAGCCGCCCGGCCGAGCTGCGCAGGTACGCCCCCAGCGCCGCGGGGAACACCGGCAGCAGGAACGAGTACATCCACGTGTCGGCGGCCAGCGCCACGCCGGGGTCGGCGATGTTGACGGCGGTCGCGGCGATCGTGGCCGCCACGGCCGCCGCGGTGCCGCGCCAGCCGGCGTTGAACCCGGCCACGCCGACCGCGACGCAGACGAGGATCTGCGCCGTGTTGGAGGTGAGCGACCCCACCTGGTCGGTGATGGCCAGCAGGACGGCCAGGTAGAGGGTGACGGGCACCGGCCAGCGGCGCACCAGGCCCATGGGCAGGCCGGCCAGCAGCGCCATCGGGATGTTGGCCTCGGCCGGCAGGACCTTCGTGTCGCCCGCGTGAGCCGTGGCCAGCAGGTCGAGAGCCACACCGGAGACCGCCAGGAGAACATCCAGCGGAACGCCACGCCAACGCATGCGCTCACGGTATCCGGACCGCCTGACCGGCTGATCCTCCCAGCGGAGGACCGCTCCTCCTCCTACTGGCCGCAGTTCCGCCCGGAGGGCGGAGCGATCGGGCACGATCTTGGCTTTACGTTCGACGCATGTCCAACGACACCGCACTTCTGCTCGGCCAGTTTCTCCGCGCGCCCGCCATGATCGGGGCGGTCGCGCCAAGCTCCCGGCGGCTGGCGGCGGCCGTCTGCGCGCCCGTTCCCGAACGGGGCGAGCCCACGGTGGTCGAGCTCGGACCCGGCACGGGGGCGTTCACGGTGGAGATCCAGCAGCGGCTGGGCGGCCGCGGCCACCACCTGGCGGTGGAGGTGAACGAGCGGATGGCGCGGCTGCTGTCCGAGCGGTTCCCGACCGTGGACGTGGCGCACGACGACGCGGCGCGGCTGATCGACCTGCTCCGGAAGCGGGGGCTGCGGCAGGCGGACGTGGTGGTGAGCGGGCTGCCGTGGGCGGCCTTTCCCGAGCAGTTGCAGTGTGACCTCTTAGGAGCGGTGACGGCGGCGATGGGGCAGGGCGCCGCGTTCACCACGTTCTCCTACATCCACGCCATTCCGATGTCGTCGGCGCGGCGGTTCCGGACGCTGCTGGACGAGCGGTTCGAGGAGGTCGTGCCGGGGCGCACGGTGTGGCGCAACGCTCCCCCGGCCTTCGTCTTCCACGCCCGCCGGCCCCGCTGACACGTCGGGAGGCCGGCACCCGCGGCGGAGGAGCTCCTGCTCAACCGCCTCGCGCCCCGGGTGTCCGGCCTGCCTCCCGCGTCCCGCTCAGGACCGCTTGCCCATCGCCTTACGGATCACGTCCCGGGTCCTGTCCATGATGGCGGCGGGCGGCCCGGCGAGCAGGTTCTTCGGCGCCGTCTCGACCCCGGCATGCGGGTGGGTGGGCGCCATGGCCTCGGCGGCCTTGACGCCGATGGCCATCGCCTGGCGCTCCTTGTCGCCGGTCGCCTGCCTGAGCCTGGGGAACTCCTCGAGCTCCTCGTGCTCGGCGTGTTCGACCACGGCCTTGCGGAGCGTGGCGAGGTTGGTGGCGAACTGAGGATGGTCGACGCCGTCCTTCTCCATCTGCGTGAGCATGTCCTTGGCGGCGTTCTCCTCGGCGAGCCGCTCGTCGACCACTTCGTCGCCGTGGTCGATCCTGCGGCGCGCGTATGGGTGGACGATCTCCTCCTCTGCTGTCTCGTGGACGGCCAGCAGCCGCACCAGCCGCTGGAAGGCCTCTGCTTTGTCCTCGGAGGCGGCGTTCTCGACCTCGTCGAACAGACCCTTTATCTCCTCGTGCTGGCGTAGCAGCAGCTCCACCACATCGTTGTCCTTCATGGCGTGCGCCTACCCGAGGCCGGGAGGAGCATTCATGGTCCGTTCACGAGAAGGACGGGGGCCGCTTCTCCCGCAGCCCGCGCACGCCCTCGGCGACGTCGGGGCCGGTGAAGCCGAGGAACTCCATGGCCAGGGAGGCGTCGAAGGACGGCCCGGCCAGGCGCAGCCAGTTGTTGAGCGAGTATTTGGTCAGCCTGATCGCCTCCTGCGCGCCGGCGGCCAGGCGTGCGGCGATCTCCATGGCCTTGTCGTGCACCTGGTCGTCGTCGACGCACAGGCTGACCAGGCCCATGCGCTCGGCCTGCTCGCCGGTGACCGGCTCGCACAGCAGCAGGTGGTATTTCGCCTTGGCCATGCCGCACAGCAGCGGCCAGATGATCGCGGCGTGGTCGCCGGCCGCGACGCCGAGCCGGGTGTGGCCGTCGATGATGCGCGCGGTACGGCCGGCGACGGAGATGTCGGCCAGCAGCGCGACGGCGAGCCCGGCGCCGACGGCGGGGCCCTGGATGGCCGAGACGACCGGCTTGGAGCAGTTGAGTACGTTGTAGACGATGTCGCGGGCCTCGGCGAACACCCGCAGCCGGGTGGCGTGGTCGCCGATCATCTCCTCGATCATGGACAGGTCGCCGCCCGCGGAGAACGCCTCGCCCTCTCCCCTGACCAGGATCGCCCGCACGCGGTCGTCGCGGTCGGCCGCGCGCCAGATCTCGCCGAGCTCGCGGTGGGCGGCGGCGTCGACGGCGTTGAGCCGGCCGGGCGCGCTGATGGTGACCCGCAGCACGCCGTCGGCCGGGGTGTCGACCTTGAGCTTGTCGTACGTCACGTCGCGGGGCTCCAGGAGGCTCGCAGGCGGTCGGCGATGTACGCGCGGGCCTCGGCGGCCTGGTCGAACAGGCCCGGCAGGCCGAAGAAGCCGTGCAGGGCGCCGTCGAAGCGGCGCAGCTGGACCGGCACGCCGGCGGCGGCCAGGCGGCCGGCGTAGCGTTCGGCCTCGTCTCTGACCACGTCGTATTCGGCGGTCACGACGGTCGCCGGCGGCAGCCCCGACAGGTCGGCCAGCCGCAGCGGCGACAGCCGGGGGTCGGCCGGATCGGCGCCGGGCGCGTACTGGCGGGCGAACCAGGCCATCTCCGCGGCGTCGAGCCCGAAGCCCTTGGCGAACTCGCGGTAGCTCGGCGTGTCCATCGCCGTGTCGAGCACGGGGTAGACCAGCACCTGGTGGGACAGGCGCAGCCCGGCGTCGCGGGCCAGCCAGGCGGCCACGGCGGCGAGGTTGCCGCCGGCGCTGTCGCCCATGACGGCCACCGTGCCGTCGCTCTGGTAGAACGCGGGCCGGGCGAAGATGTCGCGCACCACCGTCCAGGCGTCGTCGGCGGCGGCCGGGAAGGCGTGTTCGGGGGCCAGGCGGTAGTCGACGGACACCACCGCCGCGCCGGTGCGGATGGCCAGGTCGCGCCCGACGGCGTCGTTGCGCTTGACGCTGCCGAAGACCCAGCCGCCGCCGTGGAAGTAGACCAGCACCGGCAGCCGGCCGTCGCCGGGGTCGGCGCGGTAGATCCGGATCGGCACGTCCTCGGCGACCTCGTCGCGGACGAACGGCAGCTTCGTGAGCGGCCCCCGGTGGGCCGCCATGGCGTCCTGCGCGCGCATGTCCTGGATCCCGGCCAGGTCGAGACCGGCCAGGTCGGTGTCGAGATCCGACGGATAGACGGCGAGGTAATCGCGCGCCTGGGGGTGCAGCGGCATGATCGCAGCCTAGCGGGCCGCCTCCATGAACGCATCGAAGAGCCGGTCGTCGCCGCCGCGCTCGGGGTGCCACTGCACGCCCACCCCGAACCGGTGTCCCTGCAGCTCGATGCCCTCGACGATCTGGTCCTCGGCCCAGGCCACGGCCAGCAGGCCCGTGCCGAGGCGGCGTACGGACTGGCGGTGGGGGGCGACCACCTCGACGTGGTCGCCGACGGCCTTGCCGAGCTTGCTGGAGACGCTCACCTGGATCGCGTGGGGGGTGCCCGGGGCGCCGTGGCGGTCGTTGCCGAGCACCTCGGGGAGCCAGCCGATGAGGGTGCCGCCCTGGGCGACGTTGAGCACGTGCATGCCCCTCGCGACGCCCAGGACGGGGACGTCGGCGCGGACGGCGGCCCTGGCCAGGGCCAGCTCGAAGCGGTCGCGGTGGGGCTGTGGCTCGGAGGCGCGCTCGTCCTGCTCGGCCTGGTAGGTGGCGGCCGCCAGCTCGACGCCGCCGGCCAGGACCAGGCCGTCGAGGCCGCGTACGTAGTCGTCCACGGCGTGGGGGTCGAGCGGGGGCAGCATCACGGGGGCGCCGCCGGCGCGGACGACCGCCTTGGCGTAGGAGGGCGGGGAGAGTACGGCCTCGCGCACCCAGTCACCCCAGCGGGCGGCCTCGAAGTAGGCGGTGATTCCGATCAGCGGTCGGGACATGCGTTCTCCCGTCGGAGGTGACGGCTGGTCGCCCCATCATGGCGTACGAGCTTTCCGATATGTCACCCTTCCCGATGATCTCCTTCCACCACTTTGCCGCCCACGGGATGACGCTCCCGCCCACCGGGACCGGCGCTCACGGCCGCCCCACCCGCGGCGGAGGGGCCCATCCGGGCGAGAATCACACCTTTTGTCACCTTTCGCACCAGAGGGCGCGGGAGCCGGGGGACGGGAGGGCAGCAGCCACGGACGAAAATAGCCGATTTTCCCGACATCAGGGATTTCCGAGTTTCGGCGTCCCGGAGGCGCCGGGCCAGTACATGTGAATATGACTTTTATTCACTCGGCCACTAGTTGATTTCGCACCGTATTGGGGGGAAACGGTTGTGACGCCTCATGAGCGGTGTAAGACTCGCATTTGAGCGCGTCGGATGTGCCGGGGCACGCGGCACGCTCGTCACCCGGAGCCGTCAGGGAGGTGGAACGACGAGACCGGAACCCGATTCCGGTCAGCAAAGTGGGGTTGCTTTTCATGTCGTTGAATCCGCGCCTGGTGAAGGAGAGTTTCTCCGTCGTCGAGCCGCACGCCGAACGGGCCACGGCCTACTTCTACGGCCGCCTGTTCGCCGAGAGTCCGCACCTGCGCGCCATGTTCCCGCCCGCCATGAACGTCCAGCGCGACCGGCTCTTCAGAGCGCTGACCCGGATCGTGTGGAGCCTGGACAGCCCGGACAGCCTGGCCGCGTACCTCGGCCAGCTGGGCCGCGACCACCGCAAGTACGGCGTGCTCGCCGAGCACTACACGGCGGTCGGCAACGCGCTGCTGGCCACGGTCCGCCGCTTCGCCGCCGACGTGTGGGACGGCGAGATCGAGGCGGCCTGGGTGTCGGCGTACACGACCGCCGCCGAGCTCATGATCGAGTCGGCCGCGGGCGACGCCGGGGTCTCCTCCGCGTGGTGGCTGGCCGAGGTGATCGACCACGAGCCGCGCCACCGGGACATCGCGGTGCTCACGCTGCGGCCCACGCAGCGGCTGCCGTACCAGCCGGGCCAGTACGTCACCGTGCAGACCGCGCGCTGGCCGCGCGTGTGGCGGACGTTCTCCATCGCCAACGCGCCGCGCCCGGACAACACGATCAGGCTGCACGTGCGCTCGGTCCCCGGCGGGTGGGTGTCCACGGCGCTCACCCGGCACACCCGCGTCGGCGACACGCTCATGCTGGGCCCGCCGATGGGCACGATGGTGCCGCGCGAGGACAGCGCGCGCGACATCCTGTGCGTGGCCGGCGGCACCGGGCTGGCCCCGCTGAAGGCGATCGTCGA
>DASUCK010000053.1:0-3642 GCA_036276095.1 Nonomuraea sp. | reverse complement strand
GTGGTGCCCGTCCACATGATCTGCGCCAGCTCCAGCTGGTCGGCCAGCCCCAGCACCCGCTCGTCGGTGTGCCCGTACGGCGGGCGGAACATCACCGGCCGCCGCCCCGTCGCCTCCTCGATGGCGTCTTGGGTGGTTTCGATCTCGTCGAGGATCTCCTCGTCGAGCAGCGTCGGCAGCGAGGCGTGGGAATAGGTGTGGTTGCCGATCGCATGGCCCTGCGCCGCCACCTGCCGGGCGATGCCGGGCTGCTCCTCGGCGTGTGCGCCGGTCATGAAGAAGGTCGCCTTCGCCCCGGCCCGCTTCAACGCCTTGAGCAGGGTGGGCGTGGTGCGGGCCGGCCCGTCGTCGAACGTCAGCGCCAGGCACTTCACCCGCGCGCAATCGATCTTCGCTGGTACGGTGGCCGCAGGCGACGAGGCCATGGCAAGGGTAGCCGCGAGTAAGGCGTGAATCACCACGAACCAAGCCTAGGCCCTCTCCCGCCCGCCGGCTGTCACGGTCCCACCTCACTTCCGGAACGGGAGCCCTCCCCCTTCTCGGCCGCGTGCCCGAACGCGGGCCCTCATTTTCGCGACCGCGCCCGCAGGAACAGGGTCACCCCTTCGAGCCGCTTGACCGGCAGCCACCGCTCGGCCCGGACGACCGCGAGCAGCCCCGCGTTGACCGCGGCCGGCAGCCTCCGCAGGTCGCTCCCGGTGGACCGCCGCCGGTGCCGGCTCACCACCGGCCGCAGCAGAACGTTCCAGCTCCAGACCCGCTGAACCTGCAAACCGGCCTTCTCCACGACCCCGACCAGCGACTCGCGATGGTAACGGCGGACGTGCCCCACGGCCTCGTCGTGCGCCGACCACAACGCCATGTCGCACGGCACCGCGATCAACGTGTGCCCGCCCGGCGCCAGCACCCTGGCGATCTCCTCGGCCACCAGCTGGTCCTCATGAACGTGCTCCAGCACGTCGAACGCCGTCACCAGCTCGGCGCTCCCGGACGCGAACGGCAAAGCCCGCACGTCCGCTCGAACCGCCCGCACGCCGCGTTCCCTGGCCAGCGCCAGCGCGGTCTGGCTGAGATCCGTGGCCGTGGCCGCCCAGCCCTCCTCCACCAGCACTCGCGTGTTGCCGCCGCCGGCGGCGCCGATGTCCAGCGCCCGCCCCGGCCGGCCGAGCCTGCGCACCTCGCTGCGCAGGACGGCCCGGCGCTCGCGGTACCACCAGTGGGTGTCCTCCAGCGCGATCAGCCGGCGTAGCTCCGTCGTTTCCATGTGTGTGTTCAGTTCCTCGCGCGGGGAAAGCGGATCATGGCGAGTGCGCAGTACGCTGCCACGGCCGTGCCCACCTCGGCCGGCCGGCCCTCGCCCAGCGGGGACGCGAGCACCGCCGCCGTGGTGATCGCGTAGTGGGCGAGGAAGGCCCGCGGGGCGGCCGTCCACCGGGCCCGCCGCCCGCGGTGGGCCGCGACGGTGACCAGCAGCAGCGCCGCCAGGTTGGCCGCCGCCGGAGCCCACAGCTCGCGCAGCGGGACGTAGGCGAGCGCGTACACGGCCAGGGCCGGCACGAGCGCCGCCGCCGACGCCATGGCCCCCGGCCGCGGCGGGGACACCACCGCGTCGGGGTGCCGCGGCCTCGGCTCAGGCCGGGCCACGGCGACACCCGCCCGGCCCGTCCACCTCGACCAGGCCACCCTGGCCAGGCCCTTCACATCGTCGATCGCCGTCCTGACGATCCGGACGCGCGAGTCCAGGTCCTCGATCCAGTCGACCGGCACCTCGTGCACGCGCAGCCCGTTGTGCTCGGCCAGCAGGAGCAGCTCGGTGTCGAAGAACCAGCCGTCGTCCTCGACCCTGTCCAGGAGCGGGCGCACGACATCGGCCCTGGCCGCCTTGAACCCGCACTGGGCGTCGCTGAACCCGGCGCCGAACCCGTACCTGAGAAGGGCGTTGTACCCGCGCGAGACCACCTCGCGGCGCAGCGAGCGCCGGGTACGCGCGCCGGGCGCCAGCCGGGTGCCGATGGCCAGCTCCGAATGCCCGCTCGCCACCGCCGCGACCAGCGGGAACAGCGCGTCCAGGTCGGTCGACAGGTCGACGTCCATGTACGCCACGATGTCGGCCGGGCTGTCCCGCCAGGCCGCCCGCAGCGCGGCGCCGCGCCCGCGCACGTCGATGCGGCGGGCATGCACGCGGCCGAACTCCCCGGCCAGCGCGCCCGCGACCGGCCAGGTGGCGTCGGTGCTGCCGTTGTCCACGATCGTGATCCGCCACGGCAGCGGGAAGCCGCGGTCGAGGAAGTCGGCCAGCGTGCGCACGCAGCCCGGCAGGGCCCGCTCCTCGTTGAGCACCGGGATGACGATGTCCACGCTGACCGGCGGGGCCGCCGGCTCGAGGACTCCGGAGGGCGGCTCCACGGCGGCACGCGTGTCCATAGATTCCCTGATCCTTTGCCTGCGGGCGTACGTCAACGGCCATGCTCATCGGCACGTCCACCGCGCCGCGTCGGGTTTCCGCGGACCGTGCGCCGGGATGGCGATCCCTTTACCCGGCGGGGATCTCGTACACCGCGAAGGCGGCATTCCTGAACCGCGGCACGGCGTACCCTTCCAGCCGCCGGTCCGGCCGGGTGAAGAGCCACCGCACGCCGTACTCGTCGGCGAGCCGCCGTACGTTGCCGGCCGTAGGCGCCGCGAACACCGCGTCGTTCGCGGCCAGCCGCCGCTGATCCGCGAACGGCACCTCCAGGTACGACCCGTGGAACAGCCGCGTCCGCGCCAGCGTGCTCTCCGCGTACGCCCAGCCCTCGACCAGCACGCGCCGCTCGGTGAACCCGGCCACCCAGTAGTGCCTGCTGTCGCAGGCCGGCTCCAGAACCGGCCGGCAGTGCAGGTCGGTCGCCACCACGTCACCGGGCGCCGAGTGCCTCCGCAACCACCGCCCGGCCGCCAGCGCGCCGTCCGGGATCATCCGCGGCCGCTGCTCCCGCTCCGGCAGCACGTGCACCACCACCTCCCGCGCGGACGCCGGTACCGCGTACCCGATCCCCAACGCCACCGCCGCCAGCACCACCCCCCGCCCCCACCACACCGCCACCGCCACCCCGGCCCCCAGCACCAGGTACGGCACCACCACCCCCGCCAGCGGGCCGCCACCCCCCGGCACCCCGGCCCACGCGGCCGCCAGGTCGATGAGCACCCCGGCCCCCGCCCACCTCCACGGCACCCGCCGCCCCGCGATCCCGCACACGGCCGCGATCGACAGGTACGGCCTGGCGCCCTCCAGGAAGTACAGCTGCGACTCCGCCGGATGGCCCAGCACCATCGCCGCCCCCACCCCCGCCGCCCCTATCCCGACCAGCAGCAGCACCGGCGGCTCCACCACCCGCCGCCACCCCAGCCCCGCCACCCCACCCCACACGCACGCCAGGCAGAACAGCTGCACCATCGCCAGCGCGGCCACCGGAACCAGGGACGCCGTGGCCAGCTCCGGCATCCCGATCCCCGCCACCTTGCCCCACAGCACCCGCATCGCCGCGAACGGCGCGACCTTTGTGCCCTGCGCGCCCCGCCCGAACACCACGACCTGCGCGATCAGCAGGCAGATCGCGACGAGCGCCGCCACCCCGACCCACCCGCGGGGCACCCGCCGCC
>DASUCK010000052.1:0-2942 GCA_036276095.1 Nonomuraea sp. | reverse complement strand
CGTTCGCGGTCGACGTGCTCGCGCACGACGCGGGCGAACCCCTTCTGAACCCTGCCGTTCACGACCACCACATCCCCGGCACGGACGGCCTTGCGGTCGTCGCGGGCGTCGCGCCGGACGGCGAGCCGGGCCAGCCGACGTTCGCGGCGGGACGCGTCCGGGCCGACACCGAACCGGTCGATCCACGCCAGGCGCCATGCCTCGGCGGGGGTCAGCTCGCGGGCGGCCCGCAGGCTCGCGGCGGCGATGGACAGCCGCGGGTAGCGGATCCGCCGCCACAGTGCGAGCCGGGCGTGTCCGTTGCCGGACACCCGTGCGGCGTCCAGGCCCTGCCGGATGGAGTGCAGGAACACCCCGAGCAGGGACAGCACCGCGAGCGCGAGCCCGGCGACCGGGCCACCGTCGGCCAGGCCGTGTGCGCCGTTGATGACCGCGGCCGCACCGGCGAGCACCCACATGTAGGTGGGCAGCAGCCCGGCGGAGTCGCCGCGCCGGATCCGCCGGTGGGCCTCGAACGCGCACAGCCAGGCACCGGTCTCGATCGCGGCCGGGAACGCGTGGTTGAACGGCTCCGCGATCCGCAACGTTTCCAGCGCGAACAGGGCCTGTGCCTGCCACGCCAACGAAATCGGCAGCACGATCATGGTGGCCCACAGAGCGGCCATGCCGAGGTCGGGCAACCGACTACTCAGCCACACCCGGCGGGCGGCCCGCCGTTCGACTCGGCGCTGCTGGATGCGCCGGTCTTTCTCGGCGCGGTCCTCGCGGCGACGGCGCGCCTCGGCGTCCTGTGTGGACTGTTTGATCTGTGCGTCGACCCACCTGTCCTGGCGGCGTTCGGCGCGGTACTGGGCGATGAAACTCATTGCTGGCCTCGTTTCTGGAGGCGCCGGTACTGGCGGTTCACGGTCACGTGGGCGTTGCGCCAGTCGGTGGTGAAGGCGCCGACGATGAACAGGGCGATGACGACCGCTGCCGCGGTGACGACGAGTGCGGCGAGGAACTGGCCTGTCGCGATCGCGATGACCGCCGCCACGACGGGCACGGCCAGGCGGACCAGCAGCTGCCGGACCGCGCGGGCCCGCCACCGGGCCCGGCGGGCCCAGAAGAACAGCCCCATGCTCACTGCTCTCGCCCCCGCTCCCGGTTGTCGCCGGTGGACGCGGCGGGGGGCTGCGCGTTGGCGAGCGCGGCCCACTCGCGGGCCAGGTTCTCGAAGTGGGCGGCGGCGTAGGGCAGGTAGGCGATGAGCCGGTAGGCCGCGGCCGCGTTCCACGCCGGGCTGCCCTGGGCCAGGTTTTCCGGCTTCAGGTCGGCCATCCGGACGCCCTGCACCAGCAGGTCGTCCACCGCGACGTCGTCCTGCTTCAGGTCGTCGTCTGGGGCCGGGGCCACGGCCGCGGTGGGGGAGCGGAACGCGGTACGCGCCCTGGTCTTTCCAGCCCCGGTGTGCGGCGGTGTCTGGTTGGAAGGCATGCCGTTCACCGGTCACCGTCCGGGCGGAAGGTGTCGGCCAGCGCCTGGGTGTCGGCCTCGATCAGGTCGGCGTCGTAGTCGGCCAGCACCTTGGCGTTGCGGCGGGCGATGCGGGCGCGGCACGCGATGATCCAGCCCGCGGGCAGGGCGGCGAGCAGCAGGCAGATCAGCGATATCAGGCCGCTGGTGACCATCGCGCCGAACAGGAAGATGCCCATGATGACCAACTCGGGCATCCAGATGAACAGGTCGGACAGCCGCTGCTGGGCGGGCGAGGCGGGCGTGTACTTGGCGGCGGGAACGATGCTCTTGCTCATTTCGGGGTCCTTCCAGGTTGTGCACGAAAAGTGGTTGGCGGGCAGGGATCACAGAGGCGGCAGCGGGGCGGTGGTGAGGTCCGCGTTGGGCAGGCCGGTGGGCGACGTCCAGGCGGCCGCGATGGCGGCCGGGTCCATGACGGCCGCCGTGGGCGGCATGTCGCGTCGGATGTTCGCGAGCCGAGCGCGTCGGAGCCGCGCCTGACGGCGTTCCCGGAGCTGGCGGCCGTTGGCGAGTCGGGCGGGCCCGTACATCAGCGCTCCTCCGGGATGTTGGGGTAGGCCGCGAGCGCGGCCTGCAGGATGTCCGCGTGGTCGAACGCCAGGGCGTCGAGGTTCAGCTCGTCGACCAGCACCCACTGGGCGGCCGCGGCGTCGTCACCGGCGGTCGGCTCGGTCAGGCGGCGCAGGTAGCCGGTGAAGGCCATGGAGATCACGCGGCCACGTGGGTCCCGCTTCGGGTCGTCGTAGTGGCCGACCGGTAGCAGCACGGCCGGGGCGATCAGACCGGTTTCCTCGGCCAGCTCCCGGCGCGCGGCCTGCTCGAACGTCTCGTCGTCGTCGATCTCGACGCACCCGCCCGGCAGGGCCCAGTGCCCGGCGAACGGGTCGTCGGGGTCGTTCCCGCGCTCGATGAGCAGGACGTTCAGCAGGCCGTTGTTGTCGAGGGCGAACAGGGCGACGTCGGCCGCCAGCGCGAACCAGCGGTCGGTGTTGTTGTCGGCGCTGGTGTCGGCGGTGGTGTTCGTGGTCATGCTGATTCCTCCCAGGTGTAGCCGTGTTCGGCCGCGTAGCGTGGCCAGAAGTTGGTTGTGGTTTCGCAGGCCGGGCACATCCGGCTGGTGGTCGACACGCACCGCGGCTGGACCTGCCCGCAGGGGCCGGTGCAGGTGCGGCGGGCGATGAGCGCGGCGCGGACCGCGCGGAGCTGAGCAGTTGTAGGTGTCCGTTTCGGAACGGCCCGCGCGATCAGCCACAGCCGGGCGTACTCGCACCGGCGACCCGGACGCCGGTGGCCGAACACCAGCGCGGCGACCGGGTCGTGGCCGCCGGGCGCCAGGTCCATCGCGCGGAGCTGGCGGCGGGTGGCCAGCACCCGCCGGTCGGCCCAGCCCCAGGTCAGGACCGGCAGCCCCTCCCAGGTGCCGC
>DASUCK010000051.1:0-4276 GCA_036276095.1 Nonomuraea sp. | reverse complement strand
ACCGCTTCATCAGGCGTGTTCCGCGTCCCACCGCCCTGCGGACGCACCCGCGCCGGCGGCAACAACGGTCGGACGATCTCCCACAACCCGTCCGGGACAATCCACTCCCACTCGTTCCTTCCCACGCCCTACTAACGTCCCGCTCACCACATAGGACACGGTCTAAGCCCCTCCCGAACACCGGAGCACAGCAACCCCAGCCACTGACCAACCCGCTCACCGGAACGCCGCCACGGCCCCCTTGCCGAGCGGCTCAGTCCTTCAGCGTGACCCGGATGCCCTTGAGCGCCGCCTCCCTGAACCAGTCGGCCCCCGTCACCGCGACCCGCACGCCGCCCCGGCACACCGACTCCGCGGGCCGCCCACGCCCTTCGATCACGGACGGCACCTCGGCCTGCTTCTCGCAGTCGGGCGCGGGCACGAGCGCCACCATCTGCCGCGTACCGCCGCCGAACCACAACTGCGGCCCGACCGGATCCCGATCGCCGGGGTCGTCACCACGCGTCTCCCCCGGCCGGGCCAGCCGCACCTGCTCCCCGGCCGACGACAACACGAGGTAGCCGGCATCAGTCACCCTCCCTTTCAGATTCCGCGCGACGGCGAGCCGCTGGTCGAACGTCAGCCCCTCCCCCCGGTCGTACATCGCCAGCCGCCACCTCTCGAACGCGAACAGCAGCACCTGCCCGTACGAGCCGCTGCCCGCCTGGCGCGGCCACAGCGTGACGTTGGGCGCGTAGCTGCGGATCGGCTGCCCACCCCGCGTGACCTCGATCTCCCCGTTGTACGGCGCCATGACCTGCCGGTAGAGCCCGTCGACCCACATCCCCTGGAACGGCCTGGACCCCATCCTGGCCAGCCCCAGCTCGGCCGGATAGCGCACCTCCGCCCGCGCCCCGTGCGGGAACACCACCTGGATGACCTCGTCATCACCCCGCCTGGCAGCCGTGACCTGCAGCAGGTTGGGCGGGCTGTCGATCCTGGTCAGCGACCTGATCGGCGTGGGCACGGCGCTCTCGACGGCCTGCGGCTCGGGCTCCCGGCTGACGATCAACCCGACGACCGGGACCAGCACGACCGCCACGACCACCACCAGGCCAACCCACCGGCGGCGCCCGCTCTGGCCCACCTCGATGACGTCGAACCGGTCAGCCACCGACGTTTCCTAGCGGAGTAGTGCGGCTTGCGCCTTTTGCTCCAGTTCAGTTGAGCGGCGGCCACCAGCGCAACCCCTCCAACCGGGCGAAGTCCCTGTCGCAGGTCACGAATTCACAACCGTGGGCCCTGACGAGTACGGCGAGGCAGGCACCGGCCACCCGAATCCACTCCCTCAGTCACCACGCGGCCACATTGACCTTCCCGTCCGTGGTCAGCCGCACGGGAATCCCCACCAGCTCCCGCGACTCCGCGTCCGCCAGCAGCTCGGCCGCCTCCACGACCGCGTGCGCCCGCCCGCCCTCCGGCACGTCGACCACGAGGATCGCCCGCTCGGCGGCCCCGTCCCGCCCGTGCGCGACGGTGTATCCGGCGACCACCCCGTCCCCCTCGTACGCCCCCACGACCGGCACTCCCTTGGCGGTGAACACCGGCGCGGCGCTCCCCAGCCGCCCGCCCGGCTCGCTCGACCACACCGCGTACGTGTGCTTGGTCAGATGCATCCCCACCCCGGTCACCAGCCCGTGCCCGGACTGCGCGCGCAGCAGCCCCGCCATGGTCGCGGTCGCGTGGAGGACGTACCCGCTGGCCGGGCCGCCGGCGTACGGCAGCCCGCCGGTCACGGTCAGCCCGCGCCGGTCGAGCGGGTCGAGCCCGATCGCGTCGCACGCCTGCCGCAACGCGATCGCGAAGCAGCTGTAGAGATCGATCGCGTCCATGTCACCGAGCTCCAGCCCCGCCCGCTCGAACGCGGCCGCGGCGACCCGCGGGACGGCCTGCGACGCGCCGAGCGCGGGCCGCGCGGCGACCTCCCAGGTGTCCTCCCCGTACGCCCATCCGCGCAGGTGGACCCGCCGATCTGCGGGCACGCCGAGCCGGTCGGCCAGCTCCGCGCTGGTCAGCACGACCGCCGCCGCCTGATCGACCTCCAGCACGGCCACCGTGTTCCTCGTGTACGGCCACCCCACGAACCGGTTCCCGCTGACCAGTTCCTCGGGTGTGCGCGCGGTCCGCCGCCAGGCGTGCGGGTTGGCCGCCGCCACCTCGGTCATCGGCGCCATCATCCGCCCCCGGTCGCGCATCTCCTCCTCGATGGAGATCCCGAGCTCCGCCCGCCGCGCCGTCTCCATGATCGCGTACGTGTGCACCGGCAGGAACAGTCCGTGCGCCAGCTCGGCGGGGTGGGGTGGCCGTTCCCACCCGTACGGGGGCTTGGGGTCGGCGGCGTGGCTCCACGGGACGTGCTCGCCGGCCAGCCGGTACGCCCGCCGCGTGGCCAGCGCCTCGGCCCCCGCCACCAGCGCGGCGTCGAACTCCCCTGCCGCGATCCCGGCCGCCGCCGCGCCGATGAGCACCTGCGGGGCCGTGCCGCTGACTTTGGAGTACGCCCGGTGGCGCGGCGTGACACCGAGGCGCTCGGCGAGGCGGCCGACCGGCGAGTCGTACTGCCAGGAGTCGCAGTGGACGAGCTGGATGGAGTCGAGCCGCCCGACGGGGAGCCGGGCGTCGGCGGCGGCCGCCCGCGCGACCTCCTCCCACAGGTCGAGCGGTTCCGGTCCGGGCTGAGCGCGAACGGTGCGTTGTGCGATGCCGATGAGGCAAGGGGTGCGCGGGTCCATGCCTCCATTCAACCAGAACATCATTCGGTTGATAAGGAGTGGCTTCTGATAATCACCGTTACCGTTGTTGTCTGAGCCGATTATCCACCGTACCGGACCAGCGGAAATGCGTTCTCGGCATACATGCGGAATTGCTATTTCCATAACGGAACGGCACCGTCCCATGCTTTTTCGCGTCGTTTCCTGGCCGCCGCCCCGCGCCGCTCATTAACGTTCCCAACGTTTTCCTGGCCCACCGGGGCACAGCACCCCGCTCTGGGCCGCCGAGAACGGAGAGGAGCCCCATGTATTCCCGAGCACGGCGCATCGCCGCCCCGCTCGCCGGCCTGATCGCCATCGGGCTGGCCGCGGGCACGATCGGCAGCGTCCCGGCGAGCGCGACCGCACCCCCCGACGTCGTGTCGAAGAACGCCGCCACCCCCGCCGAGCAGGCGATCCAGTTCTGGACGCCGGACCGGATCAAGCTGGCCACCGACCACGACGGCGCCCTGGACATGTCCACGAAGGGCATCAAGGCGAGCAACGACAAGCCCGACGGCCCGCCCGGATCCGTCCCCCCGATCGGCGCCGAGAAGACGGCCGCCAAGAAGAGCAAGCACGTCAACCTGCCGAACACCGTCGGCCGCGTGTTCTTCACGCTGCCGAAAGCCGACCCCCGAAACCCGAAGAACTGGCGTTACTGCTCGGCCAGTTCCGTGCAGGGCACGTACCGCAACCTCGTGGCGACCTCGGCCCACTGCGTGTACGACACCAAGAAGAACACCTTCTACGACAACTGGATCTTCATTCCGTCGTACTGGGACGGCGACCGGGCCTGGAACGGCAAGGCCCCCTACGGCATTTACGCCGCCAAGACCTTCAACGCGCACGACGACTTCGTGGTGAAGGAGGACTACGACTTCGACTACGCGTTCGTCAACGTCTACAACGGCATCAAGGTCGGCTGGCAGAAGGTCGACGGCCGCTGGAGGTGGACCCGTACGAACGTCGGCCGGCTCGGCGACAACGTCGGCGGCCAGGGCTTCACGTGGAACCGGAGCACGAAGCTGAACGTGTTCTCGTTCGGCTACCCCGCGGGCGAGCACCCGGACGGCGACAAGCCGTACACCGGCCGCACGATGAAGTGGTGCTACGGCAAGACCAAGCCGATGCCCGAGGCTCGGAAGTACAACCTGCAGGAGCACATCGGGTTCACGTGCTCCTTCACCGCCGGCGCCAGCGGCGGACCGTTCCTCTACAACTACAAGAGCGCCTCACGCACCGGTTACCTCGTCGGCGTCAACAGCGTCGCCTGGGACACCGACGGCAACGACCGCTACGACCACATCTCCTCTCCGTACTTCAACGGCGAGACCTACACCGTCTACAAGGCCGCCGCGAACCGCTGGACCGGCAACATGCCGTGACGACGCGGCACCCTCGGCCCCGGATCCGGCAACGGATCCGGGGCCTTCCCCGGCCACCAGAGCCGCGAATGCAGCACGTAATTCAATCCCCCGGATACC